>JBBRED010000290.1:0-11108 GCA_038203335.1 Haliangiales bacterium | reverse complement strand
CTTTGCGAAGTTCGACATCGATCGACGGCTCATCATGCCGTCCGAACCGACGCTCGGTCCCCGAAATTCCTCCCTACGTGACCAAAATTCCGGAGCGCTTTCGATCGTCTACGCGATCGAACCGAGGGGATCCCTCAGCGGTTCAGCATGACTCGCTCATTCACTACAACATGTTTCTTGCGTGGTGGCGACATGGCGATTCACCGCGCGGATTCACACTCACGCCATCGCCGTATTTTATCGACATCCTTATCCAGCTGCCGATCGCGCTGTTGGCGCCCGACTTCGAGCGGTTCTCCTATGCCCTCGCCTGTACGTACGCGGTGCTGATCTCCACGTCGCTCTATCTCGTTCTGAGGGCCGCCCTCCATGCGGCAACAGTGCCCGCTATCGTAGCCACCGCGCTCGTGATGGTGTCGTTCTACCGGTTGGCACCGTTCAACTTCGTGGTTCATCCGTTCGTCGTGAACCACACCTCCGAGGTGTTCACCACGCTCGGCTTGCTTGCGCTCGTCCATTTCTGGTTCCGGCCGGCCGCTCCACGCAGGCGATACGCGCCTTACATCTACCCGCTTCTCGTCGCCGGTTGCGTAGCGTCGAGCCCGTTCTTCATCGCCACGTTCTGCATTCCCGCTGGCATCGCCGCCGTCGCGATCCTCAACACCGAGCACCTCGACCGGCGACGCCTCGCGTGGTTTCTCGGACTCACTGCCATCGGAGCGCTTGCCGGCCTGGTATCGATCGCGATCATCTCGCGATACGTCTGGCCAGTTCGCGGGGACTACTATGGAGGTTGGTGGAAGAGTTACCTGGCGTTCAAACACGCGCTGTTCCGGGAGCCAGGCGCGGTGTTCATTGGTTGGGCGACGGCGTTGGCGTTCATCGCGTCGAGCGCGCTCGTGATCGTGGGCCGAGCTCGCAAGTGGCCCAGAGCGACCACGTTCATGCTCGCCTTCTTTCCGGCGAGCGTTCTGTCCTGCGTCGTCCTGCCGATCAAACGCGGTGCGTTCGACGGCCCGTATGCGTTCCGCTACATCACGTTGCCATGGCTACTGATGCTCGCCTTCTACGCTGGCGTCCTTGCTCGGGCCTCACTTGTTCTATGGGCGGCTACCCTGCCGCGCCTGAAGTCGCTCGGAAGGCCTCGCTGGTTATGGTGGACCACCGGTGTGCTCGGGGCTTGCGGGTTCGTGCTCATCTTCACCTGTCACGGCTCGATGACCATGGATGAGGAGGCGAGCTTGAGCTCGCCTTTGATTCGATGCTTTCGCGATGCAGAACAACGCAGCGGGATCAAGGATGGGCTCGCGACCTGGGCCCTCGGCCGTTACCTCAATGCTGCGCGCTACGCGCCGGACTGGGACTCGTCGCACGTGGTGGTGCAAATCCGCCCCTCCTACCCACCCAGCGTCGACGCCTGGGATAACAACCTTCTTTGGTTCAGGGATGGGTTTCGTGATGGCAAAGGGACGATCAACTTCGTCGTGACCAATATGCTCGACGACAAAACGCTCGCGTACTTCCGCGAGCGCATCGGCGCTCCCGACCGCACGGTCGTGTGTCCAGTTCCGCGCAACCTCGCGGTCGGAGGCAAGACCACGACGGAGCTGTGGATCTGGGATGGCGTTGAACAGCAGCGGAGGCTCTCCGAGCTCGTTTTGCGGGACAACTTGCGGAGCCCGTTCTCGCCGATCATCGGCGCCACCAGCATGCGGATCGACGTCGAGTGGGGGATGCGCAGCGACGTCGCGGGCGGCGAGCTGGTGGACGGCAAGCGCGTGTGGCGCCGTGGGGCGGGACACGGGGACGAGGCTGTCCTCCGAATGAATGCGATGTGGGTTCCGAGCGGCCGCTACCGTCTCGATCTCGACCTCACCGTCGTCGGCGGAGGAGGCGCAGACAGCATCGCAGCGGTGACAGTGAACCAGGACCACCACGGGGAGATCGCACGCACTCCAGTGCGCGCTGGCCAGAGCTCGGTGTCCCTCGAGTTCGAAGTCGACAACCGCGGCGGAGCAACGTCTGGTGACGCGATCGAGGCACTCGTGTTCGCAGGCACCGCCGATACGATCCAAGTATCCGGCGGGACACTCATTCTCTTGGAGCAACGCGGTGTTTCACCGTTCAGGATCTTCCGGTAGCACCCCACGCCGTGACGATCCCAGGCGCACAGCTGCGGTCACGGCAGGCGCCGTAGCTGCGCGCTCGTGATCACGAGGGGCGCGGCCGTGCGCGACCTGATGCGGAACCTCGGCTGCTCGTCGGCGTCACCGACGGAGAAGGGGATCACGGCGCGCTCACCGTGCGTGTCGACCGCCGCATCGCCGACCTCGATGTGAGCCGAGATCGGAGCGGTGGCCGCGAGCGAGAGCGTCCATTCGTACCTGCCAGGGGCCAGCGCCCCGAGCGCACCGCCGAACGGGTAGCTCGTCAGCAGCACGACGCCGCGCTCGTCGACCTCGACGCCGGCACTCCGTCGCGCCAGCGCGAACGATGCCGGCCGTCGCTCGGTGTCGAGACCGGTGAACACCTCGGGCGGCAGCGGCGCCCGCGAGCACACCACGATGCCGGTCTCGAGGATACGAACACAGGTATCGAGCCCGCTGGTGAGCGCGTCCGCAATGACTTCGCTGACGCCGTGCGCGTGGTCGTGAAACATCAGCGTCTCGGGACGCGGAGTCCGTCCCGCGGACCACGCCTCGTCGAGGCGCAGGTGCTCCTGCGCGAGCGCCGCGACCGCATAGTCAACCTCGAGCCGGCCGAGCGCGGCGCGGTGATCGTGTAGCGCATCGACGAACGCGTGAACCACGGCACGATCCTTTGGCCGGGCGATCAGCATGTCGTGCGCGGTCAGCCGGAGCGCGTCGGGAAGCGAGCGCGCGTGACCCACGGTGGAGCTGATACACACGAGGGCGAACACGAGCTCGAGCACGCCGGGACGCATGCGGAGCGGCGCGAGCAGCGCTCCGTACAGATAGACCCAGAACATCGCGACGATGAACGGCCCGATCGCGTACGCCCAGAACAGGCTCTTCGCCTGATCGAACGCGAGCAGATTGAACACGAACCACGGCACGGTCACGGCCCAGCCGAGCAGGTAGCGCGCATCGCGCCGGAGGATCGCGACGAACACCGTCGCGAGGAACGGGTAGTAGACCACCTGCGAGTCGGCGGCGAACGCACGCGCCCTCGCCGCGACGAGGTCCCAGGTCACGTGCGCATAGGGAGGCGTCCCCAGGTAGACCGGACCGAGCCGATCGACCGGCGTGAACAGGAGCTTCTGCAGCGCGAAGGCGACCACGCTCGCGGCGACCGCGATCCCGATCGTCGCCACGATCCGGCGCCGGCTCGGTGCCATCGCGACGCCGCGCCACTGCAGATACAGCACCGGTAGCAGCGCGACGGCGATGTGCACACCTCCGTCCTGTCGCACCGTCGCCGCCAGGCCGAGCCAGATCCAGGTCATCCGCGTGCGCCCGGTCATCAGCGCCACGAGCACGAGGCACGTGAGGCCCGGCGACGCGGCCTCGTAGTGCGGATATCCAACCATCCACAGCACGGCGCCGCTGAACGCGAAGGCGAACGCAGCGAGCACGGTGATCGGCAAGCGCCGGCGCGCGCACTCCGGCCCCACGCGCGAGGCGAGCGCGTACACGGTGATACCGAGCGGCACGTAGACGAGCGCCTGCACGAACGCGAACCACTCGATGCGGTTCACGGGCACGAGGTAGCTCAGCCCCGAGAGCACGCCGATGACCGGCGAGAAGTACACCTGGTAGAACGAGGTCGCGTAGTCGCAGCCGATGATCGGCGGCACGAGGGCAACGCCCGAGCGATACGCCACGCCGGAGAGCAGCCCGGAGTCGAGCAGCAGGGGTGCGCGTGCGAAGAAGTGATTGAGGATGAAGCGCCCGACCCCGAGCGAGAGCATCAGCGCCGGGAGCACGCCGGCGAGCAGCAGCGGAGCGTGCGCGATCATCCAGCGCTTCGCCCCGTGACCGCGATCACCGTCGACCTGCTTCACGATCGAAAACGCTACGCGGCTCGGCGCGCGCGCGGCAAGCAGCGGTGCTTCGTTCACGCGAATCGTCGTCGGTTTTTTGGCAACGACCACGACGTTCGTGTCGGGGTCCGAGACCTCGATCACGCGCGCATGCGATCGACGGCAGGGCTGCTCGGGAGCTAGGGTGGCAGCGTGGTCGTACGCGCGCGGTGGGTCTACGTGGCGGTGGCGGCGCTCGGGTTCGCGACGTTCGTGATCGTCTACGGGCCGGGGCACCTTCTCGGCACGAACGAGTACTGGTCCCTGCCGCAGGCCGACGAGCGCATGGCGCTCATGGGCTATCGCTACTTTCTGCACGACACCTGGCACTGGCCGCTGTTCCTCAACGCCGCGGTCAACGCGCCGTACGTGAAGAGCGTCGCGTTCCTCGACTGCATTCCGATCTGGGCGCTGCTCAACAAGTCTCTCGCGACGCTGATCCCACCATGGGAGTCGTTCAGCGCACACGCATACCTCGGTCTGTGGCACGGGCTCGCGTACGCGCTGCAACCGGTGTTCGGTGTCGCGTGCGTGCGCGCGCTCGGCCACACCAGCCTGCGCACCAACCTCGTCGCGGCGGTGTTCTTCATCGCGGTCCCGACCTGGATCTTCCGCTACGCGCACCCTGCCCTGTCCGCGCACTGGATCCTCTTGTGGGCGCTGTACCTGTACCTGCGCACGCCGGTCGGCGCGCCCACGCCGCGGTGGCTCGGCATCGCGCGGATCGTGCAGCTCGTGGTCGCGGCGCTGGTCACGCCGTACCACGCGGTGCTCTCGCTCTCGGTGTACGTGCCCGCGGTGCTACGCGCGCGCGATCGGAAATGGAACGCGATCTGGCTGCTGCTCGGAGTCGGGTGCGTCGGGCTCGCCTGCTGGTTTGCGGGCTACTTCGCGCCCGAGGCCGCGCGCGCGCAGTGGGGGTTCGAGAAGGAGAGCGCGAACCTCCTCGGCTGGCTCGTACCGCTGCGCAGCGGGATCATCGGCGACGCGCGCTGGCTCGCGAACCCCGAGGCCACGCCGTGGCAGTACGAGGGCTACGCGTACCTCGGCGTCGACGTGCTGGTCCTGCTCGCGCTCTATCTCCCGCACGCGCGCACGCTGCGCGGCGTGATCGCGCGGCACCGCTGGCTGTTCGCGATCGTGGTCGCGTCGGCGCTGTTCGCGTTGTCGAACCACATCTATTTCGGCTCGCACCAGATCGCGACCTACCGCCTCCCATCCGTCCTGCGCTGGGTCCGCGATCAGTTCCGCTCGCCGGGACGCTTCGTCTGGGTGCCGATCTACGCGCTGATGCTGTTCCTGCTGCACCAGGCGTTCACCCGGTACAGCTCGCGGCGCAGGTTCGCGATCGTGGCGCTCGCCGCCGGGCTCCAGCTCGTGGACGCGACCGGCGACTGGCGCTGGCAGCAGGCGACCACGAACGGCCAACAGGGTGGCCTCATCGACACCGCGGTGTGGCGCCCGCTGATCCGCGACCACGACGCGGTGATGATCCTGCCGCCGTACAGCTGCGTCACCGCCGCCGACGCCGCGACGCTCGATCACGCGTCGATGGAGATCCAGCTCCTCGCGTCCGAGCGCGCGCTGCCGATCAACGGCACGTACAGCGCTCGTGACATGCGTCACTGCGCCGCCGAGGAGGCCGTGTGGCCGACGCTCGCGCTCGTCCCCGGCACGCTCTACGTCCTGCTCCCGCCGGCGTTCGCCGTCGCCGATCGGTTCGCTGGCGAGGGCGCGACGTGTACCGCGTTCGCGTACGGCCGCTACTGCTCCCGGTAATTCGGCCGAACGTGGGGAGCTGCCTCTATACTAGGTGAATGCGAGGCGTAGCGATTGGACTGGTGGCACTGGCTCTCTCGGGCTGCGGCGATGACTCGAAGGCCGCCCCGGACGCCTTCGCTGCCGGCGATGCGGCTCCGGGCCTGCCGAGTTGCAGCAGCGGGATCACGGTCAACTCTCCTGGGCCCGCCATCACGGTGGACACGTGCACGGGGACGCAGGTGAGTGTTCCAACGTGCAACGGAACGTATGCCAAGGCGGTCGTCGTCCGACTCTCGCTGTTCCCGCCCGGCAACATCTATTACGTGGACCAGTCGATAGCGCGCTGGCTCTCACCGATCAGCAGCGATTGCTCGTCCGCGGCATCGGGTTGCGGCGCCATCGGCGGGACCGTGCACGACGGGTACTACCTGGTCGAGAATCCCGATGGCGGCTGCGGCGTGATCACGTTGCAGGTGAACTACCGAAGCGGCTGACCACTAGCCGAAGCTCGTGACCGCGTCGATCACGATGCCCTGATCGGACTCGGTCATGTCGTTGTACAGCGGCAGGCGCACGAGCTCGTCGGAGACGCGCTCGGTGACCGGGCACTGCCCCGCGGCGCCGCCGTGCGCGAGGCCCATCGGCGAGGTGTTGAGCGCCTGGTAGTGAAACACCGCGGAGCAGCCGCGGGCCTTCAAGTGATCGATGAACGCACCGCGGCGATCGGCACGCATCAGCAGATAGAACATGTGGAACGTCTGCTCGCAGTGCTCCGGCACGATCGGCCGGCGGACGCCGTGAGACTCCGCCCACGCGGCAAGCTCCACGTTGTAGCGATTCCAGATCCGCGCGCGGCGCGCCTGGATCTCGTCGCGCTGCTCGAGCTGGGAGACGAGCAGTGCACCGAGGATGTCCGAAAGAACGTAGCTCGAGCCGACATCGACCCAGGTGTACTTGTCGACCTGGCCGCGGAAGAAGCGGCTCCGGTTCGTACCCTTCTCGCGCAGGATCTCCGCGCGTTCGACGAACCGCGGATCGTTGACGAGCAGCGCGCCGCCCTCGCCGCACGTGAAGTTCTTGGTGTCGTGGAAGCTCTGCGTGGCGAGTGCGCCGAGCGTGCCGAGCATCTTGCCGCGGTAAGTGCCGAACAGGCCGTGCGCGTTGTCCTCGATCACCACCGCGTTCACCTTCGCCGCGACCTGCGTGATCTCGTCCATCTCGCAGCTCACGCCCGCGTAGTGGACCGGCACGATCGCCTTCGTGCGCGACGTGACCAGAGACGGGAGCAGGCGCTCGTCGAGGTTCAGCGTATCCGGGCGGACGTCCGCGAAGATCGGCCGCGCGCCGCGCAGCACGAACGCGTTGACGGTCGAGACGAACGTGAACGCGGGGACGATGACCTCATCGCCGGGCTCGAGATCGAGCAGCAGCGCCGACATCTCGAGCGCGTGCGTGCACGAGGTCACCGCGAGCGCGCGGCGCGTGCCGAGCGCGGTCTCGAGGTAGCTCTCCGCGCGGCGGCAGTACGGTCCGTCGCCGCTGAGCTTGCCGGCGGCGAGCGCGTCGCGGATCGCCGCGAGGCCCGGCTCGAGGAGACCTGGACGCGTGAACGGGATCATCGCTTCTCGTGCTCGCGAGCGATCTCGAGCAGGTACTGGCCGTAGTCGGTCTTGTCGAGCTTCTTGCCCGCGGCGATCAGGCCAGCGTGATCGATGAAGCCCTTGCGGAACGCGATCTCCTCGAGGCAGCCGATCTTCAGCCCCTGTCGCGTCTCGACGGTCTGGATGAAGTTCGACGCCTGCAGCATCGCATCGGGGGAGCCGGTATCGAGCCACGCGGTGCCGCGGCCGAACAGCTCGAGCGAGAGCGTGCCATCGGCGAGGTAGGTCTTGTTGACGTCGGTGATCTCGATCTCGCCGCGCGGCGACGGCGCGAGGTTCTTCGCGATGTCGACGACACGGTTGTCGTAGAAGTACAGGCCGGGCACGGCGTAGTGCGACTTCGGCTGCGCGGGCTTCTCCTCGAGCGAGAGCACCTTGCCCGCGCGGTCGAACTCGACCACGCCGAACTGAGTGGGGTCCTTCACGTAGATGCCGAAGATCTGCGCGCCGTGCGTGATGTTCGCCGACTTCTCGAACAGGGCGGTGAGGCCCATGCCGTAGAACAAGTTGTCGCCGAGGATCAGGCACACGCTGTCGCTGCCGATGAACTTCTCACCGACGATGAACGCGTCCGCGAGCCCGCGCGGCGAGCCCTGCTCGGCGTAGGTCAGCCGGATGCCAAAGTCGCTGCCGTCACCGAGCGTGTTCTCGAACGCCGGCCGATCGCGCGGCGTGGTGATCAGGAGGATGTCCTGGATACCGCCGAGCATCAGCGTGCTCAGCGGGTAGTAGATCATCGGCTTGTCGTAGATCGCGAGCAACTGCTTGCTCACGCCGCGGGTCATCGGATACAGGCGCGTGCCGGCGCCACCGGCGAGGATGATTCCCTTCATGTGCCGCACGATGGTACGAGATCGAGGGTAGCGACCGGAAGCTCCGTGCCGTACTCGCGCGGCAGGAGGTTCTCCAGCTCGACGAGGTTCGTCCCCTTCGTCAGGTACCGGGCCGGGACCATGAACGTCGCGGTCTGCCCCGGCGGGGCGACGGCGGTGAAGCCCTTGATCGAGAGCCTGGTCGGCGCGGTCACGGGGAACGTGAAGGTGAGGCGGTAGTCGCAGACCTGTTCGATCCGGATCATGAGCTGACCGGTCTGCGAGACCTGCTCGCCCTTGACCTCGATCCCGAACTTCGTCAGCACCGTCTTGCAGGTGTCGCCGCGCGCATCTGTGCGCGGCAACGAGCACCGGTAGAAGCCCTTGATCGTGTTCACCGGCACGCCGTCGCCCTTGTAGAGGTCCGGGAAGCCCCAGCCGAGCATCACGTGACGCTGGGCGCCGAGGTTGCCGAAATCGATGTGCTGCGCCGCGGGTACACGCTCGGCGATCAGCGCGAGCACGGTCGCCCGATCGATCCGGTACACGGCGTAGTTCTTCAGCTCGAGGACCTTCTGCGCGTGCACCGCGACGAGGTTCTTCTGGACGCGGCGGTCGTACTCCGCGATCACCGCGTTGGTCTTGGAACGATAGAGCTGCGGCCAGCCGGTGACCGCCCACAGACCACGCGGCATCGCGAGCGGCCACAGTGACTTGTCGATGAACCGAGAGTCCGGGTCGTTGAAGATGACCGCGTGGACGTAGTCGGTGTCGGTGAGCTCGAACACGCGCATCATCTGCAGCGCCGAGTCCGAGGTGTCATCCGCATCGAGCGCGGCCCAGCTGTGGTGATCGAACGACGCCTGGATGTGACCGTCGGAGAGCAGGTTCGACATCAGGAAGTCGTTGTGATCGTTCGCGGCGAGGTACGCGTTGGTCTTCGCCACGTCGTCGCGATCGAGCACCGACCGCGGATGCGTGAACATGAAGAAGAATGACCACAGCGGCGCCGCGATCAGCCACGCCCACGCGAACCGGCGGTACAGCTCGCGCCCGGAGAGCAACTTGTCGATCACGATCGCGCTGCCGATCGCGTAGAACGGCAGCAGCACCTGCGACGCGAGCATCTGCGACGCGGCGAGCTGGCGGAACAGGTAGAGGAACACGAGCGCCGCCAGGAGCATCCAGATCGCCGTGTCACGGAACGCGGCGGTGATGCTCGGAGCGCGGATCGCCTTGAGCACGTGGTAGCTGGCGCCGATCCAGGCGAACGGCGTGAACACGAGCGTGATCCGGCGGAACATCGTCGGGAGCGCCGAGGTGAACTTGCGATCGTGCGTGGACGTGGCGCGCTCGAGGAACTGCAGATGCAGGTCCGCGAGGAACTCGTTCCAGCCCACGGCACCGATCACGCACAGGCACTTCAGCGTGATGCCCGCGAGACAGCCGAGCGCGCACAGCACCACGTAGTGGCGGTTGCCCTTGTGGAATGGATTGCCGGCCTTGATCCACACGGTGGCGACCGCCGCCGCGGGGAGGAACACGAAGTAGTCGTACGACGTGAAGAAGCACAGCATCGAGCCGACGATCGCCGCGGCGTAGTGGCGCTTCTGCTTGGTCTCGATCGCGCGGACCAGCCCCCACAGCGCGAGAAAGCCGGTGCATTGCATCACCGGCGCCTGATGCATGCTGTCGGCGTACATCATCCAGATGAGACTCGTGCTGAACAGCGTGGTCGTGATCAGCGCGATGCGATCGCTGTAGAGTCTCCGCACGTAGCTGAACAGCAGCCACATCGCGAGGCTCGAGAACATCAGCCCGAACAGGCGGAACGTTCCGATGTCGCTGACGCCGAGGTACTTGCCCACCGCGCCGTAGAAGATCTCCGCGAGCGGAGGGTAGTGGATGTAGCGATACGAGTCCGCGGTCAGCGGACCGACGTCGAGAATGTCGGTGAACGACGTGGCGAGAAACCCATCGGACTTGACGTAGTTGATCGAGGACAGGACGTTCGCGTCGGACCACGGATCGCCGACGTTGAGCCGGAGCGGCTCGCGGGCGTGCACCAGCAGGTACACGAGCGCGATCGCGATGCTTCCGAGGAGCAAGCCTCGCAGGGGCCGGGACATCTTCGTTGCTTCTAACACAGCTACCGACGGACGCGGACGAGGCGGAGGGTGCCGTCAGATGCCAGCTGAGGCGACTTCTGCACGAGCGCTTGCAGGTCGTCCAGACAGAAGGCTTGCGTGGACGGCTCGGGGCACGCGAGGCGGAACCACAGGTCTCGGCGCGCACGCTCGGCCGGGAGATGGTCGTCCTCGACGAGCAGGTAGTCGGGCTGCAGCGTGTGAAGGATCACGGTCCGTCGCGACGCGGATCGCGGCGTGCGGAGATCGAGGATGCGATGCCGGCTGACATCGAGGAGCTCGGGTCGCGCGACCCAGACCGCGATCGTCGCGCCGGGCGGGACCGAGGCGAGCAGCGGCGCGTATGGATCGGGCTGCTCGGCGCTCGGATACGCATGGCGCAGGTACTCGATGCCGGCCGTCAGATCCGAGTAGCGGCGGGACCAGCGCACGCGGCCGGAGACATCGCGGCCGTCGTAGATCAGCACGGCGGCGAACAGCGACAGCACGAGCCCCGCCGCGCGTAGGTCGAGCGTGCTGGTGCGAAGCGCTCCGAGCCCGATCGCGAGTCCGGCCGCGACCACGATCGGCCAGGCCATCTGGAGGGCGTACGGCCGTGTCCCGGTGAGCTGCGCGATGATCCCCGCCACGCCGAGGAGCGCGGCGATCGAGATCCAGCGTCGCGGACCGCGCGAGGTGACCAGGG
>JBBRED010000289.1:0-11143 GCA_038203335.1 Haliangiales bacterium | reverse complement strand
AGCTGTTCACCTCGCAGGGCTGCAGCTCCTGCCCCCCTGCCGACAAGCTCCTCGACAAGCTCGCCAGCACTGGCCCGACGCTCGCCCCGCTCGCATTCCACGTCGACTACTGGGACGAGCTCGGCTGGCCGGATCCGTTCGCCTCCCCGGCGTGGACCGAGCGACAGCGCCAGTACGCGACCGCGCTCGGCGACAACCGCGTCTACACGCCCGAGCTCGTCGTCGGCGGGAAGGCCGGCATGGTCGGCTCGAACGCCGCGCTGGTGTCGGCCGCGATCGGCAAGGCTCCGCGCCCCGCGTTGCTCGCCGCCACCGGTACGTGGTCGACCACCACCCTCGAGGTCACCGCGACCGCGCCGGCCGATGCCGACGTGCTCGTCGCGATCTGGGAAGACGGCACGAAGACCAGCGTGCCGCGAGGCGAGAACGCCGGCGAGACGCTGCGCGGTGATCGCGTGGTTCGCCGCCTCGAGCGCGTCGCGAGTGCCGGCAAGCGCGGCACGCTCACGATCGCGGTGACCGGGAAGATCGGCGGCGCTGTCGCGTTCGCGCAGCGCGCCGACAAGACGATCGTGTCTTCCGCGCTGTTGCCGCGTTGACGCAGGTGTCGCAGCCCGGTCGTTGGTTTCATGCCCGGAATGCATCTGATACAACCGCGACCATGCGCGTTGCCGTTGCCCTGGTGCTGTCGCTGACGTTGTTCTCCGGAGCGTGCTTTCCGAACAATCCGAAGTACCAGACCTACGCGAAGCTCGGCGAAGGCGCCGCGATGCTCGCGGGCATCGGCCTCCTGCTCGCCGTCAACACCGGCGCCGACTGCGACATGAAATCCCAGCCCGGCGGCGAGGCAGATGACGGCTGCAAGAACAGGGCGACCGCCCTGGGCGACGCGGGCCTCGCGCTGATCATCGTCGGCCTCGTCGGCTTCATCGCCACCGTGTCCACCGCGGAGGACGCGAAGCCCGCGCCGGCCACCGTGGTCCCGAAGGCCGACGTTCCCACGCCGGCTCCGGCTCCGGCTCCGGCTCCGGCTCCCGCGCCCGTCGAGCCACCTTCCGCTACTGCGCCCGTCGAGCCCGCGCCCGCCCCGTATGACGTAACGGCACCGCCTGGCCCGACGTCCAAGCGACATGGCTCACGCACATTCACCGAGCCGGGCACGCCAGGTCCTCGCGTGCGCGGGGTTCATCGTGCTGTGCAACGCGGTCGGCTTCGCGAGTGCGCTGATCGGGGGCCGCCCCACGCTCTACCAGCATCTCCAGCAGCCCTCGTTCGCCCCACCGCCATGGCTGTTCGGCCCGGTGTGGACGGCGCTCTATACGATGATGGGCGTCGCCGCGTTCCTCGTGTGGCGCAGCCCCCATGGCCGCGCGCGCAACGTCGCGCTCGCGAGCTTCGCGATCCAGCTCGCCCTCAACGCGGCGTGGACGCCGGTGTTCTTCGGACTCGAACGGGTCGGCGCGGCGTTCGTGGTCATCCTGGCCGTGTGGGTGGCCGTGCTCGCGATGATGCTGGCGTTCGCAAAGGTCGAGAGACGCGCGGGCCTGCTCGTGGCGCCGCTCCTCGCCTGGGTGTCGTTCGCGTCCGTGCTGAACGGCGCGATCTACGTCCTGAACCGCTAGATCGCGCCGGCCTTGCGGGTGACGACCCGGCCCTTGCGCTCGCAGATCTTGTTGCCGTCGAACACAGGCACGTGGCGCGCCCAGGAGTGGCTTCCGCCCGTCCCCGAGATGCCCAGGTAGTAGCCCTTGCGGCCCACGAACAGGTCGAGCTGATTGCCGTCGATCCCGCCCCCGGTGTCGTCCGCGACCACGCAGCCGTCATGGACGAAGCCGCCCCACGGCGCCCGGCCCGGCATGGTCCGGCCTTCGAGCAGGGGCACGTAGAGGAGGGAGCCGAGCTTCACGACCTTGGGATCCACGGCGACCGTGCGGAATGGCTGGAGCGGCCGACCGGTCCCGGCGGTCCCCCACTTGGCCTCGGTGACCTTGAAGCAGGGCGTCCTCTCGCAGTGGCACTGACCTTCGATGTTCAGGATCCGACCATCCTTCAGCTGGCCGGTGCCCTGGAGCTCGAGCTCCGCGGCGAAGTCCTTGGTGACCTCGGCGATGGCCTCGCAGCCGCCTGAATGGGAGTAGAGGGTGACCAGATCGGGAGGCGCCATCGCGGCCAGCTCGGGCTCACTGTCGCTCGGCGCCATGCCGAGGGCGTTGTCATTCGCGGCCGCCTTGGCCTTCGCCGCCTTCGCCGCCTTCGCCGCCGCCTTCGCGGCGACCTCCTCTTCACCGGCGATGTAATAGAACGTGATGTTGAACTCGCCGAGCTCCGCCGGTCCCGCGTCGTGCGGAGCCTCGGGCGACGCCATCTCGCGCGGCATCGGCGGCGGCGGCAGCGGCGCATCGACCTGACCCGACTGGCAGCCAACCACCGAAAGACCGAGTGAGATCGGAGCTATCCGCGTGAGGCCATTGACGATTCGCTTGAGGAAGTCAGCGAGGTAGTCGACTCCATCCCTGATCGCACCTTTGAGGGTGGAGAGGACCGCCGTGCCGTGGTCGCTGAAGCTCGTCATACGGGCCCGGCCGACTACTGGTAGCCGGGCCTGACAAGTCTAACCGTGATCCTCGGGGTGCCAGCCAGATCAGCCCGGAAAATCACCGTGAGCTGACGAACAAGCAATCCGGAGAATGAGCTTCAGATCAGGAGCCTAGAACCGCGCCTGGAGGGTCGCGTTCACGCCGAGCTGATTGAAGTTTCCGAACACGTACTCGAACGGGCACGTGTCGGGATCGCTGCAGGTCCGGCGATACCGGGTCTGGTTGCCGTCGTAGCTGTAGAACACCTCGAGCACGGCCGAGAAGATCTTCGCGAAGTCGACCTTCGCGGTCCCCTTCACCGCGATCTGGGCGACCGCGGTCTTACCAACCGGGAGGATGGTGATCAGGGTGTCGATGTTGTTGTTGCGGACGACCGCGGTGGACGTGCCCATCGCATCGGTCGCCCCACCGGCAATGCCCTTGGGTGAGGTCAGGGTCGCGGGCTTGTCGACACCGAAGATCAGGCCGAGGGTCAGCCAGTCATCGAAGTTCTTGTCGGCGCCGACCGAGGCAAACAGGTTCGGCTTCACCTTGTAGGCCGCCGGGAAGTCCGCGTAGGGCGGGAGGCTCGGCTGGCTGTGGAGGATGAACGCGAGATCGCGGTAGCTGAAGTCGGCGCGGACGCGGACCCGGTCGATCTTCACGCGGACGTTGACGTCGCCGGCCTTGCCGATCTGGGTCTTGGTCGCGCCGGTCTTGTCGGAGTCCTTCAGCGTCTGGCCGAGCACCGTGAACTCGGTCTGGGCGAGCCACGACACGCCACCCGGGTACTTCTCGGGAGAGAACAGCTGGCTGACCTGCTCGCCGTTGAACCTGTAGAGCTTGTAGTCCACCGAGCTCTTGAGGGGCGTTCCCTTGTGGATCGAGGCCTGGACCGATCCTCCGTACAGGAGGACCTTCTCGCCCTGGACGTCCTGGAGCTCGTTGTAGCCGCGGTCGAACACGCCGCCGTTGAACTCGAAGCGCAGCATGTCGGTCGGGTCGACGCCGGCGCCGATGAGGCCCGCGAGCGCCGTCTTCTGCTCGCCGTCCTGCGGGTCGACGATGACGCCGCTCTTCGCGCCGACGAACGCGTAGCCCTTCTCGAAGTCGTACTGGATCTTCATGCCCGGGGTCGACGAGCGGGCCCGGCGGTACTCGGGGTTACCACCCCACGACAGCCGGTAGCTGTAACCGAGCCGGAAGCGATCCGCGGACACCGGGAACGCCGTGAGCGAGATGCGGGTCGGATCCTTGTGGGTCGGATCCTTCCAGTTCGTCAGCACGATGTACGAGCCGGCATCCGAGATCGGGATCGAGTTCTCGGTCAGCTCGTTGAACCGCACCACGACGGCGGCCTCGGCCTGCAGGTGACCGCGCGAGAAGCTGCGGTACATGGTGCCGTGGGTCAGGGTCTCGAAGCCCGAGTACTTCGAGTCGTAGTTGTCGAAGAACAGGACACCGAGCGAGTTCGGCGTGCCGAACCGCCAGCCCGGCGTGGACGGAATGGTCTCGCCCGGCTTGACCAGCATGTTCTCGTTGGTCAGCGTGAACGCGAGGCGAGTGTCCATGAAGCCCGAGTGACCGGTGAGGTCGCCCGGCTTCTCGGTCGCGGCGGTCTCCTTCTCGACGGCTTCCTTCGCCGCCTTGTCAGCCGCTTCCTTGGCGGCGCGGTCGGTGAGGATCCGCGCGACCTCCTTGTCGACGATCTCTTTGACCTTCGCTTCGTCCTCAGGGGACGTCGTGGTGGTGGGCTCCGGGGCGGCCGAACCCGGGCCTGGTTCTCCTGCGCCGGGCTGCGCAAACGCCAGCGCGGGCACGAACAGCGTGGAGACGATCGCGATCCTACGGAGTGTCGTCATGAGCTCTCTCATTGCAAAACCAGGTCTGCCGCCGAGCGCGGATAGATGATCCAGACGTTGAACGTGCCGATGTTCACGGGGCGCAACACGCCGGTGACGCTACCGAGCGTCTTGCCGACCAGCGACGGCACATCGATATCCGAGACCGTGCCCGCGGAGATCACGTTGATCACCTTCTTGTTGCCTGCGCAGTTTCCGCCGACGCCGAACGGATCGATCTTCCACTGCTTGTAGGTCGCGTAATCGTTGTCGAGCTCGCACACCTTCGGGGTCAGCACCTTGATCGGGGCCGCCTCGTTGCGCTCGAAGTTGATCAGGCCGCCGCCCGGCGCGGTCAACGCGTCGAACCAGGTCCCCGGGGTCACCGTGGTCTCGGCGTCGACGATGGCTGGCACCGGCTCGCGCGCCTTGTTGACGTTCATGCCGCCGGCACCGAACGTCTGCGGGAACCCGATCTCGGTCAGGCCGTTGAACTCGTCGACGCCACCGGCGAAGCCGTCGATGGTCTGGCCTTCGACGATCGATGCTCCGTCATCACCGCGGGGCGCGGAGAACGTGAAGATCATCGCGTGGTCGTACGCCTGCGTCGTGCACGGCGGCGCGCCGTTCGTATCGGCGCACTCGACGTCGGAGACGGTGTAGCCCTGCGAGAACGTGCTGGTCACCACGAGCCGGCCGCGCGCTCCATAGCGCGACGTCGTCACGCTGACCTGCTTGGCCTCGAGCGGGATCGACGACAGCGCGTCGAGCGCGGTCTCGCTCTTCGGCGTCTGCAGATCCGAGATGAACGGATCGCGGTACCACAGCGTGGGCGAGGTGCCGGTGGCATACGTCGGCTCGCTGCTCTTGCCGTCGTCGATCCACAGCGTGGTGGGGCCGTACGCGAGCGGAAGCGTGACCGACTGGTTCGTGGCCTTGCCCGAGATCAGCGTGAACGTGCCGAGCGGCGCCTCGGTCAGCTTCGGCGTCAGCGTGCCGAGAAACTGCGCGTAGACCTGCACGGTGCGCGAGAACGAGGTGTCGACCTCGCCCTGCGCGTCGAGCGCGGTGAGGTTCACCGTGATCGTGCGCTGCGTATCCGGCAGCCGCTGGGTCTTGCTGCCACCCGACGCCGGGGAGACGAGCTCGACCTTGAGCGACTGGGTGCCTTCGACGGGATCCTTCATGTCGGTGCACGCCGCGCCGAGACACAGGATCGTTGCGAGATAGATGGGCTTCATTCGAACACCGGACGGATGCGACCGTCATGCACTTCGTTGAGCTCGGTCAGGCACGAGATGTTGCCGTAGCGCTCCGTGACCTTGCGCTGCGGCATCTGGGTGTCGGTCTCGTCGATCTGCTCGGTGCACTTGTTCTGCCCGTTGAGGAACACGCGGAGCGCATCGCGCAGCGAGATACCGGTGTCCTGCTTCGAGCTGTTGCGCTTCAGCACCTCGAAGCCCGAGCCGCCGGCCGCGATATAGTCGTTGACCGCCACGCGATACAGGCTCGACGGGCCGAGCTTCGCGCACCTCGTGGGATCGACGGGACCATCGGGCGTGGCCCGGCAGTGGTCTCCCACATAGATGTTCTTCGCGCAGGCGGTGACCGCCTGGCCCTGGAACGTGCCGCAGTCGCCGCTGCACACCATGTCGAACGTGATGCCCGAGACCTGAGCCTGGGTGCGGCAGCCGCGGCTCGCGCTCTTGCGCGCCACGAAGTCCAGCGTGTCCTGGACCTCCTGCCCCGACAGGTACATCACCGTGATCGAGTTCTCGAACGGGAACACGTTGTACATCTGCTCGATCGTCAGCGGCCCACGCTCGAAGTCGGCGCGGATGCCGAGCGAGTTCGTGATCGCGAACTCGGCCTCGACGCCTTCCTGGAGCTGCATCGAGCGGGCGACCAGGTTGCCGAGCTGCGAATCGCCGCCCGAGAGATCGTTGCGCAGGATCTTCGAGCCGGCCGGCTCGGGGTTGACGTAGGAGAACACGCCGTTGAGATCGATGTCCTGGTTGATCTTGACCGAGTACGGCCACATCAAGTTCGCGATCACCGGATCGTCGTTCGTCGTGGAGTCGACCGGGAGGTTGACGTACGTGAACGAGGTGACGCGGCTGCGGCGCTCGGGGTCGCCGTTCGAGTCACCGACGTGGACCACGAGATCCAGGCGGCCGACGAACTTCGCGAACGCGCCCGAGTGCACGAGCACGGTCGAGTGACCCTCGTTGTCGTTCGGCACGATCTTCGGCGGGTTGGTGACGATGTGGAGGTGGCCGCCGAGGATCACGTCCACGCCCTGCAGCGGCAGGTGGGCGTTCGGATCGTCGACCTGGGATGCGGTGAGGTTCTCGTCCTCGTCGAGGCCGAGGTGGCTGACGACGATGATGACGTCGCTCATGGGGCGCAGGATGCGGACCCAGCCCTCGAGCGCGGCGGAGTCATCGAGCGGCCGGAAGCCGAGCGAGTTGCCGCCCTCGAAGATCGAGGTGATCGTGCTCGTGTTGCCCATGCCGATCACGGTCACGCGCAAGCCGTCGACGTTGTACATCTGGAACGGCGACACCACGTCGCGCAGCGAGCGGCCGTTCGGATCCACCGCGCCCGGCGGCGGATCGTCCCAGGCGTAGTTCGCCGCGAGCAGCGGGAACGTGGCGAAGTTGTCGATCTTGTCGAACAGGTTCCGCGCGCCGAGATCGAACTCGTGGTTGCCGAGCACCGCGCCGTCCATGCCCGCGAGCGAGAGCGAGCGCATCTCGGCCTCGCCCTTGAACTCGTTGAACACCGGCGCGCCCTGGAAGCAGTCGCCCGAATCGAGCCACAACGAGCGGTTCGAGCTCGCGCGGATCTTCTTCGCGATGGTCGAGATACGTGCGATCCCGCCGAACGGTGCGTTCGCGGGCAACAGGCCATAGCCCTGGTCGAAGGTGTTGGGTTTGAACGTGTAGGGGAACAAACGCGAGTGAATGTCTGACGTGTGGATCAGCGTCAGCCGGATATCCTGGCCGACGAGATTCGGTTGCTCTCTATCGACCGTGCACGATGCGACGGCGAGCAACGACGCCACACCCGCGGCGAACAGACGATGCATCGTGCGGGGTCATATCCAACGCGGCGAGTTTCGGCAAGGCGTAAGCGCCTCCGGTATCGTGAAGATGTGCGCCGAGCTTGCGAGGCGGCAAGTGTGCTCTACTCCGCAACCGATGCCACGCGCGAAGATCGTCTGTACGCTCGGCCCCGCGTCGTCGACGCCAGAGAAGATCGGAGAGCTGATCGACGCCGGCATGAGTGTCGCGCGTCTCAATTTCTCGCACGGTAGTCACGAGGACCACGCGAAGATGTTGCAGACGGTCCGCAACGAAGCCGAGAAGCGCGGCAAGGCGATCGCGATCCTGCTCGATCTGCAGGGTCCGAAGATCCGCGTTGGAAAGATCAAAGACGGGCAGATCGAGCTACGGCCCGGTGCCGAGCTCACGATTACCACCGAGCAGATCCTCGGTGACGAGAAGCGGGTCTCGACCTCCTATCAGATGCTGCCGAACGATGTGAAGGTCGGGCATCAGATCCTCCTCGACGACGGCTATCTGTCGCTCGCGGTGACCGGCGTCGAAGGCCACGAGGTCAGGACGGTCGTGGTCGCGGGCGGCATCCTCAAGAACAACAAGGGCATCAACCTCCCCGGCGTCGATGTCTCGGCGCCCGCGCTGTCGGAGAAGGACCGGACCGATATCGGCTTCGCGCTGCGACACGGCGTCGACTACGTCGCGCTGTCGTTCGTGCGCCGCGCCGAGGACGTCGTGGAGGCAAAACGCCTCCTCACGGCCGACAATGTTTCGATCCCGGTGATCGCGAAGATCGAGAAGCCGCAGGCGCTGGAACGGCTCGGCGAGATCATCGATGCCGCGGATGGTGTGATGGTCGCGCGTGGTGATCTCGGCGTCGAGCTCGGACCGGAGAAGGTCCCGCTCTGGCAGAAGCGGATCATCGAGGAGACCAACAAGCGCGGAAAGATCGTGATCACCGCGACCCAGATGCTGGAGTCGATGATCACGCAGCCGCGACCGACGCGCGCGGAGGCGTCCGACGTCGCGAACGCGGTGCTCGATGCCACCGATGCGCTGATGCTCTCGGGCGAGACCGCGAGCGGCATCCACCCCGTCGAGGCCGTGCGCACGATGGCGCGGATCATCGACGAGATCGAGAAGAGCGCCTACTACAAGGCGAATGTCGAGATCCCGGATATCCATCTCGCGCACTCGACGAACGCGATCGCGTACGCCGCATACACCGCCGCGAAGGTGATGAAGCTGCGGACCATCGTCTCGGTCTCGGACTCGGGCGGCGCCTCGCGGCTGATCAGCGAGTATCGGCCCGAGGCGAACATCGTTGCGCTCACCACGGACGAGGTCACCTACCGCCGCCTCGCCATGGTGTGGGGCGTGACGCCGATCCTGATCGCGCCCGCCGCCTCGACCGAGGAGCTAGTCGATCGCGTCGAGGCCACCTTGATCGAGCGTAACCTCGCCACGCCCGGCGAGAACGTCCTCATCACGATGGCCGTGCCGGTGGGGTCGGGCGTGCAGACCAACGTCCTGAAGATCCACCAGATTCAGCATTGACGCAGTTCGTCGCAGTAGGCGAAATCGTACACGCCCTCGGGCGCCTGGAAGGTTGAGCCGAAGCGTCGGGCACGCTACCATTTTTACTCCTTGGCCCAGACCCCCAAACCCGCGGACGCGGTCCGCATCGGCCAGGTATTCCTGGGCAAGTACCGGATCGAGTCGATCATCGGTCAGGGCGGCATGGGCGTGGTCGCCGAGGTCACGCACCTCCAGCTCAACCAGCGGCTCGCGATCAAGATGCTGCGCCAGGACGTGCTTCTCGATCACGACGCGGTCGAGCGCTTCATGCGCGAGGCGCAGGCCGCCGCGAAGCTGAAGAGCGAGTACGTCGCGAAGGTGTCCGACGTCGGCACGCTCGAGAACGGTACGCCGTACATGGTCATGGAGTACCTCGAGGGCCATGACCTCGGGGCGCTGATCAGCCAGCGGGGCAAGGTCGCGCAGCCGTGGACCTGCGATCTGATGCTGCAGACCGCCGAGGCGCTCGCGGAGGCGCACTCGCTCGGCATCGTTCACCGCGACATCAAGCCGACGAACCTGTTCGTGACCTGGCGTCCCGACGGCACCGCGCTGATCAAGGTGCTCGACTTCGGCATCTCGAAGACGACGTTCGGCACCGACATGCATCTGACGCAGACGCAGTCGCTGCTCGGCACGCCGGCGTACATGAGCCCCGAGCAAATGCGATCGGCGCGCCTGGTCGATGCGCGCACCGATATCTGGTCTCTCGGCAGCGTGATGTACGAGATGCTCGAGGGTCGAAAGCCGTTCGAGGCGGAGAGCTTCTCCGAGATGTGCGTGAAGGTCGCGGTCGATCCGCCGTCGCCGATGTTCAACGCGCCGCCCGAGCTGCAGGCGGTGGTGCTGCGCTGCCTCGCGAAGACGCCGGAGCTGCGCTACGCGACGATGGCGGAGTTCGCGCGCGACCTCGTGCCGTTCGTCGCCGATCCGCATCAGGCATCGCTCCTCGTGGAGCGCATGCAGCGGATGCTCCGCCGCAGCGAGGCGGGTGGCTGGGAGGTCCCGACGACCGGCGTGCGCAGCGTTCCGAACCACGTGCGCGATGCGCGCGGCAGCCAGCCCGTGGTGGCGCCGTGGCATTCGGGATCCGAGCCCTCGGGCGTCGCGCTGAGGCCACTGCAGACCGGGCAATCCGCGGTGCCGCAGCGGGTGACCAGCGTCGAGCCATCGGCCCCCGCACGCGCGCAAAGCGAGTGGACACAGGGGCCGAAGAAGCGCGGCAAGTTCGCGTTCGTGCTCCTCGCGGCCGCGGTGCTCGCGGCGGTTGGCGTGGCGATCGCGATGTCGATCGGGGGCGGTGAGACCGCGACGCCCGTGCCGTCGAACGTCGTCGAGACCAAGCCCGTCGAGACCAAGCCCGTCGAGACCAAGCCCCTCGAGACCAAGCCCGTCGAGACGAAGGTCACCGAGGCTCCGGTGGGCGCGGGCTCCGGCGACATCGAGATCGTACCGGCCGATCCGAAAGAAAACGTCGCCACGCAGAAGATCGGCACGAAGAAGATCGGCACGAAGAAGGCCGGCACGCAGAAGGCGGGCGCGCAGGAGGCCCCCACGGTGGAAGCTGGCTCGGGCGTGCAGAAGACCGTGGCGCTACCGCCCAAGGAGACTCCGAAGGAGACGCCGAAGGCCGACCCCAACTGCGACGTGTATTCGCATCCGCACGGCTGTCCGAAGTAGGATTCTCCGCATGATGCGAGGGCTCGCGTTCGCGGTGGTGCTCGTCGTGGCCATGCGCCCGGTGCGCGCCGACGAAAACATCGACAAGGCTGACAAGCTGTTCGACGAGGGACGCGCGCTGATGAAGAGCGATCTTCACGCCGCGTGCGAAAAGTTCGAGGAGTCGCTGAAGTTCAACTCGCAGGCGATCGGCACCCTGCTGAACGTCGCGCTGTGCGACGAGAAGCTCGGACGCACCGCCTCGGCGGTGGCGAAGTTCAGCGAGGCTCGCGACCGCGCGAAGGAGGGCAACATGGCGGTGCACCTCAAGGCGGCCGAGGAGCGCCTGAAGGAGCTCCTGCCCCGCGTGCCGCACGTCCGGATCGTGTTCGCCACGCCACCACTGCCCGACACGCGCATCGTGATC
>JBBRED010000288.1:0-11152 GCA_038203335.1 Haliangiales bacterium | reverse complement strand
GCTCAACCGGTTCACGAAGGAGGATCCCACCTTCCAGTGCTACGTCGATCCCGAGTCGAACGAGACGATCATCGCCGGCATGGGCGAGCTCCACCTCGACGTCTACATCGAGCGCATGAAGCGCGAGTACAAGGCCGAGGTGATCACCTCGCCGCCGCAGGTCGCGTACCGCGAGACCATCGGCTCGAAGGTCGAGTTCAACTACGTCCACAAGAAGCAGACCGGTGGTTCCGGTCAGTACGGCAAGGTGGTCGGTTACGCCGAGCCGTTCGATGGCGACTTCGAGTTCGAGGACGAGATCAAGGGCGGGTCGATTCCGCGCGAGTTCATCCCGTCCTGCGAGAAGGGCTTCAAGTCGATGATCGCGAAGAGCCCGCGCCTCGGCGTGCCCGTCGTCGGTCTGCGCATCGCCCTCACGGACGGCGCGGCCCACGCCGTCGACTCGAGCGACAACGCGTTCCAGGAAGCCGCCCGCGGTGCGTTCCGCGAGTTCTTCCCCCGCGCGAAGCCGAAGATCCTCGAGCCGATCATGAAGGTCTCGCTCGAAGGTCCGGCCGAGTTCTCCGGCAACATGCTGTCGCTCCTCATGCAGCGCCGCGGCATCGTGCAGGGCTCGACCGAGGAAGACGGAAACGCGCGCGTCGACGCGGAAGTTCCGCTCGCCGACATGTTCTCGTTCTCGACCCCGCTTCGCTCGGCGACGCAGGGCAAGTGCGAGTTCACGATGGAGTTCTCGCGCTACGCCGAGGTCCCGTCGAACATCGGCGAGGAGCTGATCGCCAAGGCCAAGAAGGCCAAGGAAGAGCTGCTCAAGAACAAGTAGCGATCTCGTGGGTGGGAGCACCACCCACGTAGATTGTTCGGGTGCTTCCCGGGTAGCCTGGGAAGATGCTGGGGTGGGCGGTCATCGTGATGATGGTGTCGGCGTGTCGCTTCGGGTTCTCCGAGGTGACCCCGGCGGTCGACGGTGAGTTGCCGTCGGGCATCGCGCACGTCACCGTGTTCGGTGAGGAGCGCGAGGCCGCGGCCGGCCAGCCGATCGCAGACGCCTACGTTCTCGTGCTCGACGCGACCGGCGCGACGACGATCGGGCGGACCGAGGCGGATGGGACGGCCACGGTGCCACTGTTCGGACCGTCGTCGATTCACGTCGCGCGGCCCGCGCCGGACCTCGGCGAACAGCACTGGCTCGTCTACTCGTTCGCGGGGCTCGACGGAGATCCCGAGATCCAGGTCGGCGGGCGCGCGCCGCCTGTCGCTGCACCGCAGTCGATGACGGTGACCGTGCCAGCGTTCACCGATGCGGAGATCACGGAGACGCGGATCCGCGGCCCCGCCCGTTGCCTCGACGTGGATCAGGCGCCGACCGTGGGAACCACCGCGGTGTTCTCGTTCGCGGCCGCGTGCGCGAACGAGAAGGTACAGCTCTACGCTCAGGGGCTTGGCTACGGCGATCCGTGGATGTGGACGCCGCTTGGCGAGGTGCGGCTCGCATCAGGCACGACGATCGCGGCACCAACCGCGTGGCAGGATAACGAGAAGTACTCGATCGACTACGCGGGTCTACCCGCCTCGGTCACCGACGTCAGCACCATGCTCGCGCTCCCGGCGGCGCATCCGGCACGGCTGCCTGGTCGGATCCGATCCTGCTCGACCAGGTGTCCGACGTCGTGTCCCAAGGAGGCGCTCGGCTCTTGCTCGATGGTCCTCCGCTGATCGAAGGCTCGATCATCGGCTCGGTGTTCGTCGATGCCAGCACGGGCGTCGAGCGCAGCGTGCTCGAGCGAGTCGATCAGACGTTCGGAAACCGGAACTTCGACGTGACGTTGATCGGCCCCGAGGTCACGGTGCCGATCGCGGACGCCCAGGCGCAGTCGATCGCGTGGACATCGAGCGACCTCGCCGATGCCGACTTCGTCGCCGTCGCGAGCACGATCAGCATGCCCGGCGCCGTCGTGACGTGGACCGCGTACGGTCCAGCATCGACGACGAGCCTGACCTATCCCGAGCTGCCGGCGCCGCTCGCCGCGATCGCCGCCGGCCCGACCGCGAGCTGGACGGATCCGGTGCTCGAGATCGTGTCGCTCTCGGACTTCACGTATGCGAGTGCGCTGCCGATCCTCGACCGTGACCTGTACTGGTGGCACGACCTTGGCGCGTACCTCCCGACCGGTACGGTCGCGATCTCGACCGCGCGCTAGCTAGCCGGTCTGCCGGCGCGGGTCCGACGGATTGCCGGCGAGGGCACCGTCCCCCGTCAGGAGGCCCACGATGATCCGGGGTGGAGGGTTGTTGGGACGTTCGGTGGACGAAGAGCTACGTACCTGACCTACCCATACGGGGGTCAACTTCGTGATCGACATGCCTCTCTCCTGCTCCTGGGTCCGGTCGCACGTCGTGTGCGGGTTCACGGCCCGGCGAGTGGAGTTGCATCGGTCGTACCGCTCGCTCGGGATAACCATGACGAGGGGTTATCCCTGTGAGATCACGGAGGGACTGCCTCCACCCGGATGCGATTCGCCGACCGAAGGCGACGCTGGCTAGGCCCGCGAAGAGCGCGG
Source organism: Haliangiales bacterium (assembly GCA_038203335.1). GTDB lineage: Bacteria > Myxococcota_A > Polyangia > Haliangiales > Haliangiaceae > JABFXX01. The sequence goes on along the minus strand of JBBRED010000288.1, from coordinate 8,591 downwards.
CAGGCTGACGACGAGGACCGTGCCGGCCTCGATGGTCGAGGTCGCGGTGATCGTTCCGTGGTGCGCACGTACGAGCTCGTGGACGATGTACAGACCGAGGCCGAGGCCGCCGGGCCGATGCGCGCCTTCCTGACCGCGGCGGTAGGGCTCGAACATGCTCGCCAGCCGATCGGCCGGAACGGGCGTGTCACGGAGCGTGTTCTGCACGGTGATCGTCACGGTGTCGCCCTCGCCCGCGAGCGACACCACCACGGGCATGCCCGGCTTGCCGTACTGGAGGGCGTTGCTCGCGAGGTTCGAGATCACCTGCGCGAGCCGATCGGCGTCCCAGAGGCCGGTCAACGGACCGCGGGTACGCAGCTCGAGGACCACGGTCGGCGAGGCGATCCGGAGCTCGTCGAGCACGGACTGTGCGACCGCGGAGAGATCGGTGTCCACGAGTGCGAGCGGGATGCCGCCGCCGAGCCGCGCGCGGGTGACATCATGGAGCTGGTCCACGATGCGCGCCATGCGGCGCACGCTGCCGCCGATCCGGCCGACCAGCGGCTGCACCGCCGGGATGCTCTGGGCGTGGATGCCGATCGCCTCGGTGCCGGCGAGGATCGCGGACAGTGGATTCCGCAGGTCGTGACCCACGATGCCGAGCATCTGCTCCTGGTACTGCGCCACGCGCTCGCGCTCGGCCGCGAAGGCGCGCGCCTCGGTGACGTCCTCGATCGTGGTGATCGTGCCGGCGGGCGCGTCGTCGGCGCCGCGCAGTGGACCGGCGATCAGGGACAGCGTGCGCGTGCCGAGGACGCGCTCGGCGCGCACGGTGCCGCCAGGAGACGAGCCCACGCCGAGCGAACTGGCGAGCGCGCCGCCGTCGTTGCCGACGAGCTCGCGCGCGAGCGGGTTCGTGAGCACGACGTCGCCCGCGGCGTCGGTGACCACGATGCCGATCGGCGCGTGCGCGAGGATCGCGGAGATCTGGTCGCGCGCGAGCCGCTCCGCCTCGAACTTGAGGACGGTCTGCACGGCGAGGCTGGCGTAGTCGATACAGGTCTCGATCGTGGCGAGGTCATCGGGATCGAGGGGCGCCGAGCCGCCATCGCGCGTGACGGTGACAATGCCCTGGATCGGCTCGCGCACCGGGAACGGCAGGATCGCGAGGCTGCGCAGGCCGAACCGCGAGATGTACGCGTGATACGCCGGCGGCAGGTTCGCGAGCGCGTTCTCGGTGTTCTGGAAGTGATGGGTGGCGGGATCCGCGAGCGTGCCGATCGCGCTGAGCGAGGCGGCGCTGGGATCCGCGTGGTGCCGCGACGCGTGCGCGGATGGCTGGTCGCCGGGGAGCAGCGTGATCGCGCAGCCGTCGCAGATCGACGTGGTCAATGCGATCGCCAGCTCGTCGAGCACGCGCTGCACGCTCGAGCCATCCGCGAACAGCGCGCGGCCGAGCCGGTTGATCGCCGCGAGGCGCATGCGCTCGCGGACCGAGGCGTCGTTCAGCTGCTTCGTGCGCAGCACGGTCTGAACGCGTGCCCGCAGCTCCTCGGGCGCGAACGGCCGCGAGACGTAGTCGTTGGCACCGAGCGCGAGGCCCTGCACCACGTCACCGGTCTGCACCCGCGATGCGGTAACGATGATGATCGGCAGATCCGCTGTCGTCGGATGCGAGCGGAGAAAGCGGCACACCTCGCCGCCGGTCATGCCGGGCATCACCCAATCGAGGAGGACGAGGTCCGGGCGGCGGGATCCGGAGGCGAGCCGCTCCACGAGCTCGGACCCGTCGGCGAACTGTTCGTACGCGTACTGGTCTCCGAGCGCGCGCTCGGTGATCGCGCGGTTCGTCGCGCTGTCGTCGACGAGCCAGATTTGCGGCAGCGGCTCAGACACGACGAGCGATCTCCGCCGCCACCTGATCGAGCGTGATGCTCGTAGCTCCCAACCCTGCCTGCTGCACTGCCCGGGGCATACCATAGACCACGCAGGTCGATGCTGCCTCGGTGATCAGAGACCCTCCTGCCTCGGCGATGGCGCGGGCTCCGATCAGTCCATCGTCGCCCATGCCGGTGAGCACGACACCGAGGGCGCCGGCGCCGACCGCGCGGGTGCCGCTCGTGAACAGCTCGTCGACCGAGGGCATGAACGATGAGGCCGGATGCCGCGCGACCTCGGCGCGAAGCACCGTGCCGTGGCGATGGATGCGCAGGTGCGAGCCGCCACGAGCGAGGATGACCATCCCGCGGTGGAGATCGAGACCGTCCCTGGCCTCGACCACGGAGAGCGGCGAGATCTTGTCGAGCCGAGCCGCGAGCGACTCGGTGTAGCCCTCGGGGATGTGCAGCACGATCGCGACCGGCGCCGCGAGCGTGGCGGGAAGCGCGGAGATCACGCGCGTCAACGCCTGCGGACCGCCGGTCGATGTGCCGAGCATCACGAGCTCGATGTTCGACGTGCGCCCCGGCGATCGGGTCGGAACCACGGGCGGTGGCTCGGCCACGACGTCGGGACCGGTGCCGATCGCGACGAGCTTCGCGATCAGCTCGTCACCGAGCTCGGTCAACCGATCCGAGGCGAACGCGGTCGGCTTGGTCACGAGATCGACCGCGCCGAGCAGCAGTGCCTCAGCGCCGATCTCGGTCTCGACCGAGGAGATGCTGACCACGACCACGCGCGGGCGCGCTCGGTTTCCCAGCGCCCGCAGGACGCCGAGCCCGTCGACGTTCGGCATCGTCAGATCGAGCGTGACCAGATCGGGATCGAGCTCGGCGATCTTCTCGAGCGCGTCCTGACCATCGCGCGCGGTGCCAGCCACCTCGAGCTTGCCGCTCGCGCGAAGCACGCGTGACAGCACGGTGCGCGCGAACGCGGAGTCATCCACGACGAGTACGCGCGGACGTCCGTTCACGGCACCCTCTGATAGAAGAACGCACCGCCGCGCTCCTCGCAGACAAGCGACGTGCCGAACCGCATCAAGGACTCCGAGACGCCCACCGCGAGCATCCCGTCGGGCGCGAGCGCGCGCGCGAGCCTGTCGATCACCCCGACGATCTGACTATCGCGGAAGTAGATCAGGACGTTGCGGCACAGGATCGCGTCGAACGTGCCGAGCGCACGGATCGCCTCCTCGTCGAGGAGGTTCAGCGTGCGGAAGCGGACCGCGTCGCGGATCCGCGACACCGTGGACATCGTGGTGCCAGTGCCCTCGAGATAGCGGCTCGCGAGCGCGGGTGGGTGACCGTCGCGGAGTGCGCGCCGCCCGAACCGGTTCGCACCGGCACGCGCGATCGCGGCCTCGCTGATATCCGTAGCGACGAGCTCGACGTTGTCGAGCACGCCGCGCTCGTCGAGCAGCATCGCGAGCGTGTACGGCTCCTCGCCGCTGGAGCACGCGGCGGACCACACGCGCGCGCGGCCGCGCGACCGCACCGTCGGAACGATGTGTCGATCGACCAGCTGCTGGAGCGGGACCAGCTCGCGGAAAAAGTATGTCTCGTGCACGACCAGCGCCTGGATCAACGCGCGGAGCTCGACGCCCCCGGGGTCGTCGTACCGGAGCCGGTAGTAGTAGTCGAGCAGCGTCTGGAAGCCCGCCTCCTGTGCCTGGGCGACCAGCTTCGACTCGAGGATCGGACGATCGTGCGGCGAATAGTGGATGCCGCAGCTCTCCTCGATCAGGTTCGCGAAGATCGCGAACAGCTGCGGGGTCAGGGCGAGCTCTGGCATCACTAGCCCGTGCTCGCAGCGGCGCAAACTCGCCGAACCTCGGGATCCGGATCCTCCACGGCCAACCGCGCCACCACATCTCGGGCATGGCCGGTCGCGGCCAGCGCAGTCGCCGCCGCGCGGCGGGCGCTCGGAAGACGCGCCACGAGGAGCTCGCGCAACGCCTGCACCGCCGCGGGATCGGCCATGCGTGCGAGCGCCGCGGCGAGCGGGGTGGCGACCGCATCCTCGGCGCTCGCGAGCCGGGCAGCGATCGCGGCGATCCGCGCAGCACCTGGTCGCGACAGCGCGAAGTGGGACGGATGATCGGCCGGTGCCGACACCGCGGTCTCGACCAGCGCATCGGCGGCCGCGCGATCCGTGCGCTCGGCGAGCAACGAGAGCGCCGCATCGCGCACGGCGTCCTCGGTGCTGAGCGCGGCGCGCGAGATCACGGTCAGCGCCGCATCGGTGCGCTGGCGCGCGAGACCCGCGAGCGCGATCAACCGGGTCGCGAGATCGTTCGAGCACTCCGCCGTCAGGAGATACGGCAGTGCGCCGGCCCGGCCGTGATGGCCGATGCCGACGAGTGCGGCCCGTTGCTCGTCGGGATCCGCGGACGTCACGGCCCTGGTCAGCGCCTGCCACGCGCTCGGGGTATCGAGCTGCGCGAGCGCATCGATCGCCGCGATCCGCACGTGCGGCGCAGGATCGTTCATGCGCGCGATCAGCAGCGCCGTGGCCGAGGCGTTGCCGCGACGACCCACGCCTTGACACGCGTAGTAGCGGACCCACGCCGCGTCGTCCTCGAGGCCGCGCATCAGCACCACGTGCGTGGCGTCGCTCGAGCGCTGGCCCGCAGCGCGCATCGCGGCGCCACGTACGCCCTCGCGTGAATCTCCAGCGAGCACGGCGAGCGCCTCGTCCACGCCCGGATCCTCGAGGGAGCCGAGCGCCACCACGGCGAGCTCCGCGATCCGGCCATCGGTATCTGCGGTCGCGGCGCGCACGGCGGGGAACGCACCGGCGGCGCCGAGGTAGCCGATCACGCGAAGCGCGTTGCGGCGCGCATTCGGGCTCGACGAGCCGAGCGACGCGATCGCGAGCGCCGGGGTCTCCGACGCTCCGAGCGAATGGATCGCGGCGGTCGCCGCCTGCGAGGCCCGCGGGCTCGGATCGTCGAGCAGGGCGAACAGCGCGGTCACCGAGGCGGTGTCGCCGATCCGGCCGAGAACCTCGCAGGCGCGTGCGCGCACCTCGGGATCCTCATCGGCGAGCAGCGCGCGGACATCGCCGGCCGCGCGCGCGGTGCGGACCGCGGGCAGCGCCGCGATCCGCGTCGCGGGATCCGGATCGCGGAGCGCGGCGAGCAGCGCGTCCTCACTCGACGATCCGATCCGCTGGATCGCGTCAGCCACCACGCCGCGCAGCGCGGGCTCGTGGAGCATCGGGGCGAGCGAGCTCAGAGTCTGCGCATCGCCGATCGTGCCGAGCACCGAGGCGAGCGCCGCTTGCTCCTCGGCGTTCGCGCCGTCGAGCGCCGTGAGCAGCAACTCCCGATGAGGAGCGAGCAGCGACCGCGTGGTCGCGCGCACGGAGTCCGCGGCCCCCGTCCAGGTCGCGCGAGCGCCGAGATCCGCGAGCGCGAGGGCGACCAGACGCGAATCCCCGACGTCGCCGCGCGCGAGGAGCTGGGCGAGGGGGGCGATCGCGTGGACCGCACCGGTCCGGCCGAGCGCGCGGGCGGCCTCGTAGCGGAAGGCCTCGTCGTCCAGCAGCTCCGCGAGTGGCGCGACCGCGCGCGGATCGCCGGAGCGCGCGAGCACCTGCAATGCGGGAAACGTGCGAAAGAACGAGCGAGTGCGCGCGACCGCGATCAGCGGCTCGACGGCGACGCTGCCGCCGATCGCACCGAGGGCCTCGATCGAGGCGACGGCGACGTTATCGTCGTCGTGGGACACGGCGGCGCCGAGTGCACTCACCGCATCCACCGCGCGCCGACGGCCGAGAATCGCGGCGGCGTCGGCGGCCACCGCCGCCGTCGGGTGCCGCAACAGCTCGAGGACGACCGGCGTGGCGTTCCCCACCGCGCCGACCATCGCGTCGACCGCGGCCGCGATCGCATGCTCGGAGGTGCGGCGATCGGCGAGCCAGATCGCGAGCGCCGCGACCGCGGGATCCCCGAGCGCCGCAAGCGCGCCCACGGCGGCGCGGCGCACCGTCCAGCTGTGGTCGTCGAGAGCGAGCAACAGCTCCTGCGTGGCGCTCGCCCCGCGCGCGACGAGGCGATCGAGCTCCTCGATTCGCACACGTTCGTCGTCGGTCAGCGCGTGAGGCGCGTCGCGGTTCACGTGCGCGGGTCCATCTCCGGTGCTCCCCCGCCCGGCCCGTTCACGATCACGAGGATCGCGTCCGCCTGCTCCACGTTCGCCACCCGGAGCTGTGCGATCTCGTCGGCGACTTTCCGCACGTCCGTCGCGGTGGTCTTCGCCGCCGTCTCCTGCGCGGTGAGCGAGGTCAACAGCTCGCGGGTCCGCACGCGCACGTCTCGCATCGCCTGCGAGACTTGCTCGGTGCTCGTCGCCTGTTCGCTGGTGGCGCGCGCCAGCTGCTGGATCATGCCGCTCTGCTTCGTCGCCGTCGCTGCGAGGGCGCCGAGTGCGTCCGCCTGCTCGCCGACCGCGCGCGACGTCTGCTTCGCGATCCGGCGAACGTCGTTGGCCTCCTTGACGAGGCCGGCGACGGCCACGCTCTGCTCGGTGGTCGCGGCGGTGACCTCGCCCGACAGCCGCGCCACGTCTCGCGACCCGGCCTCGATCTCCTTCGCGGCGCGCGCCTGTTCCGCGAGCGCGCGCGCGGCCTGTAGCGACTGCTTGCGCGTCTCGTCCATCGCCTTCGCGATCTCGCTCGCGCCCTTCGCCTGCTCTGCCACCCCGAGCACCGTGCGCTGTGTCGAGCCGGAGATGTCCTGCATGCTGACACCCATCTGGGCCACGCCGCGCAGCTGCTCGGCGAGGGCGGTGGCGGTGCGCTGCGTCGAAGAGCGCATCGCCACCGCGGCGCGCGCGAGCTCACCGGCGCTCGTCGCCTGCTCCTCGGTGGCGCGGGACACCTTCTCGGCGTTCGCGGTGACCTGCGCGTTCGCCTTCACGAGATCGCGGAGCGCGCGCGCCTGCTCGTTCGTGGCATCGCGGGTCTGCTTCGCCATCGTGCGCATCTCGGCACCGGACCGGGCGAGCGACTGCGTCGCCGTGGTCTGCTCGGTGCTCGCGCGCGCGATCGACTTGCTCTCGGTCTCGAGACGCGCGGTCGCCGCGGTCACGCTCTTGACGCCCTGGACCTGCTCCTCGGTGGCCGCACCGATCGTGCGGATCGCCCCATCGAGCGTCTCCACACCTTCGAGGATCTGCTGGAGGCCGCCCTTCGCTTCCTCGCTGGTCTGCGCGCTGTCGTCGGCGAGGCGCAAGCCGTCCGCGTTCGCGGTCACGGCCTCGCGCGCGGCGTTCTGAAGCCCGCGCACGATCTTCGCGACGTCGGTGGCGGCGGCCGCGGCGCGGTCCGCGAGGGCGCGGACCTCCCCGGCGATCACCGCGAATCCACGACCGTGCTCGCCGGCGCGCGCGGCCTCGATGCTCGCGTTCAGCGAGAGGAGGTTCGTGCGATCCGCGATCAAGTTGATGGTCTGGACGATGTCGCCGATCTCCTCGGCGCGCTTGCCCATGTCCTTCATGACCACCGAGCCCTGCACCATCGCCTCGCGGATCTTGACGAGGCCCGCGATGGTCTTGCCCACGGTCTGACCGCCGGCGCGTGCGGATGCGGTCACCCGCTGCGCAGTCGCCTTCGTGCTCTCCACCACCGTCACGATCCGGCGAGTCGAGCTCTCGAGCTGCGCTCCGGCGGCGGCGTTCGATGCAGCGAGGCTCGAGACCTCCTGCGCCGAAGAGGCCACAGCCTGCGCCGAGCGCGCGACCTGCTCGATCGCAGCGGCGGTGCTGTCGACCACGGACGCGTTCTTCTCCGCGGTCGCGGCGACCTCCTCGACCGAGGACGCGACCTCCGCGAGGTTACTTGCCGACGTGGTCGTTGCATCCTCGAGACCCGACGCGAGCTCGGCGACGCCGCGGAACGAGCGCGCGAGCTCCTCCGCCGTGGCCGAGGTCTCCTCGACCGAGGACGCCATCTCCTGGGTATCCGAGGTCAGCTGCTCGAGCGACGAGTTGAGCGACTTGAACCCGCCGGCGACACTCGCGACCCGGTCTCCGACCTGGCGGGCATCGGCGGCGAGCCGGGTCGACACGGCGGACATCTGCTCGACGGTGGTCGCGACCTCCTCGACGGTCGATGCGGTCTCCGCCGCGCGGGCCGCGGTGTCGGCGACGCTCGCGCTGGTCTCGACCGCGGAGGACACCAGACGGGCGCTGGCCTCGGCGAGCTCGCCGGCGTTATCGGCGGTGGCCTTGATCGAGCGCGCGACCTGCTCTAGCGCGGTCGCGGTCGACTCGGCGGACGTCGCCAGGAGCTCGCCGTCCTTCCTCGCGCTGCCGACCGATGCGGACATCTCTAGCAGACCGCTCGCGGTCGACTCGATGCTCTTCAGCATGTCGGCGGCGTTGGTCGCGGTGGAGGTGTGGATGCGCGCCATCTCCTCGGTCGCGCTTGCCGTCTCCTCCATGCTGACGACGATCGACTCGACGGCGGCACGTGCCTCGTCGGCGACCTCGGCCTGGGTCGCGCCCGCGGTGGCGATCCGGGTGGCCGCCGCCTCGATCTGCTCCGCGCGACCGGCGGTCTGCCGGAGCGAGCGGGCGATGTCGTCGACCTGGCCGGCGGTGTCGTGGTTTCCGTTGCCGCTGTTACCCATGACTGAGCTCCTCCCCGATCACGCGGGGTACGTCGAC
>JBBRED010000287.1:0-11205 GCA_038203335.1 Haliangiales bacterium | reverse complement strand
GTCGCTCGAACCGACGCGCGTTCTGCCCGATGCGCTGATCGAGCGCGCGTTCGACGACGGCTGCGTCTATGTCCCGAACGCGCTGCCCGCAGAGAGGCTCGCGCCGCTGCGCGCGGTGATCGATCGCGAGCTCGCGTCGCGCAAGTGGGTGGTCGGCGGCAAGAGCGATCCGAAGCTCCGGTTTGGGCGCTGGGACGACGTGCGCTGGCTGCAGTTCCTGATCGACGTGCTCGGCGCGCCGGAGTATCGCGAGCTCGCAAGCGCGCCCGAGCTGCTCGCGATCTTGCGCCCGATCCTCGGCGGCGAGCCGGAGCTCCATGTTGGCGATGTGTGCCGGCTGGTGTCGCCGGGCGCGGTGGATCTCACCACGCCGCCGCACCAGGACGCCGCGTACATCAAGGACGCGGCTGGGGTGTGGACCGCGTGGCTGCCGCTTGGCGATTGCCCGCGAGCGCTCGGGCCACTCGCGGTGTTGCCCGGCACGCACCGCGATGGGCTACGCCCGCACGCGCAGGTGGATCGCGGCGGCGACAAGGTGGTGGGGACCGAGGTGCCCGCGACGGCGCCGTGGCGCACCGCGGACCTCGCGGCCGGCGACGTGATTCTGTTCTCGTCGCTGACGGTCCACTGCGCGCTGCCGAACGTCACGGCAGATCGGCTCCGAGTGTCCGTGGACTACCGGTACCGGAAAGCGCGCTGATCATCCCTCGTGCTATGCACGTGGTCGTGCACCGCCGGGTCATGCTGCTCGTGACCATCGCCGCGTGCGAGACGGTCACGCTGGCTCCCGGGCCGCCGGCCCCGACGTGGGTGTATCCGCCGCCGCCGCCGTCGTGGCCGCTCGGCGCGCCGATGGGCCGGATCGGCCGCAGCCAGGCGCCGCAGCCGGCACCACCAGCGGGCATCACGGGCGACGTGAAGTTCCCGCTCCGGCTCGCCACGGCGTGGGCCGTGCCCGGCACCGGTCCGGCGCGCGCGGTCAACTACGGTATGGAGGGCGCGCGCCCGGCGATCGAGATGATCGACCTCGATGCGGGCCGCGTGATGTGGCGCGATCCGACCGCGTGTGATGGCCCGATCGTCGGCGTCACCGAGGAGTCGATCGTATGCGCGGATGCCAAGGGCACGCGCGGCGTGAAGCTCGACGGCAAGGGCGCCTGGCGCTCCGAGTATCCGTTCATCGCGATGACCGACGACCGCGTGGTCACCGGCGACATCGGCGTCTCGATCATCCTCGACGCGACGACCGGGAACGAGATCGCGCGCGTGAAGCTCCCGCCGACGATCATCCCGGAGTCGATCATCGCGAGCTGCGGCGATGCGGGCCGCGAGCTGTTCTCGATCGGCCAGGATGGACGCCTCGTGCGCGTGGCCGAGGCGAAGGGTGGGCCGGCGATCACGTGGGCCACGCCGATCGGCGCGATCGCGAGCATCGAGGCGTGCGCGGGCGATACGGTCGTCGCGGCGGGGCAGGGTCTCGACGGGCCGATGGTCGTCGCGATGGCGCGGGCCACGGGAAAGATCACGGGCAAGGTCGATGGCGTGCGCGGCTGGTGGCCGGCGCGCGGCGCGGCCGATCGGCTCGAGGTCTCGACGTACGCGGGCGTGTCGAGCTATCCGCGCGACCTCTCCGGAGCGCCGATCACCACCACGCTGCCGCCGCTCGGTGAGCTGCTCGCGACGCGCGGCGAGCTCCGGCTCGTGCGCGCATCGCCGCTGACCGCGGTACTGCTCGATCGCAACGGCGTGCGCGCGTACCTCCCGTTCACCGCGATGGGCGCCGTGCTCGGCGACACCGCGATCCTCTCGGCGAGCTGGAACGGTTCGCAAGGCGAGACGGTTCACCGCACGGGCATCCCGCCGCAGTACTCGCGCGCGCTGCGGATCCCCACGCGCGATCGCGGCGTCGAGGTGCCGGCGGAGCTCCGCGATCTGCCGGCCGCGAAGCCGATCGATCTCGCGGCGGCGATCCCGAAGGTGGATACCGGCAAACACACCGTCGGTGCGGTGGCGATCGATCCGCAGAACAGCGCGCTGCTCTATACCGTGCCGCTCGAGCAGCAGCCTGATGACTCCAACGGCGCGGGCCTCGCGGCGATCGATCTCTCGAAGCGCGCGTGGCTGTGGCAGCGCACGGATGGCTGCGGTGCCGGGCAACCGATCGCGATCGCCGTGGCGCGCACGAGCGTGGTGTGTGCGGCGCGCGGCAATCGCCCGGGCACCGCCACCGTGCGGGCGACCTCGCGCGAGGGCCACGCACTGTGGGAGTGGGAAGGCGATAGCGTGGACGCGGTCCAGGCCGCCGGCGACGCGGTGCTCGTGCACGCCGCGGATCACGTCTACGTGCTCGATGCGACGACGGGCAAGGTGCGCGCGTGGCTCGCGAGCGATGACGGCGCGATCATGCGCACGACCGCCGTGATCGTCGGCGAGCGCACGCTGATCATCGGTGCCGAGCGGGGCCGGCTGGTGGCACGCAGCTACGAACTCGGCATGTTGCCGGTGTGGTCGCTCGGGATCGATGGCGTGGTGCGCGCGATCTCGCCGTCGCAGGACGGCGTGCTGGTCGAGCTGGAGGATGGCGACGCGTTCCGGATCACCGCGCTGACCGGCGAGGCGACCGCGATGCCAGGTCTCGGGCTGACCTGGCGCGCCTCGGGCGAGCTGGTCACCGGGTCGGCGCTCGGTGGTCCGATCCCGGGACTGCCGAAGCCGGCGCCGGCCGCAGGCAAGGTGGTCCGCCGGTACAACCCGTACCGCCCGCCGCCACCGAAGGATCCCGAGGCGCCGCCGATGTCGGTGCCGGTGCAGCCGCCACCCTCGCTTGGCCCGAGCTGGCAGTACACGCTCTACGAGCTCACGGGTGGGCTACGCGCGCGCAACGACTACGCGATCGCCGGCCCCATCGCGCCGGTCCTCGCACGCGGACCGACAGGCAGCCCGCTCGTGGTCGCGCACGGGCGAGGCCTGCACGACGTGCTGGTGCTCGATCCGCGGACCGGCGATCCGGTTCGTCAGGTGACGCTCCCGGAGGACGCACCGTCCGGAGTCGTGTTCGCGACCATCGTCGAGGGGACGCCCGTCGCCGGGACGGTGCTCGCGCAACCGCTGCGGATCGTGCTGTTTTGACAGCGATCGTGGGGACGGCGCAGTGGCCCGCTGCTATACGATCTACCAATGGCACTCCCGCTTCGCGCTGCCTTGCGGTCCGCAGGTCGCTTCATGGTCAAGAACCCCACGGCGATGCTCAGCATGGCTCGTCACGCGCTGGGGATGCGGATCGCGGTGCCGCTCGATGCGCTGCGCTGGTTCATCTCGAACACGCCGCCTTCGAAGAAGGCGCCGCAAGACGTGACCATCTCGCCGCGGCCGCCGGCGATCGGTATCGGCGCCACGGTTGATCTCATGGGCACCACGGTGCGCGCGGGGGCCTCGATCCGCGTCGAGAAGATCGAAGTCAACGAGACCCAGTTCAAGGTCACGCTTCGCATCTCCGACGTCACGATGAAGGTGCTCGGCGAGTCGTTCACGCCGGTCGCCGGCCTGATCAAGAGCGGTGCGCTCGATCTGTCGAAGCCGGGCAACCTCGCCAAGTTCATGCCGAAGCGCCCGCCGGTGCTCGTCGAGGCGCACGACGACATCATCGTGCTCGACCTCATGCAGAACCCGAAGTTCGCCGAGAACGATCGCGTGCGCGGGATCCTCGGCACGCTGACGCCGGTCGTCAACGTGTCGGGTCTGTCCACCGAAGGCGACATGCTAATCCTCCAGCTGCGCGCGAGCCCGTTCGGCTTGCCGCGCGCGCTGAACGCGGCGCGCGCTCTCGCCTCCGGTTAACAATGCGCCTGCGGGTCGTCGCGATCCTTCTCCTTGTGGCGGCGTGCCAGGGCAAGGGACGCGACGCCGGTCCGGGGAGCGCCAGTGGTGGTGCGCCCCCGCTCGCTGCCGATGCCGTCGTGAGCGACGCGGCTCCGCTGCCGCCCGAGGACGGGCCGAAGAAGCCCGACGAGCCGGAGCCGCCGGATCCGGGCAAGGTGATCGCGGACCTCGGCGCCATCTCCGCGTGGCAATCGGTGATCGACCGCGCGCAGCTGCTGCTCCGGCGCGGGCAGCGCGGCGTGGTCTACGGCCGCGTCGGCGCGGCGATCATGGCCAACGACAAGACCACCGACGCAGGTCTGGTCGTCACGCCGTACGCCTGGCTCGTGGATGACACCGAGGGCAACGGGACGCTCGGCATCCGCGTGAAACTCGAGGCCGGAACCGCGAAGGAAGGCGACCGCGTCGCGCTCCGTGGCGCGTGGGATCTCGATGCCGATCGGCGGTGGTTCTGGCATGTCGACGCGGTCGTACCGGTGCCGCCCGCCGCGCCGAGCGAGCTCAAGGAGCTATCGGTCGCGACGCCGACGCACGCGATCGCGAACGGCGAGCTGCCCGGGGGCGCGCGGACGATCAGCGTCGCGAAGGACGGCGACGCCGTGTACTTCCATATCGTCGGACCGGCGCCGACTCGCGAGGGCGATGGCTGGCAGGTCGCCGACGAGCTCGGCAATCCGACGTTCGCGCTGATGAACCTGCCCGGCGAGCGAGCGAGCTACGGTGGTCAGGACATGCGCCAACCCGACGAGCGCTGGTCGCTCAAGCGCGGCCAGACGTACTGGGTGCGGATCGGAAAGCTGCGCAAGCGAGGGGTCGACAAGCCGGCGCTCGTCAACGCGCGCACCGCTCCCGTTCGCGTCATGTGATCGCTTGACGATGGTTTCCTTTCGGGTTAACTATTGCCTGTACAGGAAACCATAGGTGATGTCATGAAACCAACTCCGAAGGGCTGGCCGCGTCTCAGCGGCTCCGCGTTCTATCAGGATGCCGCGACGGCGATCGACTGGCTGTGCAATGCGTTCGGCTGGGAGGTTCGGCTCAAGGTCGAGGGCGAGGGTGGCAAGATCGAGCACTCCGAGCTCGTGTTCGGCGATGCGGTGATCATGATCGGCGACGAGGATCGCGCGAAAGCCAAGGACCGGCCGCACCGCAGCCCGAAGTCGCTCGGCGGCGCGGTCACGCAGGCGATGATGTTCTACGTCGATGACGCCGAGGCGCACTGCGCACGTGCGCGCGCGGCCGGCGCGAAGATCACGTACGAGCCGCAGATCTCCGACTACGGCGAGGAGTACTGGGCCGACACGAGCTACGAGGCCGAGGATCCTGAAGGCCACCGCTGGTGGTTCGCGGAGCGCGTGCGCGGTTGAGCCTCGACGGCACGTTCGAGGCGCTCTCGGATCCCACGCGGCGCGGCGTGATCGATCTGCTGCGCAAGGAGCCGCGGCGCGCAGGCGATCTCGCCGACGCGCTCGGCCTCTCGCGGCCGGCGATGAGCAAGCATCTGCGCGTGCTGCGAACGACCGGTCTGATCGAGCCCGCCTCCGACGAGGCCGATGCGCGCGCGAAGATCTATCGCCTGCGGCCCGAGCCATTCTCGGCGCTGCGCGAGTGGCTCGAGGATGTCGAGCGGTTCTGGGCCCTCGAGCTCGCGGCGTTCAAGGCGCACGCGGAACGAACGCGAGGCAAGGCGAAGTGATCGCGGGCGACAGGGTCCGCGTGCAGACGTTCGTCGCGGTGCCGATCACCGACGCGTTCGAGGTGTTCACGCTCGAGATCGATCAATGGTGGCGCAAAGGCCCGGCCTACCGCATCGGCGGCAAGCACCCGGGCCCGCTGCACCTCGAGGCGAAGCTCGGCGGCCGGCTATTCCAGCAGTACGGCCCAGACGGCACCGCGCTTCACGAGATCGGCGAGATCACCGCATGGCAACCGCCCGCGCACTTCGCGTTCACGTGGAAGGGCATCAACTTCGCGCCCGGCCAGTCCACGCTCGTCGAGGTGTGGTTCGAGCAGCGCGAGGCCGGGACGCGCGTGACGCTCGAGCACCGCGGCTTCGCCTCGCTGCCGGCGGATCATCCGGTGCGCCACGGCAAGCCCGTCGTCGACTTCATCGGCGAGCTCGGCATGTGGTGGGCGGGGCTGCTGACCAGCCTGCGCGAGCGCGCCGAAGCCCGTCAGGGATGAACGATGTGCTCGGCCGTGCACGCGGCGCGGTAGCACGTGCTCTCGCTGAACCGGCGATACGCGCCGTCCGCGAACCGGTAGCGCGTCCCGATCGATTCGGTCGCGCCGAGGTGCCACACCGCGACCACGTCGGCTGGCTCGTCATCGCGTAGCCGCTCGATCTGGAACGGCCAGAAGCCCTCCATCCGCCCGACGTACTGATCCTCGCCGCCGGGCCGCCGCAGATACACCTCGTACGCGCAGCCGCCCGTCCCGCAGCTCTCGAAGATGCCGTCGAAGCGATCGGGGATCCCATCGCCATCGAGATCCGGATCATCGCCATGGGGCGTCTCGACCTGCGGACGCACGTGCGCGTCGGACAACCGCGGTGCATCGGGCCGGAGCCAGTCGCAGACCGCGGTGCGCATCGCGGCGAACCCGCCGCCGAGCCCGGCCACGAGCGCGGCCGCGACCAGAACCCGCGGACGGTAGGTGCTGGCGAGGCGGTTCACGAGCTCGTTCAACGCCCGAGCCCGCCGTTTTGTTCCAGGAACGTAGGCGTGTCCGGCAACGGGGACGCTTTCAACTTAGACAACCAGCGATCGCGAAGTGCGTGATTACTCGTCGCCGGGGATCACAGCGCGTTCAGCAAGTCGTTGACGGCGTCCTTCTGCTCGCGGTTCGCCTTGTCGATCTGGAAGAACGGATCGCCGGTCGCTCCCGACAAGGTCATGTGGCACGAGATGCCCTCGGGCACCGGGTACTCGGGCTCGTACGGTCCGCCGGCCAGCACCTTCGCGACCGCCGCGCGGAGCAGCTCGACCTTCGCGGGCGCGATCTTGCCGTTCGAGTGCTCGCGCTTCGTCGTTTCGGGCGGTGGCGGCGATTCATCGTGCTTCGTGCTCGGCGTGTTCACGCTGTCCATGGTCCAGGTGGCGCGATCGAGGTCGTAGACGCTCATCGACATCTGCGAGCCGTTGCCGAACGGCATGTCGCTGTGGCTGCACACGAACGCAACGCTCGCGACCGCCGGCGGATTGGGCGGAATCCGGACGCGTCGATCGTTCGGGTCGCGCGGGGGTGGCGGGTCGCGCGGCGCAATCGCGGCCGATCCGCCCGAGCCACTGGTGGTTGCCGATCCGGAGCTCGACGTCGGTCGCGGTTCCTTCGTACAACCGAGGAGCGCGAGCCCGAGGAGGACGTGATGAAGCTGAATGAGTGATTTCAACGTGGTGCCGATCGCAAGTTGTCTAAGTTGAAAGCGTCCCCTTTGCCGGACGTCTGCCGGACGTCGCCTTTACCGGACGTCCCTCTATGGCACGCGGCGGCGGCGCAGCAGGATCGCAAGGACGAAGAGGGTCATGGCGGCCGGCGAGCCCGGCGAGGACTGGGCGTCGCAGCATCCGGAGCGCTTTGCTTTGGTCGTCGCGGCGGCGGGCGGCGGGGCGGGGCGGCCCGTGGCCGCGGTCGCCGTGGTGGCCGCGGTCGGGTCCATGGTCAGGGCGCAGGCGGCGTCGAGCGCGAACACGGCGGGATGAGCGGTGACCGGGCCGCTGGCGGTGACCTCGACCGCGCAGCCGGTGCCGGACCTGGTCGCGGTGATGGTCGCGGTGGGCGGGGTGTCGAGAACGACGTGGGTGCCGGGCGCGGCGGTGTAGGAGAACGCGGCGCCGGGCTTGGTCGGCCAGACCACGGCGGCGGTGCGCGGACCGGCGAGCGAGACGCCGGCCCAGCCGTCGCCCGAGAGGGGCGCGGTGGTGATCGAGAGGGCGGGGTCGGCGACCGCGATCGCGTGCACGGCGCGCGGGGAGGGGCCCGGGATCTCGAGGCGGTAGTCGGTCGCGTCGAAGCGCGCGGCGTCGCAGCGGCCCTTGGGGGTGCCTTCCTTGAAGCAGTCCTTCACGTCGGTGTGGCCGAGCGAGGGTGTGCCGCCGGTGCGCGCGATGCTCGCGATCGAGAGCTTCGTCGCGCCGATCGTCTTGTCGGCACGACCGGATTTCGCGTCGAGCGCGAGGGCACCAGCCACGCGGAACCGAAGGTTCATCGCGCGATCGGCGCCGCCGGTGTCGGCGCGATCGACCACCACGAGGATCGCGTCGGTCCCGGCGGTCGAGGGCACGAGCACGAGATCGCGGATCGCATCGGGGACGTCGGACCTGGTGTCCTGGAACTTGTAGGCGTCGGAGTAGTCGCAGCGCACCGCGACCACGCCCGATGCGGTCTGCACGGCCCAGTCCCAGTCGACCTTCTCGCTCCACGCGCCCTGGCTCGGAATGTAGTCGGCGGGCAACTGCGCGGATGCCACGGTGGGCGCGTTGCTGGTCAGCGTGGAGGCCGAGCCGTAGGGCGACGGATCCACGATCGCATCGTCCACGCCGCGCGAGAGCACGAAGTTTCCGGCCTTGGGTTGGCGATGGTCGGTGTCGAGCGCGCGCTGGCACTCGGCGATGAACCAGATCGCCTTGTCGTCCCACCGCGTGCGCGCGTAGATCGTGTTGGTCGCAGTGGTCGCGTACCAGGTCGGCCACGAGGCGCGCGGCACGGTCGCGGGCTTCTCGCCGACGGCGGCGAGCGCATCGTAGAGGAGGAAGTCGTGGTCCTCGAGCTTCAGCCGCGCGAGCTCGCCCTTCGCCCACGCCTTATCCTCGGGCCGCGCATCGCCGAGCGCGATCGAATCGAGCGTGAGCACGTGTACGCCGACGTTCGGCGACTCGTCCTCGGTGTCTTGCCCCACGTAGAGGCGGTCACCGGGCGACAGCGCGTAGACGTGCCGGCGCAGCACGCTCGCGAGCCACGCATCGACGCCCTTGACCTCGATCCCCGCGGCGCGTGCCACGCGCGACGCGAGCGCGTAGTGCGCGATCGCGAGCGGGCCGTACTGCCAGCCCTCGGGCCAGTCGCCACCGTCGAGGATCCCGCCGGCCGCGAACGCGGCGGCCATGTCCTTGCCCCACAGCTCGTCGGCGACGAACGCCCAGGTCTTCGGCCCGTTCTCCTCGGCGGCCTCGCCGCCCTGCGCGATCGCCATCATGGTCGCCGCCGCGAGGTAGCCGGCCTGATAGTTCGAGCCCACGGTGCGCGCGCGATAGCCGTTGTCCTTGTACCAGCCGAGCCACGCGGCCCAGCGCTCGCGCGCCTTCTGCCGAAGCGCGGGCGTCATGCCCGGTGCGTCGTGCAGCCAGTCGTATGCGAGCGCCGTGTAGGGACCGAGGTTCCGGATCGCGTAGCCGGAGTCGCGCGTGGCGGCCTTGTCGCCGCCCTTCTTGTCGCCGAGCTTCTCGAGATCATCGAGCAGCGCCGTGAAGTACTTCAGCGCGGTCTGCGCGTGCTCGGGCTTGTCGGTCGCCGCCCAGGCCACGAGGCACGCCTGCAGCACCTTCGCCCACTCCGAGCCCTGGTACTGCGCGCCGTCGTGCTCGGTGGTATCGCGCGCCTCGACGCACAGGTTGATCGCGCCGAGCACCGGCCCCTGCGCCGACTGCGCCTTCCACGCGGACCTCAGCGCCGGATCGAGCAGCATGCGCGGATGCGGTCCGCTCGGCTCGGGCGGTGCCGCATGCGCGACGGCAGAGACGAGGAGCAAGGCACCGACAATCCGCATTCCGCACCCTAGCGCAGGCGCTACCGGCTCGCCGTGCGGCCGGTCAGCGCCATCGTCTTCTCGATGAGTGAGACAAGCTCACGGCGCTCGGCGTTGTCACCCGCGGCGGCCCTCGCCATGTCGCGGATGTCGGCGAGGCTCCAGTGTTCGGCGTCCTGGCCACCGCGCAGCACGTCGGCGAACGCGGCGGTCGCGAACGCGAAGCGGAAGTCCGACGAGGAGTTCGCGAACGATGCCGCCACGCCACCGACCATCGGGTACGCGGCCTCGGTGGCCGTCTCGCCGTTCGGCGCCTTGTGGCGGATGCGCACGCCGCCGAGCGGCGCGGTCGTCTGCTTGCCCTCGGCGGTCAGCTCGACCTCGTAGAGCGCGGTCACTTGATGGCCCGCGCCGATCTCACCGGCGTCGACCTTGTCGTTGCGGAAGTCGGTGTCCTTGATGTCGCGGTTCTCGTACCCGACGAGGCGGTAGCGCGCGACCATCGTCGAATCGAAGTCGACCTGGAACTTCGCGTCCTTCGCCACGACCTCGAGCGTCGCGGAGAGATCGGTCTGGAACACCTTGGTCGCCTCGTCCATCGAGTCGATGTAGAAGCTGTTGCCGTTACCCTTGTCGGCGAGCTGCTCCATCAGCGCGTCCTTGTAGTTGCCGGTGCCAAAGCCAATGGTCGACAGGGTGACGCCTTCCTTCGCGCGTCCCTGGATGATCTTCAGGATCTCGTCGTGCGTGTGCGCGCCGACGTTCGCGTCACCATCGGAGAGCACGATCACCCGGCTGATCGCACCGGGACGAACGCCCTGCATCGCCTGCGCGTATGCGAGGTCGATCCCGGAGGCCATTCCGGTCGAGCCCGACGCCACGAGGTCGTTCAGCGCGGCGATGATCTTCGACTTCTCACCCGCGCCGGTCCGCGGCAGCACCACGCGCGTCGAGCCCGCATAGGTGACGAGCGAGACGGTGTCGCCCTCGGTGAGGTTCATGGTCAGCGTGGTCAGCGCCTTCTTCGCCAGCTCGAGCTTGTCGGGCGATTGCATCGAGCCCGACACATCGACGAGGAACACGAGGTTCGCCGGCTTGCGCTCCTGCGCGGACTTGGCTTTCGTCGCCACGCCCACGCGCACGATGTGGCGGCCGGGCGCCAGCGGCGACGGTGCGGCATCCATGATCACCGAGAACGGCGAATCGCTCTGCGGCGTCGGGAACGCATAGCGGAAGTAGTTCACGAACTCCTCGACGCGCACACCTGCCTGCACCGGCATCTGCCCCTCGAGCAGCTTGCGCCGCGCGAGCGAGTACGACGCCGTGTCCACATCCGCCGCGAACGTGGACAGGTGGTCCACCTTCGCATCGACCCACGGGTTCTTGCCGTAGTCCTCGTAGCCCTCGCCGCCGATGCTGTCGCCCGCGGCCGTCTGCGCTCGGGCATACGCACCCGGCGACGTCATGGCACCGCTCCCGGCGCCCTCATGGGCCATCTTGCCCTGCTCGGCGCCGTCGGCCTTCTGCGTGGCGGTGGGCTTCACCATGGCCGCCTGGTCCGCAGACTTCTGCTTGCAGGCGGG
>JBBRED010000286.1:0-11263 GCA_038203335.1 Haliangiales bacterium | reverse complement strand
GCCGATGGTGCGCTGCCCTCCGACTACAAGGACCACCTGCGCAAGTACGAGGCGGAGCTGATCCTGAAGGCGCTCCACAAGCACAACGGCAACCAGACCGAGGCCGCGAAGGCGCTCGGGCTGCCGCTCCGCACGCTGGTCCACAAGATCCAGACGTACGGCATCAAGAAGAAGTTCGACCGCTGACCGCGTGATCGCGCAACTTGTTGCGTAGTGGGGCCGAGTGGTCTCGCGTGGTTAGCGAGGGCACGGTGGTTGCTGATGGTGGGCGGCGATGCGCGCTGCCCCCGCCTTGTTCTTGCTCGCCGCCTGCGCGAGCTCCTCGACCTCTCATGAAGCCGCTGCGCCGCTGCCGGTCGAAGCGCTGCCGCACGTGACGGTGACGCCGATCGAGATCGGGACGGTGACGGTGACGCCGATCGACGCGACGACCGTCGTCGAGTTCACGCGCACCACCACGCTGCTCGAGGCGCCGCAGGCGGACGCGGAGCGCCTCGGCGTGATCAAGAAGAAGGCGCGCGCCGCGGTGAAGAGCGAAGCCCCCGGCGACGACAGCTGTGCGCGCTGGATCGAGATCGCGCCGAAGGGCTGGACCTGCGAGTCGTCCGTGGTGACGACCAGCGAGCTGCCCACCGCGGCCGCGCCGTTCTCGCTCGACGAAGACGACAGCGATCGTCCCGCCGTGATCCGCGCGACCTACGGCATGGTCCGCCGTGGCACCACCGCGTTCGCGAACCGCGACGAGGCGGCCGGTGGTGAGGGTCGCGTGCTCCCCGGATCGAACACCGTCCGCGCGGCGGGCGCGACCACGATCGGCGGCAAGCGGTTCTGGCTGACCAGCAAGGGCGAGCTGATCGATGCATCACAGATCGTCCAGATCTCGCCGTCGAGCTTCAAGGGCGTGCCGATCTCCGAGGGCGCGGCGATGCCAGCATGGATCCGCGGCAGGAAGGATCCATCGAAGCCGGTCGGCACGTCGACCGAGCCCGGCGGGCGGATCCGCGGCGAGATCGCGGCGCGTACCGTGATCACGATCCGCGAGGAGTCACCCGATGGGCGGTTCGTGCGCGTCGATGACGCGGCGTGGGTGCCACGCGCCGATGTGCGGATGGTCGCCGTCACCTCGCCGCCCGAGGGCACCGGTACCGACGAGAAGTGGTTCGACGTGGATCTCGATACGCAGATCCTCGTCGCGTACGAGGGGACGCGCCCGGTGTACGCGACCCTGGTCTCGACCGGCAAGTACGGTCACTGGACGCCGACCTTGATCTCTCGCGTACAGTCCAAGCACGAGAGCACGCCGATGACGAGCGACAAGGGCGATGTCTACTCGGTCGCCGACGTCCCGTGGACCATGTTCTACGACGGCCACTACGCGCTCCACACGTCGTACTGGCACAACGGCTTCGGTGGCCCGCGCAGCCACGGCTGCATCAACCTCGCCCCCCGCGACGCGCGCCTCCTCTACCAGTGGTCGTCGCCCGACGTGCCGCCGGGCTGGACCTCGGTGTACGGCACCGAGGCGCACCCAGGCTCGCTCGTGCGCATTCACTCCGCGAGGCTGCCCGCGCCGAAGTTCCGCGGCTACGCGAAGCGGATCCGCGAGGCGAGCACCGCCGTCGCCAGCTCACTGCCGTGACAGCGCATCGAGGCACATCCGCGCAGCACACCAAGGCCGCGCTCGGCATCGATGCGCTCCTCGTGCCTACTCGACGAGCAGCGCGCGGACCTTCTCGAACAGCACCTTCTCGCCGGGAGTGGGCTCGGGCTCATCCGCCGCGGTCGCGACTGGTCGTTCACGCGGCGCCACGCGATGCACGTGCTCGGCCTCGCCGGCACCGGGGCGCTGCGGCCGATTCACCTGCGCGGCGTGGTCCGCGTGGAGCGCGGCGGCATCTGGTTCACAGCTCCAGGTCGAAGAGCACGCGCGCACCAACCTTGATCGTGGTGGCGTCGCCGCCGTCGAGGAACGTGCGCTCCCACGACACGGCGATGCCGGCGCCGGGAAACAGGAACCGCGTGCGCAGGCCGCGCGCGCCGACCGCGAAGCCCGCGTGCACACCGTGGTCGTACTTGGTCCAGTCGCGCTCGCTCGTGCGACCGAGCCATCCGCCTTCGATCTCGCCGTAGAAGTTCGTGGTCAGCGGCCGCCGATACACGATGGGCGTGACCACATCGGCGCCGACCTCGAGCTGCGTGCGCTCGCCCATGTCGTTCTTCGGGAACGCGGCGCTGAGGCCCACCTCGGCGCCCACGAACAGCGCGCTGCCGCCCTCGAACACGTGACCGAGGAGGAGTCGTCCCGCGCCGCCGGCCTTCAGGTCCGAGTGACCGTCCTGATACGACGCGATGCCCTTGCCGCCACCACCGCCGGTGAGCAGCCAGTGTCCGTCGGAGATCTGGCGGCCCTCGAAGGGATACTGAGGCTCCATCCAGAACGGGCAGTCGAGCGAGAGCTCCTCGGCGCGCGCGAGCACCTTCTGCACGCGATCGAGCACGAGGAGGTCCGAGACCGCCGAGAGCTTCTTTCCGCGCGCGCGCCACGCCGCCTCGACGGGGCCTCCTTGCCGGCGGATCTCGTCGTCGAGCCAGGTCGCGAGCGAGCGGCGCTCGAGAGGATCCACGCGGCACACCGACTCGAGCGCCACGTTCATCAGCGCCTCGACCTCCCGGCGATCGATCCTCCAGCCGGTGGCCGCGGTCACCGTGACCTCGCGCTCGAGATCGCGGAACAGCGATGCCTCGCTCCGGCCCGGCGGTCGCGGCCCCGAGGCGCACGAGGCGAGCACGAGGACACAGGCGAGGCGGTTCATCGGACGCTTGGAGGGTACTACGCGGTCCGAGGATACGATCGACGCGCAGTTCCTCGATATGATTCGGTCCATGGCAGCTGGTAAGGGCCACGACCTGCGGTCGGGCGACGCGATCGTCCTGCGCACTCCGCTGTTGCCGCTGACGACCTTGCTCGACTGGGCGGCGAGCGGTGACCTCGCCGGCGCGCGCGCACATCTCGCGGCGGTGCTGGCACTGCCCGAGGTCGACGAGGCGCTGTACGTCGCATCGCCCGGATTGCACGGCGCGATCGCCGGCTGGCGCGAGGCGCCGGAGACCGCCGCGAACCAACGGGTCGAGCTGTCGCTCGCGCGCTACGTGGCGCGCATGGCCGGCCGCGCGACGCCGTTCGGGCTGTTCGCGGGCGTCTCGCCCGGAGCGCTCGGTCGCGAGACCACGCTGTCGCTCGGTCCGCGCTCGGAGTATCGGCGGCGGACGCGGCTCGACAACGACTATCTGTTCGTCCTCGCGGACGTGCTGACGAAGCAGCCGGAGGTGCGCGCGCGGCTCGTGTACCGCCCGAACAACTCTCTGTACGCGATCGCCGGGCGCATGCGGTACGCGGCGGCGCGGCTCGCGGGTTCCGAGCGTCGGTATCACCTCGTCGGTGTGGAGCCAACGCCGTACCTCGCGGCCACGCTCGCGCGCGCGGCGCACGGCGCGAAGCTCGGCGACCTCGCCGCTCCGCTCGTCGACGACGAGATCACGCTGCCCGAGGCGCAGGCGTACATCGACGAGCTCGTCGACGCGCAGGTGTTGCTGCCGGATCTCGGCGTGTTCGTCACCGGCCCCGAACCGATCGACGGCTTCCTCGCGCAGCTCGCGGCCGCCGGCCTCGACGACGTGCACGCCGTGCTCGCCGAGGTCCGTACCGCGATCGCGGCGATCGATGCAAACGGGCTCGGCAATCGGGCGGCGGCCTACGCGGCGGTGGCTACATCGCTCGGCGCGCTGCCGGCCAAGATCGAACCGTCGCGCCTGTTCCAGGTCGACATGGTGAAGCCGGCGACGGTCACCCTGGACACGAAGGTGGCATCGGAGCTCGCGCAGGCCATCACCGCCCTCGCGCGGATCGAGAAGATCTCCGAGACCGGCGGCCTCGATGACTTCAAGCGTGCCTTCTCCGAGCGCTGGGAGGAGCGCGAGGTCGCCCTCGCCGAGGCGCTCGACGAGGAGTCGGGCATCGGCTTCGAGGCGGGCCGTGGACCGGGATCCGAAGGCTCGCCGCTCCTCGCCGACCTCGGCTTTCCGGGCAGCGCCGGCGAGCAACGCGTGACGTGGGGACGCGGCCAGCAGCACAAGCTCAAGCTCCTCACCGATGCACTCGTGCACGGACGCGAGGAGATCGTGCTCGCCGACGCGGATCTCGCGGCGATGGAGCTCGAGACTCCCGCCCAGCTCCCGGATGCCTTCGGCGCGATCATCCGGATCGCGGGCACCACCGAGGAGATGGCGCGCCGCGAGCCCACCCTCATGCTCGAGGGCGTGAGCGGGCCTTCGGGGGCGCGTATCCTCGGCCGGTTCTGCCATGCGTCGCCGGGGATCGATGCCGCCGTTCGCGCGCATCACGTGGCCGAGGAGGCCGCGCGGCCGGATGCGATCTACGCGGAGATCGTGCACCTCAACGAGGGACGGATCGGCAACATCCTGTGCCGCCCGGTTCTGCGCGCGCACGAGATCGTGTACCTCGGCACGTCGGGCGCGCCGCTCGAGCAGCAGATCCACCTCGACGATCTCATGGTGAGCGTGCGTGGGAATCGCATCGTGCTGCGGTCGGCGCGGCTCGATCGCGAGGTGATTCCGCGGATGACGACCGCGCACAACTACCGGCTGCGCAGCCTCGGCGTGTACCGATTTCTGTGCGCACTCGCGGCGCAGGGCGCGGAGCTCACGAGCTGGTCGTGGGGCGTGCTCGGCGCGGTGCCCTTCTTGCCGCGCGTGAGGCTCGGCCGCGTGATCCTCTCGCGCGCGACCTGGATCCTCGACGACAAGGACCTCGCGCCGATCACGAAGGCCGTGCGCGCCACGGACCGCGAGGCGATCCTCTCCGCGGTCCGCGAGCTACGCGAAGCGCGCCGGTTGCCGCGGTTCCTGGTGATCGCGAGCGGCGACAACGAGCTCCCGGTGGATCTCGACAACCCGCTGCTCGCGCGGATGTTCGCCGACGAGCTGTCGGGCCAGCGCGCCGCCACGGTGATCGAGCTGTTCCCCGCGCCCGATCGCCTCGCGGTCACCGGCCCGGAAGGCGGGTTCGCGAACGAGCTGGTGCTGACGTTCACGCGCACGAAGAAGCCCGCCGCGACCGCGCCGCTGGTGTCATCGCGCGCCGTGCAGCGCTCGTTCGCGCCGGCGAGCGCGTGGCTGTACGCGAAGATCTACTGCGGCGAGTCCACCTCCGATCGCGTGCTGCGCGAGGCGATCGCGCCCGTCGTCCGCGAGGCGATCGCCCGCGGCGACGCCACGCACTGGTTCTTCATCCGCTACCGCGATCCGGAATCACACCTGCGCGTGCGGTTTGCGGGCGATCCGGCGCGCCTCGTGTCGATGGTGTTGCCTGCTCTCGAGCGAGCGCTCGCACCGCTGATCGCGCTCGGCGCGGCGCGCAAGCTCGTGATCGATACGTACGATCGCGAGATCGAGCGCTACGGCGGAGACCGTGGCATCGAGCTCGCCGAGCAGATCTTCTGGCGCGACAGCGATGCCGTGCTGAGCATCGTCGAGCTGCTCGATGGCGATGCCGGCGCCGATGCGCGCTGGCGGCTCACCCTGCGCGGCATCGAGTCGCTGTTCACCGCGCTCGGGATCGAGCCCGCGATGCGCGCGAAGCTGTCGGCCGATGCGAAGGAGAGCCTCGGCAGCGAGCACCGCGCCACCACGCCGTTCTGGACGCGGATCGGTGATCGCTTCACGCGCGAGCGCGCGAGCCTCGAGCATCTGTTCGCACCCGACGCCGAGCGCGACGCCGCGCACGAGCTCGCGCCGGGCTTCGACCTGCTCGTCGCGCGCGATGCGGCGATCGCCGGGGCCGTCGCCGAGCTCCGCGCGCGCGACGCCGCCGGCGAGCTGATGCCTCGCCTCGAGGGCTTCGCATGGAGCCTCGCGCACATGCACGCGAACCGCCTGATCCACGCGTCGCATCGCGCGCACGAGCTGGTGCTCTACGACTTTCTGCGCCGGCTTCACGCCGCGCAGAAGGCGCGATCGCGACCGGCGTAGCTCACCACCAGATATCAGCGCTGCGCAGCCGCCGCGTGCGCCCAGTCGATATCGCCGAGCTCCGCGACCGGATGCACCCGCTGGCAGGTCTCGCAGGTGCGCGCGCTCGCATTGAACGCGTGCACGGCGGCGAGATACGCGTCCTGCACGATGCCCGGTGCGATCTCGACCGAGTGCACGAGCGCGCCGCACGCGCAGTACCAGGCCACCGCCTCGCGTACGCCGGGCTCTGCCTTGAGGCGGATCTGCACGTTCTCGCCGTCGGGGACGAGCCGGCTCGGCACGCACGCGGGGATGTACACGGTGTCGCCAGGGACCAGTTTGATCACGGCGGGCTCGACGTCACGGAACTGGATCTCGCCGCGGCCTGCCATCTGGATCAGCACCTGATCGGCCTCGCTCACGAGGAAGAACGGCTGCGCGCAGCGATTGCGCGAGAGGTGCGGCATCGGATCGGTGCCGGGCTGACCGACGGGGAAGTCGTCGTACGAGCCCCACGCCTCGCGCGCGTCCTTGAACACGTTGAGCGTCTTCTTGCGTTCGAGCGCCATCAGGGCCACGCCTTCTCGAAGTCGTCGCGCGCGCGATTCGCGAGCTCGATGTAC
Source organism: Haliangiales bacterium (assembly GCA_038203335.1). GTDB lineage: Bacteria > Myxococcota_A > Polyangia > Haliangiales > Haliangiaceae > JABFXX01. Next base: position 4,610 of record JBBRED010000286.1, on the reverse strand, counting down.
TGCACGTACCGGCGCCAGCCCATGAGCTCGCTCGGAAACCGCGGCTGCTCGGCAGCGCACGCTCCGCATCGTCGGGCCTCCGCGTTGTACGCATCGACGGCGTCCGCGTAGAACCGGATGTTGGCGAGCTCGGGGTAGTGCGGGTGCGGCGGTCCCTGCCAGACATCGCGGTCCATGCGGAACGCGACCTCGTTGCATCCGGGGCAGCGCAGGATGAACGCCTCGTTCTGCGGAGCCGCCGGCTTGATGCGGATGACGACCAACGAGATCTGGTAGTGCTTGCCCTCGGGACCGGTGGGCTGGCGGATGAACGTGGTCACGCCGTGGGTGCCTTGCTGCATGTACAGCTGACCCGTCGCGATCAACCCGCCCTCGCTCGCCATGCAGACGATGACCTCGGGGATGTCGTTGTAGTGGTAGAAGTGGACGCGCGGGGTGTCGGCGAGCGTGAGCGAGAGTGCGGCGGTCGGAACGATGTCGCCCGGGCCGAGGTACGGGAACAGGGGAAGCTGCTCGAGCATTCCGTGGTGAGCCGTCATCTGCTCGAACACGTTCACCTTGAGCGGCCGCTTGTGCGGCGCCACCTGTTTCCCGAACCAGGTCATCCGCCGATCATCTTCTTGAGGTCATCGGAGCTCGCGGCGAACTGCAGCTCCTTGATCTCGTCGAAGGGAAACCCGATGCGCTCGAGCTCCCGCGCCACCGCCTTGTCGTCGTCGCCGTCGTAGATGTTGATGATCAGCCCATCGACCATGTTCGCGTAGCACTGCACAAATACGGCGTACTTGTTCTCGAGCACCGTGGGGACACTCTTCTGGAAGTCCTCCGGTGACACGCCGGGCGCGTGATGAACAACGATATACCTCCGCATGCAGAGATCGTAGTCCAAGGCCGGTATCATTGGGGCGTGGACGAGGGACGATCGGACGATCGGATGGAGGCGCTCGCGGGCGCGTTCCGTGCCTTTGCCGAGGTAACGCGCGACTCCACGAGCCTGCTGCAGACGGTCGCGCAGAAGATGACCGAGCTGATCGGCGACGCGTGCGTGGTCATGCTCGCCGGCGACGACGGCCTGTTCAGCGGCCCCAGTGCCGCGTACGCGCGGGATGCGCACGCGATCGCGGAGCTGCGGGCCGCCATGGCTCGACTCCCGCAACAGCACGGTCCTGGCCTGGCGACGCGTGCGTTCGAGACCGGCGAGTCCGTGCTGTTGCCCGTGGTGGAGAACGAGGAGCTCGCGCAGCGCGCGCAGCCGTCGTTCGGCACGGCGGTCCGCGCGCTCGGCGTGCACAGCTTCCTTGCGGTTCCCCTCGAGATGCGCGGCACCCGACTCGGCGCACTCACGATGCTCCGCTACCGTGTCGGCAGCACGCCGTTCGACGAGGCCGACCTGACGTTCGCCCGCACGGTCAGCGATCACGCGACGCTCGCGATCGAGAACGCGCAGATGTTCGAGTCGCTCCAGAAGGAGCTGCTGCAGCGCAAGCAGGCCGAGGAGAAGGCGAAGACGTTCATCGCGCTGATCGAGAACAGCACCGATCTGATCGCGATGGCGGACTTCACCGGGAGGCTGTTGTTCGTGAACGCCGCCGGTCGCGCCCTCGTTGGCCTCGCGCCCGATCACGATGTCACCACGCTGACGCTCGCGGACTTCGTGCCGCCCGAGTGGCAGACCCGTCGTCCCGTGATCGAAGGGGGGGGCAGCTGGTTAGGTGAGAGCGTGCTGCGCCACTTTCGCACCGGAGAGGTGATTCCGATGCAGGTCAGCACGTTCCTCGCGCGCGATGCCGAGGGGAAGCCGCTGTGCTTCGCGAGCGTGCAGCACGATCTGCGCGAGACCAAGCGCCTCGAGGGCGAGCTCCGGCAGGCGCAGAAGATGGAGGCGCTGGGCCGGCTCGCCGGCGGCGTCGCGCACGACTTCAACAACCTCCTGACCGTGATCCTCAGCTACTGCTCGATGCTGTCGAACACGATGGAGCCGACGAGCCGCGCGGCGAAGGACGTCCAGCAGATCGATCGTGCGGGTCAACGCGCCGCGCAGCTCACCCGGCAGCTCCTCGCGTTCAGTCGTCGTCAGGTGCTGGAGCCGAAGCCGCTGGACCTCGCCGTCGCCGTGCTCGCGATGGAGCCGATGATCCGCCGTCTCGTGGACGAGGACATCGAGCTGCGCATCGTCGTCTGCGGGGACGGGGCTTTCGTGCTCGCCGATGCGGGCCAGTTCGAGCAGGTCGTGATGAACCTGGTCGTCAACGCGCGCGACGCGATGCCGGGCGGCGGGGTCTTGATCGTCGAGATCGCGCGTGCGCAGCTCCCGGCGGGCGCGTTCTATTCGCTCGGGGTGACGGATACCGGCTCCGGCATCGACGAGCAGACCAGGGCGCACCTGTTCGAGCCGTTCTTCACCACCAAGGAGCGTGGCAAGGGCACGGGGCTCGGCCTCTCCACGGTGATGGGGATCGTCGAGCAGAGCGGCGGTCATGTTACCGTCGACAGCGAGCTCGGGAGCGGTACCACGTTCCGGGTGTTCCTCCGCGCGATCGCCGGGCCGATGCCCGCGATCTCTCGCACCATCACGAGCGGGCGGCGGACCGGCAACGAGCGCATTCTGCTCGTCGAGGACGAGGCCGAGGTGCGCGTGCTCGTGCGCGACGTGTTGCGCCAGGCCGGGTACGACGTGATCGCGGCCGGGGATGGCGAGGAGGCGCTCGAGCTCGCGCGCACGGAGACGCGCACGCTCCACCTGCTGCTCACCGATGTGATCATGCCGAAGATGAGCGGTCGCCAGCTCGCGGCGCGCTTCCTCGAGCAGCGCCCGGGCACGCCGGTGCTCTACATGTCCGGATACGCCGACGACAAGCTCGGTCGCCATGGCGTGCTGGATCCCGATGTCGAGCTGATCCAGAAGCCACTGACCCCCGATGCGCTCCTTCGCCGCGTGCGGTTGCTTCTCGGTTAAGGCGCGACCGACGTCGTCGTCGGCGCGTGCCTTCACGGCGTGAGCGTGGAACGTCGGGCCGGACTTGCTCGCCGCGATGGAGACGGTCTACGCGGCGCGGACGTTCCAGTCTCGCGCGTGGCAGTGCGGGCACTCCGGCGGGAACCGTCGATACGGCTTGCGGCGGAACTCGCGGTCGCAGCGCTGGCAGCGATATGCGAGCGGAGTCATGTTCTTGAACGCGAAGAGACCGAAGAACACGGCGACGCAGACGGGCAACACGATCACCACGAGCACGACGATCCCGAACGGGAGCCCCGGCGAGTCCACGTCGATCAACCGGCCCGCGCCACGACGTATTCCTACCGGCTCGCCGCGTCGAGCAGCATCGCGCGCGCGGTGGCCGCGGCAGGACAGCGCGCCATCACACGGCTTCGATGCGCGCCGGCACGTGCTTGTGCCACGGCGTGCCGGCGATCCAGTCGCGGTCACCGGCGGAGGTCAGCTCGTTCGGTGCGATGCCGTGCACCTCGCCGGCATAGTCGACGCCGAGCCCGTTGGGCAGGCTCGCGTGCCCGGTCTGGAGCGTATCGGTCAGCTCCACCACCGTGACCACCGAGCCGGCCTTCGTCGTGACGCGCGCGCGGCCGCCATCGGAGATGCCGAGGCGCGCCGCATCGATCGGCGAGAGCCGGAGCGCACCCGCGGCGTCCTTCTTGCGCCAGCTCGGATCGCGGAAGATCGTATTCGCCGTCGTCGAGCGACGCTCGCCCGCGGACAGCACGAACGGGAACAGCGGATCGCGCGGCGCATCGATCTCGGCGGCCAGCGACGCGAGCTCGCCGAGCAGCTCGGTCTGCGCGAGGCGAACGCGCTTGTCCTTGGTCTCCACGCGCTTCCAGGTCTCCTCGTACTCGTCGACCGTGAATGTGATCCCCGAGCGCTGCGTCAGCATCGCCTCGAACAGTTGCTCGCCGAGCGCGGGACCGGAGGCATCGAACCCGGCGCGCTTCACCGAGGCCTGGAACGACATCGCACACAGGTGCGCGGCGCCCCACAGCGCCGCGGTGGCCGCCGCACCCTCGGGGAGCGTGGGCCCGAGCACCTCGAGCAGCACCACCGGTGCGAGCTTCTGGAGGTTCGGGTTGCGTGCGCTCGCCGAGAAGAACGCCGGCGCGAGCGCGGCCCGACCGAGCGCGGCCGCGGCGTGCAGCTCGGTGAGCTCGTCGTCGCGAAGGGCGCCGAGCGCACGCACGAGGCGGCGGTGGATCTCCGGCTCGCCGAGGGTGCCGGGCAGGGGCGTCATCAGCGGCGCGCGGAGCTGGAACACGTTCGCCGGGAACTCGAGGTTGAAGAACGTGGCCTCCCATTTCTCGAACTGCGAGGCCGCGGGCAGCACGTAGTGAGCGAGCCGCGCGGTCTCGGTCATCGCGACGTCGATCACCACCACGCACTCGAGCGCGGCGAATGCCTCGCGCATCTTCGTGCTCTCCGCGAGCGAGTGCGCCGGGTTCGCGCTCTCGACGATCATCGCGCGGAACCGCTTCGGGTGATCGTTCAGGATCTCCTCGGCGATCACGTTGCACGGCACCATGCCGCCGATGATCCGGTGACCGCCGACGGGCGTGGTGTAGTCCTTGCTGCTGCCGCCGACGAGCGCCGCGATGTGGCTGTG
>JBBRED010000285.1:0-11268 GCA_038203335.1 Haliangiales bacterium | reverse complement strand
CCGCGCGGTCAGCTCGTCGTAGAGCGCGAGCTCCTGCGGCACGAGTCCGAGCGCGCGCTTCGCGACCCGTGGCTCTTTCCAGACGTCGTGACCATCGACGAGCACGGTGCCGCGGGTCGGCGTGACCACGCCCGAGGCCATCGAGATCGTGGTCGTCTTGCCGGCGCCGTTCGGGCCCAGCAGGCCGGTGATCGTGCCCGCTTCGATCTCGAGGTCCACCGCATCGACGGCGCGCCGCTCCCCGTAGTCCTTTCCCAGGCCAGCGAGCGCGAGCACCGACGCCATCGCGGGCATCCTGCCACGTTTTCTGGGGGCTAGAGGGTCTCGAGAAACGGCAGCACGGCCCGCGCGATCCGCGTGCAGCCACCAGCGGTGTGCGTGACCGCGTGCGAGGTCTCCAGCTCGACCCCGGCGTAGCGCTGCCCGGCGAACTCGGTGCGGAACGACGTGCAGATCGCCGGTCCGAGGCCGGAGTAGGGCTGGTTCGCGCGCACGTCGAGTCCGGCGCTGCGGAGCTGGAACATCAGGCGCTCGGCGAGCTCGGCCTCGAACGCGTGGGCCGGATCGTAGAGCACGCCGACCTCGTAGGTCCGGGCCGCCGGATCGAGCGAGGGATCGAAGCTGTGCGACGAGAAGTGCAGGCACCCGCCCCGATCGCGAAGACGCGCGGCCACATCGCGGCGTACCGCCTCCCAGTACGTCGCGTGGAACAGGTCGATGCGCTGCGCGCGATCGCCCGGCGTCAGGTGCGCGTTCCCCGGCACCACCGCGCCGTAGCTGTTGCGCGGAATCACATCGGCGTGCGACGCGGGCCGGTTGAGGTCCACGAACATCCGCGTGAACGCGCCGGCGTGCACCGGCAGTCCGAGCGCTTCACCGAGCTGCTCCGCGATCTCGAACGCACCGTGATCCCATCCGGCCTGGGATGACACGACGTCCTCGGCCACTCCGAGGTCCACGCCCGGTGGCAGTTGCCACGAAGCATGCTCGCACGACAGTACAACTCCGGTCACGACGGACGAGCGTACACCGAGCGCTTTGCGTCGCGCATCCGTGCGCGCGCGGGTGTGATCGTTGTGACGCAGCTCGGCAAAGCTAGCCGCGCAATTTCCCGAGGAACTCCACGACGTGCTTCCACGCATCCGCGGCGGAGGCCTGGTCGTAGATCGGGTTCGACGGGTTCGCGAACGCGTGCTCCGCGTCGTACTCGTGGATCTCCTCGGAGACGCCGGCCGCCTTCAGCGCGGTCTCGAACTCCGCGACCTTCTCCGGCGGGATGCCCTTGTCCTTCTTGCCGAAGACGCCGAGGACCTTCGCCTTGATCGCGCCGAGCTTCGCCGGATCGGTCTCGAGCTGGCCGTAGTAGATGATCGCACCGTCGAGATCGGGGTTCGCGAGCGCGGCCTGCAGCGACCAGCCGCCGCCGAAGCACCAGCCGATCACGGCCTTCTTCGTGGCCTTGATGCGCGGATCCGCGCCGATGAAGTCGATGCCGGCGCGGATCGTGGCGGCGGCCTTCGTGTCATCGACGGCCTTCATCGCGGCCATCGCCTCGTCGCGGTTGGTGGCCACCGTGCCGCTGTAGAGATCGATCGCGAGCGCCGCCCAGCCCGCGCTGGCGAGGCGATCGGCCCAGTGCTCGATGTTTCCGTTGAGGCCCCACCACTCGTGGATCACGACGATCGCGGGGAACGGACCCTGGCCCGCGGGCAGGCTGAGGTACGCCTTCGTGCCCTTCAGATCGATGACCTGGCCCTTCAGGTCCTTCGGATCGGGCGTGGGCAGCGCGTGCAGCGCCTTGAACTGCTCCTCGCTGAGCGCGCCGGTCGACGCCGGGCCGGTGGCCGGGGCCGGTGACTTCGACGAGCAGGCCGCGAGGGCGAGGGCGAGGAGGACGGTGCGCATGCCGCGCTTTTAGCGCACGTCGGTCGCGCGGGGAACCAGCAGGGCCGCGAGCAGCGCGGCGACGCTCACCACGCCCGCGTGAATGATGCCCGTGTGCATCGGATCGGTGATCCGGCAGTGGAAATGGAGGACCAGGCCACCGAGGCTGCCGCCGCCCGCACCGAGCGCGGCCGCGATCCATCGCGAGCCCACGGGCAGCGCGCCGCGCAGGAACACCGCGCCGAGGACGACCGGCACGAGCGCGGTCGCGAGGCCGAGCTCGAGGCACGGATGGCCGTGGACGAACCGCTCGGCGTTGTACTGAAGGCTCGACGGGCCGTGCGGATGGATCAGCATCCCCATCACGACAAAGAGCAGTGCAGCCGTGACTGCTGCCGCCGCGGCCAGCCGGCGCCGCGGCATCATCGAGCCCTCGGCGGGCACGATCGCGAGGTACAGGGGCACGACGAAGCCGAGCGCCCACGCGATCGCGCCACCGGCGATCCAGACCACGGGTAGCTCGTGGATATCGGGCCTCGTCGAGAGGATCCCGAGGATGCCGGCCCCGTAGATCAGCGAGGTACCGAACAGCACGGCGAGCTGGCGCAGCGGCTTGCGGGTGGCGACCGGCTTGATCCCACCGAGCTCGGCCTCGAGCTCCGCACCGAGCGGCGGCGGGGCGAACTCCGGCATCGCGAGGTCGTCGTCGGTCATGACGCCTCCTTCACCGACGACCGGCCGCCGAGTAATTTGCGCAGCGCCTCGTAGCCGCGGTGCGCGCGGACCTTCATCGCGCCCACGCTCGTGCCCGCGATCTCTGCCGCCTCGGCGACGCTCTTGCCCTCGAGCTTCGTCAGCACCACGGCCTCGCGCTGCTGGTCGGGGAGCCCGGCGAGCGCATCGAGCGTGCTCGCGAGGAGCTCGGGATCCACCCGCGGATCGTCCCTCGTGTCGAGCGCATCGCCGCGGATGTCGGCCGCGATCTCGGGCAGGTCATTGCCATCGCCGACGTTGACCTTCGCCCGCTTGCCCTTGCGGACCTCGTCGATGAACGTGCGGTGGGCGATGGAGTAGATCCATGGAAGCGGATCGGCGCCGCGCACGTAGGCCGCGCGGGCACGGTGGATCTTGAGAAAGGTCTGCTGGAGCAGGTCATCGGCGAGGGCGCGCGACCGCGACATCTTGACCAGGTAGCCATAGAGCTTGGGCGAGACGGCGGCGTAGAGCTCGCGGAACGCGCTCGCATCGCCGTCGCAGTACCTCGCCATGAGCTCCTTGGGATCGGCCATTCTGACCGACAGCGGGTATACGCCCAACGGCGGGCCTGGTTACGCCCGGGCGCGATCTCTTTGATCGCACGGGCTTGCGCGAACTCGCGCCTTGCCCGATAACCCCCGCATGGCCCCCGGTCGTCGTACAAAGAGCAAGGTCAAGAATCGCCCGAAGTTCAAGGTCGTCCGCCGGCTCAAGGGCCGGAAGATGAAGGCGAAGAAGAAGGCAGCGCACAAGCGCGGTCTCGGTCGCAACAAGAAGCGCCGTCAGAGCCGCGGCAAGAAGAAATGATGCACGCGCCGTGAGGCGCGTCAGGACGTGAAGCGGACGCGGCAATCATGTCCGCGTCAGCGACAAGTAGCTCGCTACCGTCCCGAGAGGGACCAGGCGATCATCAGCTGCCCGGCGAAATACGCCGGGAGACCCCATATGCGGTTGGCGAACCCTTTCGCCACGAACTTGTCTCGGGCGACCGCGATGTCCGAGATGAAGAACAGCACCGCGCCGACCAGTAGCCACGTTCGCTGCGGGTTTGGTAGCGCGTGTGCGCGCCACACGGCCATCGCCGCGACCACCATCGTCACGATGGTGAGCACGTAGACGATCACCGGCACCCGCATGGTGCCAAGCGTCGGCCACAACCAGCGCAGCGCGATCGCGCCGGCGACCACGGGGATCGCGGCGAGGGCGATCGCGCCGTCGCCGGAGAGCCACACGCTCGGCGGCACGAGCACGCACGCCGCCGCGACGTACGCGAGGTGGCCGATCAGGAACGCGACGAGGCCGCCGAGAAATGCGCGCGAGCTGCGACCGAGCAGGGCGATGTCGCCGATCGCGCCGAACACGAGACCGACGAGGATCACCCGCGCGTAGGTCTGCGCGGTGCCCTCGGGGACCGCGCGCGCGAGCACGATACCGAGCGTGACGAACGCGCCCGAGGCGACGAACTTCGAGCCGGTGCGCAGGCGATCGTTGCCGGAGTACTCCGCGTAAACCAGCGCGAGACAGGCTGCCGCGCAGACGAGGACCAGGATCATGGTGGGGTCCATCCGGCGAGCGCCTTGGTGACGAGCTCGAGGCGGTCCTGCCCCCAGAACAGATGCGCCCCGTTGACCACGAACGTCGGCACGCCGAACGCGCCGATGTCCTTCGCCGCCGTCGTCGCGGCGACGAGCTTCGCCTTCAGCTCGGGCTCCGCGGTGCGCTCCACCCAGCTCGTCGGGAGATTGCACGCCTCGAGCACCGTGCGCAGCACCGCCGGATCCTCGAGATCTTTGTCCTCGGCCCACATCGCCCGCGACAGCGCGATCGCGAGCTTCACCCCTGGGTCGAAGCCGCGCTCCGCGGCGAGAATGCACAGTCGCTGCGCGGCGATCGTGCGCTGCGGAAACTTCGTCGGCTGCTCGAACGGCTCGCCCCACCAGCGCGCCCATCGCTTCATCTCGAGCCCGACGTAGCGCTGCTTCGCGGGCGGCATCGCGAACCACGGCACGTCGGCCTGCGCGATGTCGCGGAACAGACCGCCGAGGAGGATCGGGATCAGGCGCGGCGTCACACCAGTGGCGCACGCGATCGCCGGCAACTGCGTCAGGCCAAGATACGCGAACGGGCTCGAGACATCGAAGTACACGTCGAGGGTGGCGCCGCTCGCCGCCGGCAAAGACTCGAGCATCGGCCTCGGCCCACCCGGCGGAGCGCTCGTATCGGGATCCCAGCCCGCGAGGATGGCTGCCACCCACGCGAGGCGATCCTGCCCCCAGCACAGCACCGGACCGTCGGGCCGGCGCACGATCCATGCGGGCGCTCCGAAGATGCCGAGGGCGATCGCCTCGTCGGTGCGGGCGCGCAGCTCGTCCTTGATCGCCGCGTCGTCAGCGCGGGCCTGCGCGGAGGCGATGTCGGCGGCGCTCACACCTGCAGCAGCGAGGGCGGCCGCGATCACCTCATCGCGGGTGATGTCCTCGGCGCGCTCCCAGTAGGCGGCGTAGATCGCGTGGATCGCGGCCTCCCACTCACGGCGGGGCAGGGCGAGCAGGGTGCGAAGGGCGCGAACGGTCCGCATCGGATGCGCGGCCGGCATCCGGAACGGAACACCGAAGTGCGCGGCCCAGCGACGCATGTCGTGCAGGTTGTGTGTGGCCTTCTGCGCCGACAGCGTCGCCATCGGTCCGTCGCCCGCGCCGATCCCGCGGAACACGCCGCCGAGCAGCATCGGCCGCCAGTCGATGGGAACGCCAAACCGTGACGCCTGCCGCGAAGCGAGGTAGGCGTACGGACACGAAAAGTCGAACCACAGTTCGAGCACGAAGCAAGCGTTACACCCAATGTCCGCTCCTGTGGGATTCCTCCGATCCCAGGGTGACTTGGACCTTTCGCGGCTTCTCCAGCGACGCTACTATTTCCCGGTCGGGACATGGCCAAGCTGGTCGACGGGTTCAAAGACGGCAAGCCGGATCTCGGCCGCCGCACGTTTCTGGTGCCGGAGAACCATGCCGAGGTCCTCGCGCTGCTCTATCACGAGCAAACGGGCATCGTTGGCGGGCTCCCGGTCGGTCCCGTGACGACCGATCCGTTCGGTGCCCACGGCATCCGCATGTATCCGGATCAGGACCCGGTGGTGCTCGAAGAGACCCGCCGATACTTCGAGAAGCTCGCGGAACGCTTCTCGAATGATCTTCCTAAAGCGTAGGGGCGGTTTGTCTGGTAGGGTCCTCGCAAGTTTGAGGTCTGGTTCGTCTGGTTCGTGAACGTCTTGTCTGGATACGGTTGGCTCGGGTCGGTTGTGTGGTTGGCGGTTGCGGTCGCGTGTAGCGGCAAGCAGTCCCCCGCATCGGCTTGCAGCAAGGATGTCGACTGTCGCGATCCTCGGATCTGCGAGCGCGGCATCTGCATCGACCCGCGCCCGCTCGCGAGCGCCCCGGTTGTCCCGAGCGAACCCACGCCCGTCGCCACCGGTCCGGCGGGCTCGCCGCCGTTTGCGATGTTCGGCGGCGATGCGCGCCACAGCGGCCGCCGCGGCGGACCCGCACCGATGAAGGCGCCGAAGGAGCTGTGGACGCGGCCGCTCGGCGGGGTGGGCGCTGGCTCGCCGACGATCGGACCCGACGGCACGATCTACGCGACCTCGCACGATGGTGGGCTCTATGCGTTCGCGTCCGACGGCACGCAGAAGTGGAAGTTCACCATGGGCGATCGATCGTGGAGCACGCCCGCGATCGCGGAGGACGGCACGATCTACGCCGGCTCCGACGACGATCACCTGTACGCGATCAAGGCCGACGGCTCGCTCAAGTGGAAGTTGCGGCTCGGCGCGTGCGATCCGAAAGGCTTCGGTCCCGAGTCGTCGCGCTGCGACGTCGACGGCGGCCCCACGATCGGTCCCGACGGAACGATCTATGTCGGCGGCGATGGCATCCACGCCGTGTGGCCCGATGGCACGCTGCGCTGGAAGCTCGCGACGCCCGAGCACGTGGCCTCGACACCGGCCCTCGGCGCCGACGGCACGGTCTACGCGGGCTGCCAGGACGACGCGCTCTACGCGGTCGCGCCCGACGGCAGGAAGCGATGGGAGGTTCGCACCGGCGGCGACGTCGACGCGCCTCCCGCGATCGCCGCGAACGGAACGATCTATGTCGGCAGCGACGATCACGCGCTGTATGCGATCACGCCCGCGGGGCAGGTCGCCTGGAAGACCGTGACCGGCGAGGACATCCGCGGCGGTGCCGCGATCGCCGCCGACGGCACCATCTATGTGGGCAGCCACGATGGCCGGCTCTACGCGATCAACCCCGATGGCAAGGTGCGCTGGCGCGTCGCCGCCGCCGACAAGATCGCCGCGACGCCCGGCATCGCCACCAACAACACGATCCTCGTCGGCGCCGAGGATGAACATCTCTACGCGATCGGGCCGGATGGCACGCTCCTTTGGTTGCTCGCCCTCGCGGGAGACGTCGATACGACGCCCGCGATCGCGCGCGACGGGACCGTTTACGTCACCGGCGACGACGCACAACTTCACGCATTTCGTTAGTAAGGAAAGAAATCTACATGTCTACGTTCGATCGACAGGCCGTCATTGAAAGCCTGTCCCGCCTGGTCACCCCGGGCATCAAGCTCACCGCGCTCGCCGACGAGCTCGGTGCGCGCAAGCACGAGTACGGCAGCCTCCGGTCCTTGATGGTCCAGATGGTGGAGGAGGGCTCCGTGCTCGTCCTCCCCGGCGGCGCGTTCGCACTCGCACCGAGGGGACGCGCTGCGGATCGCCGCGCCGCGAAGCACAAGCCCGACCAGCGCGGCGAGGAGTACGACCCGCCGGACGAGCCCTTCGTCAACCAGGCGCCCGCCGCGCCGAAGCCGAAGACGCGTCCCGCGCTCGCGCCGAAGTCGGCGAAGCGGCAGACCGCGCTGCCGTGGGGCAAGTCCGCTCCGCAGAAGCACGCCGTGCCGCCGCCGCTCAAGCCGAAGGTCGCCTCGGTGGTCCCGGCCTACGATCCGGATACCGGCGAGGTCAGCGCGACCGCGAAGGACACCCGCACGATCGGTCGCATCACCGTTCACCCGGCGGGCTACGGCTTCGTCGCCATCGAGGGCGCCGAGACCGTGTTCGTTCCCGCGAAGTACCGCAACCTGTCACTCGATGGGGACCGGGTCGCGGTCGATACCTGGCCCGGCGTGCGCGGTACGGAAGGTCGCGTCACCGAGGTGCTCGCACGGGGCCGCGCGCGCCTCACCGGCATCCTGCGCCGGGTGGGTCGCGCCGTGTACCTCGAGCCCGATGATCCGCGGATCGCGGCGGACTTCGGACGCGTCCACATGGACGATGCGCCGACCGGCAAGGATGGCGACGCGATCGTCGTCGAGATCACGCGCTATCCGGATGCCGCGCGCCGCGAGCTCGCCGCGAAGCTGCTCAAGGTGCTCGGCGATCCCGAGGATCCTCGCACCGAGATCGAGAAGATCCTCGCGTGCGCGATGATCCCGCTCGAGTTCCCCGACGACGCGATCCTGCAGGCGAAGGCCACTCCGCAGGAAGTCGGACCCGATGACCTCGCGAACCGCCTCGATCTCCGCGACCGCCGGTTTGCCACGATCGATCCCGAGACCGCACGCGACTTCGACGATGCGCTGTGCATCGAGGATGGTCCGCACGGTGGCCCGCGCGTGTGGGTCGCGGTCGCCGACGTCTCGCACTACGTCCGCTGGGACGACGCCCTCGACAAGGAGGCCGCGATCCGCGGAGTCTCCGTGTATCTGCCGGATCGCGTGATCCCGATGCTGCCGCAGCAGCTCTCGGCGCAGATCTGCTCGCTCAATCCGCAGGTCGATCGCTGCGCGATGGTCGTGCGGCTCGACTACACGCCCGAGGGCGACGTCGAGAACATCGGCTATGCCGCCGCGGTCATTCGCAGCAAGGGCCGCCTCGACTATCCCGGTGTCGCCGCCGCGCTCGGCGGAGACTTCCGCGGTCGCCGCGAGGAGTACCGCGGCTGGATCACCGAGCTGACGCGGCTCAACGCGCTCGCCCGCATGCTCCGCGCGAAGCGGCAGGCGCGCGGCGCGCTCGAGCTCGATCTGCCCGAGCCGAAGGTCATCCTCGACGCCGACGATCCGCGCCTCGTGCGCGACGTGGTCAAGGCGAAGGGCGATCCGGCGGTGAAGCAGGCGTACCAGCTCGTCGAGGAGTTCATGATCGCGGCCAACGAGGCCGTCGGTAAGTTCTTCCGGCAGCGCAACGTGCCCAGCGTGTGGCGCGTGCACGCGCCGCCGAAGGAGGACCGCGTCAAGCAGCTCGCCGAGCTGCTCGGCGCCTACGGCATCATCGTCGACGTCGAGGCCGCGGTCACGCCGCTCGGCATGAAGGTCGTGCTCGATCAGATCGAGCAGAAGCCGGGCGCGCAGGCGCTGTCGATGCTCGTGCTTCGCACGCTGACCCAGGCGGTCTGGGACACGGTGCCGATCGGTCACTTCGGTCTCGCCTCCGGCGACTACCTGCACTTCACGTCGCCGATCCGCCGCTATCCGGATCTCCTCGTGCACCGGTTGCTCAAGAGCCACCTGCACAAGGACGGGCAGCCGTCGGGCGTCGGCTACACCAAGCCACCGCCGCCAGTGGAGACGCTCACCGAGCTCGCGCATGCATCGAGTGGCCACGAGCGCCGCGCGATGGAGGCCGAGCGCGAGGCGGTCTCGATGTACCGCGCGTACATGATGCGCGACCAGGTCGGCGAGGAGTTCGAGGGCACCGTGTCTGCGGTGACCAGCTTCGGCGCGTTCGTCGAGCTCGACGAGCCCTACGTCGAGGGTCTGATCAAGCTCGAGTCGCTCGGCGACGAGCCGTTCTCGTACGATGCGGTGCACATGCGCCTGTCGGGCAACCGCACGGGGCGATCGATCGAGCTCGGCGACAAGGTGAAGGTGAAGATCAACAACGTGTCGGTGATCCGGCGCCGGATCGACTTCACGCTGCTCGCCACCGCGCAGAGCAACAAGCGTCGGCCGACACTCGAGGCCAACCCGCGCGCCGGCATCGTGCAGCGCAAGAAGGCGGGCGCGGCGGCCGAGCAGGCCGTGCGTGGCCGCGGCGATCGCACCGAGCGCGGAGCTCGCCCCGCCCGCACCGAACGTCCCGAGCGCCGCGAGCGCACCGAGGGCGCGCGGTCATCGTCGTCCTCGTCCGGCGGCGGCGGCAAGCTGCGGCTCGGGGTCTCGCACCGCGGGACCAAGGCCGGCGGCAAGGGCAAGAAGCCGAAGCGCTGAGACGGAACGACCCGCGCGCTCGACGCGGGCCGCACGAAGGCGCATCGACGCTCACCGGGCGGCGAGTGCTTCGAGGAGCTTTCTGCGTGTGATCGGCTTCGCGACGAGCGCGCGAACGCCCAGATCGCGAGCGCGCCGGCGGTGCTCCGGGTTCGCGCGCGACGTGATGATCAGAATCGGCGTGGTGCGGAACCGCTCGTCCTTGCGCAGCCTCGCGATCAGATCGAACCCGCCGAGCTCCGGCATCTCGAGATCCGTGACCACGAGGTCGTAGCGGAGCTGTCGCGTCATCTGCAGTGCGCGCGCGCCGTCCTCGGCGACGTCGACGATCCAGCCCTCGCGGCCGAGCATGCTCGTCATCGCCTCGCGGATCGCCCGCGAGTCATCAACCACGAGCGCGCGGCCCGCGAGCACGACCGGCGCGGAGTCCACCGCCGCCATCGCCTCGCCCGGCGCCCCGAGGTGGGCGCGGCGCACGAGCTGCGCGGGATCGAGGATGAGCTGGACCTTGCCGGAGCCGCTGATCGTCGCGCCGGCGTAGAGCGTGAGCGGGGCGAGCAGCGGGCCGAGCGGCTTGATGATGATCTCGCGCGGGCCGACGATCTTGTCGACGGTGCACACCAGGCTCTTGCCGGCAAACGAGACCACCACGCCGGCGCGACGCTCGAGGGTGGTGGTGCTGCCGAGCAGTTGCTCGAGGCGCAGGACGGGCAGCTGCTCGTGGCGGACGGTCGCCATCTGGGCGCCCGGCTCGACCATCGTGGTGTCGACGACGTGGACGTTCGGGATCGCGTAGACCTGGCCGCCGACCTTGAACAGCATCGCCTGCGCGAGCGCGGTGGAGAGCGGGAGCCGCAGGCTGAAGGTGGTGCCGCGGCCCGGGATCGACGACACCTTGACCTCGCCGCCGAGCTTGCTGACGGTCTCGCGCACGAGGCCGATGCCGATGCCGCGGCCGGCGAGCTCGTCGGCGTCGCCGCGGATCGAGACACCGGTGCCGAGCAGCGCGTCGAGGATCTCGGAATCGTTCGCGAGCTGCGCGCGGGTCGGGCTCCACCGACCGGTGGTGACCAGCCGCTCGCGCAGCGTCGACGTATCGATGCCGCGGCCGTCGTCGGAGAGCTCGAGCACCAGGAGGTTGCCGTCCTGGCGCGCGCGCATCGTGATCGTGGCCATGCTCGGCTTGCCGCGCGCGATGCGCTCCTCGGGCGGCTCCACACCGTGGGCGACCGCGTTGCGCAGGAGCTGTGTGATCGGATCCACGAGCTGCTCGGCGACCGCCTTGTCGAACTCGGTGTCCTCGCCGATCGTCTTCAGCTCGACGTGCACGCCGGTCATCCGGCGCAGGGCACGCAG
>JBBRED010000284.1:0-11277 GCA_038203335.1 Haliangiales bacterium | reverse complement strand
GCCGAAGTCGTACGCGACGACGTGAAACTCGACCGGCGGCACGGCGAGCGCGCGGCCGTCATCCTCGGCGCGCCAGGTCGGCTTGTCCCACTCGTAGCGCTCGCGGCACGTGACGCGCGGCACGAGATCGAGGCCGTCCATGGACGGCGCGGCCCGCACGCGTGCGAGCACCGCTTCGATCTCGGCGACGTGCGGCGTGATCGCCCCGTTCATCGCACCCTCGGTGCGCAGCACGCGGGTCAGCGCGCGCGTATCGATGCCGTCGATGCCGGGCACGTTGGTCGTCTCGAGCCAGTGCGGCAGCGTGTCCTCCGACCGCCAGCTCGCGGGAATCGGCGACAGCTCGCGGATCGCCAGGCCGGCGCACGCGACCTTGCGCGCCTCGCTGTCGGCCTCGTTCACGCCGACGTTGCCGATCTGGGTCGCCGTCATCACGACGATCTGCCCGCAGTACGACGGGTCGGAGATGATCTCCTGGTACCCGGTGATCGACGTGTTGAATACGACCTCGCCGATCGATTCGACGCGCGCGCCAAAGCCCTCGCCCTTGAACACGCGCCCGTTCGCGAGCACGAGAGCGACCGGCCAGCGCGCGGTGGTCATGACAGCCTCCGGTCGAGGTCGAACACCACGCGGCCCTCGAGCAAGGTCAGGACCGCGCGCCCCGCGAGCGTCTGCCCGAGGAACGGCGTGTTCTTGCTCTTGCTGTGGAGACCGTCGGCGCTGATCGTCACCGGGCGCTCCGGGTCGATCACCGTGATGTCGGCGACCGCGCCGATCGCGAGCGTGCCCCCGGAGAGGCCGAACGCGCGCGCCGGAGCGCTGGTCAGCGCCGCGATCGCGCGCTTCTCGTCGAGCGTGCCCATCCGCACGAAGTCGAGGATCAGCGGCAGCGCGGTCTCGAGGCCGAGCATGCCGGGCGCGGCGCACTCGAACTCCACGTCCTTCTCGACCGGCGAGTGCGGCGCGTGGTCGGTGGCGATGCAGTCGATGGTGCCGTCGGCGAGCGCCTCGAGCAGCGCCTCCTGATCCGCGGTGGTGCGCAGCGGAGGCATCACCTTCGTGCGCGTGTCGTAGTGGCTGCACGCCTCGTCGGTGAGCGCGAGGTGGTGCGGCGTGACCTCGCAGGTCACGTCGAGCCCTCGGCGCTTCGCATCGCGGACGAGCGCCACGGTGCGCGCGGTCGAGACGTGCGCGACGTGATAGCGGGCGCCTGTCCACTCGACGATCTCGAGATCGCGGACGACCATCGCGCTCTCGGCGCACGCCGGCTGGCCCTTGATGCCGATGCGCGTCGACACGGCGCCCTCGTTCATCGCTCCGCCCTCGCTGAGGTCGAGATCCTCGGCGTGCTGGACGACCGGCAGATCGAACGTGCGCGCGTACTCGAACGCACGGCGCATCAGGCCCGCGTTCATCACCGGGCGCCCGTCATCGGAGATGGCGACGATGCCGCCTTCCTTCATGTCCGCGATGTCGGCGAGGATCTTGCCCTCGAGCCCGTGCGTGATCGCGCCGATCGGCTTGACCCGCACGGCCCCGATCTCCTTCGCGCGGCGCACGATCAGCTCGGTCACCGTGCGCTGGTCGTTGACCGGCTTGGTGTTCGGCATGCAGCAGATCGTGGTGAACCCGCCCGCCGCCGCCGCCTTCGTGCCGGTCTCGATGTCTTCCTTGTATTCCTGACCCGGCTCGCGCAGGTGGACGTGCAGGTCGATCAACCCGGGCACGATCCACAGGTCCTTGACGTCGACGATCCGCCCACCGACCAGGCCGCGCCCGATCTCGACGATGCGCCCTCCGGAGATCCGAACGTCGGCCGCCTGATCGCCGGCGGCGCTGAACACACGGCCGCCGCGTAAGACCAGATCCCCGGGATCCATCGCGCCGGGTCTTACCACACTCGACGCCCTGCGAGCGTCAGCCGATCTCCGAGGAATTTCGGAGGTCCGGAGCGGTCACCAGCCGCAGATCGACGCCATCCCCTGGGTCAACGCGTCCACGCCCTGCTGACAGCCCGACGAGAGCGCGTCCTTGGCCTCCTGGGGCATCGCCGCGTACCCCGCCCAGCCGCTCTTCATGGCGTCGAGAGCCTGCTTCAGCGCGTCGCGCGAGGCCTGCGGGAGCTTGTCGCAGATCTTCACCTTCTCGATCAGCTGCTCGTACTGCCGGCACGAGTAGGGAACGGTGGCGGTCGTATCGTCCATGTCCTCCAGCGGATCCACCCAGGCGTCGAGCGGCACGTCGGGGATCACCTTCACCGGGCGCCCCACGAACGCCTTCATCTCGGCCTCCACGGCGCGCTGCTGGCTCTCCTCGAGCTGGCCGATGCAGCGCTGCATCTCGTTGTCGCTGGTCACGCGATCCAGGCACGTGAGGACCGCGCTGCCCCAGTGGTCCTGCTCGCAGCGGTGCCGCGTGATCTCGCGGATCGCGTCGGCCGCACCGTCGCCGTAGCGGCTGACCAGATAGTCCGCGGCCGCCGACACGGCGTGGTCGGTCGAGTCGCGGCAGCCACGCGCGTCGATCATCGCGCGCTGCTCGCGCGCGAACTTCTCGAGCCGGTCGTTGCTCTCGAGCTGGTCCTCGGTCGGTCCGCGCGAGGTGATCATGAGCGCGACGAACATCCCCGCGATCACCACCGCGGCGAGCGCCAAGAGCCCCTTGGCCGGGAGGCGACCGAGCATCTCGCGACTATGACACGAGCAGCCGCTGGACCGCGGCGACCAGCTCGGCGCGCGTCGCATCCAGCTCCTTGACCGCCGCGCCCGCGCGCAGGTCCTTGAGCTTGATGACGCCCGCATCATTCTCTCGCGACCCGATGAGGATCGCGACTGGCACCTTCGCGCGATCGGCGTACTTGAGCTGTTTGCCCAGCTTGTCCTCGCCCGCGTAGACCTCGACGTTGATGCCGGCGGCCCGCAGCTCGGTGGCGAGCGCGGCGTACAGCGCCGACAGCGGAGCTTCGACGTTGAGCACCAGCACCTGCGCGATGCTGGCGGCCTCGGCCCCGACCACCTTCATCTCGAGCAGCTGCGAGAACAGGCGCGTCGCCCCGATCGAGATGCCCACGCCGGGCAGCTTCGACTTCGTGTAGTGCCCCGCGAGGTTCTCGTAGCGGCCGCCCGAGCAGATGCTACCGAGGCGCGGGTGAGCGTCGAGGAAGGTCTCGTAGACGGTGCCCGTGTAGTAGTCGAGGCCACGCGCGATCGAGAGATCGAGCACGAGCTGCGCGGGCGGGACACCGAGCGCGAGGGTGCCCTCGTAGACCCGGCGCAGCTCTGTGAGGCCCTCGGCCACGGTCGGGTTCTCCGCGTACGCGGCCAGCGCCTCGAGCGTTCCGGTGCCGCCGTCGGTGCCGCGCATCAGCGCCACCAGCTTCGCCCCGGCGTCACCGCGCTCCGGCGCGACCTTCGCGATCAGCTCGGCGACCTCGGCATCCGGGGTCTTGCCGAGGCGATCCACCTCGTGCAGCACGGCCGTGTGCTGATCGGTGGACCAGCCGAACGCTTCGAGCAGGCCGCGCAGCAGCTTGCGGTTGTTGATCTTGATCGTGAACGCGCCGAACGCGAGCTCGGTGAAGATGCCGTAGATGATCGCGGGCAGCTCGGCGTCGTACGCGAGCGGCAACGAGTCCTTGCCGATCACGTCGATGTCGCACTGATAGAACTCGCGATAGCGGCCCTTCTGCGCGCGCTCGCCACGATAGACCCGCTGGATCTGATAGCGCCGGAACGGGAAGTTCAGGTGGTGCTCGTGCTCGGCGACGTAGCGGGCGAGCGGCACGGTGAGGTCGAAGCGGAGCGCCAGCTCGGGCGGCTTTCCTTCTTTGATCGCGCCGGTCGACTGGACGAAGTAGACCTGCTTCTCGGTCTCTCCACCGGTCTTGGTCAAGAGCACGTCCGCGACCTCGAACGCGGGCGTCTCCACCGGAAGGAAGCCGAAGCGCTCGAAGCCGCGACGGACGGTGTCCAGCATGCGCTGGAACGCGATCTGCTGCGGCGGCAGGAGCTCGAGCACGCCGGGCGGGGTGCGGGGCTGGATCGGCATCGGGCGCCGGTTCTATCACGCGCCCGCGGATGCGGGAGCCTCGCTCTTGACCACGCGCACACCGAGCCGCTCGACGAGCATCCCGAACGCGCCGGTGACGTCCGCGGTGTCGCGGCCCTCGAGGGTGATCAGGACCTTGAAGTCCTTCTCGGAGAACCGCGGGTAGCTGCCGATCTTGACCGCCGGGTGTGCCGCGACCACCGCATCGAGGTCGTTCGCGATCGCACCCTCGTCGGCATCGACGTAGACGCGCGCGATCGTCACCACCTCGGTGCGGAACCGGTCGCGGATGTCCACGAACTTCCGCCGGAACAAGGCTGGAACGCCGGGCAGGATGTAGACGTTGTTCACGCACACGACCGGCCATACCTGATCCTTGCCGTAGACCAGCTCGGCACCGCGCGGCACGTCGGCGAGGCGGAGATTTGGCTCCGACAGCTTGTCGCCCCAGTACGCGCGCACGCGGCCTTCGAGCTCTGGCTGGCGAACGACCGCGGTGTCGAACGCCTTCGCGATCGCGACCATCGTCACGTCGTCGTGCGTAGGGCCCACGCCACCGGAGGTGAACACGTGGTCAAACCGCCGCGATAGATCGAGCACCGTGGCGGCGATGTCATCCATGTCGTCGGGGATCACGACGATCCGCTTGAGATCCACGCCGAGCGCGCGCAGCTCGCCGATCAGGAACGCCGCATTCTCTTCGACGAACTTCCCGCTGAGGATCTCGTCCCCGATGATCGCGATGCCGGCGGTTGGCACGAGGTGAGGATACACTGGTCTCCGTGCGGTACCTGGTCGTGCTCCTGTTCGCTGCATGCGGGCGCGTCGGCTTCCAGGCGACCGCGGCCGCAGACGCGCCGGAGGCGAGCGACGGGCGCACGCTCGACACCGTCCCCGCGGTGTGCGGCGCGGCGTACACGCTGCTGCCCCCCGGTGGGAGCCGGTACCGGCTCGGCACGACCGCGAAGGACTGGTTCGCCGCCGAGGCGGACTGCGAGAGCGATGGTGGACACCTCCCGCGGATCGATAGCTTCGCGGAGAACACGTGGCTGGTGGAGAACGCGATCCCCGCGCCGCTCGTGGCGGCGTCGACCTGGCTCGGCATGGCCGACTCGACCAGCGAGGGCACGTTCGTGTGGGTCACCGGCGCACCACTGACGTTCACGAACTGGGAAGGCACCGAGCCGAACAGCACGAACAACGACGAGGATTGCGGCCAGGTGTACGACAACTTCTTCTGGAACGACGTCGGCTGCCGCGAGGGCGACCTCCGGTACGCATGCGAGTGCGACCTCGCGCCGGCGGTCGCCAGCTACTGCGATACCGAGACGCTCGCCGATTGCGGCGAGTGCGGCACGCCGTGCGCGCTCGCGAGCTGCCTCGGACAGACCTGCCACTGAGCTCGCGGCAGCTAGCGGCGCAGCGTGCGGACCACGACGAGCGCGGCCGCGAGCAAGAGGCCGATGCCGCCGAACCCGATCCACAGCAGCGAGCCACCACCGGTGCTCGTCGCGGCCGAAGACGGAGGCGCGGGCGCCATGATCGGCGCGGGCGGCGAGCCGGCGCCGTTCGCGACCATCGGCGCCGCGGTCTCGGCGGGATCGGGGCCATCGGTCCACGTCGTGGTCTCGATGATCGTGCCGTCGGCGCGCACTCCGGTGATCTCGACGCGGGTTCCGGTCAGCGTGACACGCAGGTAGTGATAGACGCGCTCGTACTTCTTCGTCGCCTGTGCGTCGAGGGCCTCGGGCCGCGGGCGCCGCGCGTAGAGCGGAGCGCCACCTCCGCCGGACACGAAGTAGTGGATGCCGTTGTGGTCGGCGCGCTCGTAGACGTGGTCGTGGCCGGAGAACACCGCGGTCACGTTGTACTTCTCGAACAGCGGGGTCCACCGTTCGCGAAGATCGCGGTTGCCGCCGTGCAGCGAGATCGAGAACGGCGGGTGATGCATCACGCAGAAGATGTGATGGATCGCCGGATCCTGGCGCGCCGCGATCAGCTCGCGTTCGATCCACGCGGTCTGATCGGTGAGCGCGAAGCTGTACTCGTTGGAGTCGAGCACCAGGAACCGCGAGGTCGCATAGGTGAACGCGTAGTAGCGCTCGGTCTCGCCGCCGTTCTCCGGAACGGAGAAGTACGAGCGGTAGGTATCGGCGGTGCGGCCCCTGCCCTGGCGATCGTGGTTACCGAGCGCAGGGAAGTACACGTTGTCCCGCATCATCGGGTTCTCGACCTCGAAGAACTGCTGCCACTGATCCTGGCGGTGACCTTCGTCGACCATGTCCCCGGTGCCGAGCACGAAGTCGGGCACTTCCTGGGACATCCGCTCGATCACGCGGCGGTGCGCGTCGGTGCCGTAGCGCGTATCGCCGAACACCACGAACGTGATCGGAACGTCGGCCCCGATCTCGGGTGCGGTCGCGAACTCGCCGGTCCACGTACCGCCCGCAGCCTCGACCTTGTAGCGATAGCGCGAGGCGGGCTGGAGGTTCGAGAGCGTGGCCTCGGCGATCCGCGCCGCCTCCACGTCCATCGTGCGCTCGCCGCCGGGGCCTTCGATCGAGAGCTTCGCGGGCGCCGGCGTCTCGAGCTGCCACATCACCGTGATCGATTTCGGCGCGAGATCCTGGAGGTACGGGCCCTTCAGCATCGTCGGATCCGCCGCCGCCACGCTCGGAAGCGCCAGCGCGACCGCGACCGCGCATGCGGGCAGAGACCTCACGTTACGAGGATACGAGCCACCCGGGTTGGCCCGCAAGATCCGGGCGTCAGGAGCGGTAGCGCAGCGCGGCGAGCGTGCCTACCAGATCCCGCGCCGACTCCCGCGTGTAGCCCTTCCCGATCAGCGTCTGGAGCGCGGCCTGGGCACGCGTGCGCGGCTCGGCGGCGAGGCTCGTCTCGTTTCCCGAGAGCAACATCACGAGATCCGTGATGCCCTTCGCGATCGTCTTCCGGTGCTTCTCGAAGTAAGCGTCGCGCAGCTTACGCATCAGGTCCGTGAAGATGTCCGACATCACGGGCTTCTGGCCCTTGTGGTCGAGCGACCAGGCACCGATCTTCGCGATCAGCCCCTGCCGGAAGTCCTCGGGCTTGCCGGTGATCTCCAGCGTGCGCTCGACCTCCTTCATCATCCCCTCATCCGGGTCGTCCATGCGACCGGTCTGTGGGTTGCGGACCTTCTCCTTCTTGATCGCGTTCATCGCGTGGGTGACGTAGCGCTCGAACACACGCGTGTACTCCGACTCCTCGACGAGCCCGACCGCGATCCGAACGTCGTCATCGATCTTGTCGAACAGGCGGCCGCGCGCCACGTCGGCGAGCTTCTTGTGGTCGTGATAGCCGCTCGGCTGGACATCCTGGCGGAGGAACTCGTACAGGCTCGTCTGCTTGCAGAGCTCCACGATCTCGTCGAGCACGACCAGCGGTGACACGTACTCGTAGCGCGGGGATCCGGCGGCAGCGAGCAACACGGTCTGCATCTCGCGCGGCGACGCACCGACTCGCCCCTCGTAGATCGGATACGTGTCGGACTCGTGCCACAGCTCCTTGATCTGTGCGGAGAGCTCGCGCGCGCGATCGGCGCCGATGTCGTCGGGCACCTGGCCCGTGGAGTAGAGCTCGGCCTTGTCGAGCGGCGTCAGCTTGCCGATCACCTCGGCGAGCGTCGACGGGAACCGCTCGATCTGCGGCTTACGCATGCGAGACAGCACGGCCCACAGCGCCGCCACGTAGGCGGTGTGCGGCGCGATGTGGCGCTGGCCCGCGGCCTCCCTGAGCCGCGCTTGATACAGCGCCTCCTCGTGGCGAACGTCGAGGATGAACGGCACGCGGACCAGCTCGATGCGGCCCTTGAAGCTCTGGAAGTCCGGAATCTCGCGGAACGCCGCGAGGTGGATGTCGTTGGACGAGCCGATGAACGCGAGGTCGAGGAACAGGGTCGCGCTCGTCATCGAGAGCGCGGCGCGTTCGACCGTGGTGAGCAAGTACTTGTAGTGCTCGAGCGGCCGCTTCAGCAGATCATCGAACTCGATGATGCCGCGGTTCGCACCCACGACCTCGCCGCCGAACTCGTGCAGCGACACCGACTGGAGCGACGGCGGCAGCGAGCCGAGCGTGCGATCCGCGGTGACCTGGCGCTCGGTGGCATCCACCGAGAGCTGGGGCTCGACGGTGACCCAGCCGGTCCGGTAGCGGTGCGAGATCTCGAACCGCTCGATGCGGATGTGCCGCAGGACCTGGATGTAATCGCCCTGGTAGCTCGCGAGTAACGCGTCGTAGATCGCGCGGTTCTTCGGCGACAGCGAGCCCTGGCGCAGGTAGTCGCTGACGTTGAACTCCTTCGACTTGATCGACGGACCCACGAGCTGATCGATCAGCTTCTGGCGGTCCTCGAAGGGGACGAGCAGCAGCGGATGATCGCGCAGCTCGTCGCCGAGACGGGCGTCGACCTGGTCGTCGGGCAGGAACGCGAACGAATCGAGCGCGTCGTGCGCGGACGCGCCGGCACCGCCGAAGCCGATGCCGCCCTTCGTGCTCTTCGTCGACGGGAAGATCCACGAGAACCGGTACAGCGCGCCCTCGTCGAGCGTGGAGTAGTGCTCCATGCCCCGGCCCATGCAGCGGATGAACGTCGACTTCGCGGAGCCGTTGGGGCCGTGCAGGAGGATGAGCTTGTTCGGCCGGCCGTCCTGAACGAACGAGCGCATCACGCGATAGACCGCGTTCTGGACGTGCTCCTGGCCGAACAGGCGATCCTCGCCCCCGGCCCACGGCGCATCGAACAGGTGGAAGTGGCGGACCTCGCCCCACGGGTACTTCACCTGCGAGCTGCCGAAGTGATCGAACGCGTCGACGATGTACTGAGCCGACGAACGGAGCTGACGCGTGGGTTCGGAGACCACGAGGTCGAGGTACTCCGCGAACGACATCACGCGGCGGTTGCGCGTGAAGTCGTCCCGCACGCTATCGCCGAGGCCGCGCAGGAGATCCTTCACCGCCGGAGCTGGTTCCGTTTCCGCCATCGCGGCGACGGTATCACCGGGCTGCGGGTCGTTCACTTCGCCGCGACTTGGATCGCGATCGTCTCTTTCTTCGGGCGACAGGAGTCCTTGTCGCAGACGGCGAACTTGAAGGTGCCGTTGATCGTGAAGCTGCCGCTCTTCGCGGCGGTCAGCTTGATGCCGAGCTCGAGCGACTGCTCCTCGAACACGTCGGCGTCGCCCTTGCCCTTGTCCATGCCGCCGGCCTTGAACTCGGCCTTCGCGAGCGTGACGCCGTCGGGCGCCGTCAGCGTGAGCTTGGTCGGGAACTCGGTGTTGACGTGATAGCCGGTGGCCGGCGTGACCTTGATCTTCGCGATCGTCTCGGTGCCGGCCTTCGCATCGACGGGGGACTCGATCGCGAGCTTGCCCTCATCCGCGCCGAGCTTCTGCGGATCGGTCCCGGCGGTCTGCGCGCTCTCGGGGACGCCGCCGATGCCCTTGCCCATGCCGGGCGGGGGAACATCGGCGCCCGGGACCCGGACCACGTCCTTCGGCTGATCGCCGGAACCATTGTCCTTCGGGGCGGACTTGGTGCAGCCGAGGAGGAACAAGGCGGAGAACAACAGCGCGCGCGACATCCCCGGATAATAGCGGATTCCCCACAGATCGCACGTGGGTAGGACATGTACCCCTTACTCGATCTCGTCGCTGCGGAGTACCCTGGAGGGGCCGGTGAGAAGGGCTCAACAGCTCGGTCGCTACCATCTGCTCGATCGCATCGCGTTCGGTGGCATGGCCGAGATCTATCGCGCGAAGACATTCGACGCGCACGGCACGCCGCATCTGGTCGCGGTCAAGCGCGTGCTCGCGCACCTCGCCGAGGATGACGACTTCATCCAGATGCTCGTCGACGAGGCGAAGATCGCATCGGTCCTCCGCCACGGCAACATCGCGCGCGTCTACGAGTTCGCGCGCGCGCACGGCGAGTACTTCATCGCGATGGAGCATGTCGACGGCAAGGACATGCGCACCGTGCTCGAGCGCTGCCGCACCAAGAAGAAGCCGATCCCGCCCGAGCACGCCGCGTACATCGGCGCCGAGGTCGGCGCGGCCCTCCACGCCGCGCACTCCGCGGTCGATGGCCGCGGCAAGCCGCTGCGGATCATCCACCGCGATGTCTCGCCATCGAACATCATCTGCAGCTACGCGGGCGAGGTGAAGCTGTGCGACTTCGGGATCGCGAAGGCGACCCTGTCGCGCGTCCACACCAAGACCGGCGTGATCAAGGGCAAGGTCAAGTACATGAGCCCCGAGCAGGCGCTCGGCCGCAAGCTCGATCACCGCAGTGACGTGTTCTCGCTCGGCTCGTGTCTCTACGAGATGCTGACGAGGATCCCGCCGTTCACGGCGACCAACGAGATGGACCTCCTGATCAAGGTCCGCGACGCGAAGTACCGGCCCGTCAGCGAGCTGACGCCCGGCATCCCGCCCGAGCTCGAGCAGATCACGGACAAGTGCCTGACGCGCAGCCGCGCGAACCGCTACCAGACGGCCGCGGAGGCCGAAGGCGACCTGCGCACGTTCCTGCGCAAGTTCATGCCGAACTACTCGCGCAGCCACCTCGGGCGGTTCATCCGCAAGATGTTCGCGCAGGAGATCGAGCGCGAGCTCCGCATGCTCGAGGAGTACGTGCTCACCGACGAGATGAGCGATGACGTCGGCGAGAACCTCCTCGGCCGCGACGAGGACTTCGAGCCGCCCGACGTTCCGTTTCAGCCCAAGCCGACGAGCGTCAGCATCCTCGCGAACCCGGCGAACGACTTCTCGAGCGACTCGAACTTCACGACCATGCCGAAGGTCGGGCAGCACGAGGACATCCACAACCAGAACACGATGATTCTCGAGCACGGCCGCGGCAGAAACTCACCGCAACCGCCCCCGACACCGCGCGGCAAGGCCAAGACCGTTCCGCCTCCCCCGCCGCGTGGCTCGAACCGGCAGCGTGCGGCACAACCGATCTACGACGACGATCTCCACTCCGCACCGACGATGATCATCGACATCGGCCGAGTTCGCGGACGTGGCCGCGGCTAGCTCGGGTTGGTCCGCGGGTTGCTCTGACCCCGGGCATATGAAGAGCCTGATCGCGACCGCCCTCCTCGCCGTGTCGTCCGTTGCCAGCGCGCAGCCGGCAATCACCGGCACCCTCCACGACGATCCGGCAGCGAGCACGACCTATGTGACC
>JBBRED010000283.1:0-11295 GCA_038203335.1 Haliangiales bacterium | reverse complement strand
CTGGGCACACTACTGCCACATCGTCGACACGCTCGAGACGGCGCGCGGCTACGGGCTCGCGCTGCGACCGACGCCGGTCGGCGGTGCGGAGGTCGAAGCGGTGGTCGCGCGGCGCCTCGACTTCGACGACTTCGACGACCTGATCACGGCGTGGTTCCCGCTCACGCTCGCGCTCAACAGCCTGAACCGCAGCATGGGCCTCGCGGATTCGTATCCGTTCGTGCTGTCGACCGATGCGATCGCGAAGCTGCGCTTCGTGCACGACGTGATCGAGCGCCGGCCGTGACCGACGTCTTCGACTTCTACCCGTGCATGGTCGACGGACGCCCGGCCTCGATCTACGTGAACCTCCGCTACGAGCACGAGACGCCGTCCGAGGACACGAGGTACACGCTCGCGGTCGCGCTCCGCGACGCCGGCGAGCACGCGATCGGGACCGCCGACGAGGCGGCCGTGCTCGACGCGTTCGAGGGCGAGGCGCTGCCGGTCGTGGCAGCGCGTGGTCTCGTGTTCGTCGGCCGGCTGCGCCACGCTGGTGTTTGGGAGCTGGTGTTCTACGGCGCGGCGGGTGCGCTCGATGCCCTAACGGTGGACGCCGCCGTGCTCGATGGCCGGCGCGTGGTCACCCGCAGCGATGCCGATCCGGCGTGGATCTATTACCGCGAGCTCCTGCTGCCCGATGCCGAGCGCCTGCAGTGGATGGACGATCGCCGCATGGTGCAGATCCTCGTCGAGCAGGGTGACGTGGTGACCCGGCCGCGGCGGATCGATCACCGCGTCTCGTTCGCGACCGAGGCGGCCCGTGCGGCGTTCGTCACCGACGCCGAGCGTCACGGGTTCGCGCTCGAGACGGGCGAGGATCCGCGGGTCGCGCGCGTGCACCGCGTGGATCCGATCGAGCTCGCGCACGTGCATGACGTGGTGATGGTGCTGGTCGATGCGGCGGCCGCGCTCGGCGGCACCTACGAGGGCTGGACCGCGCCGATCGAAGGCTGAGCCACCCGTTTCTTCGTCCCGCGGGCGGGCCGCGATATCGTTCCCCGGTGGAGATCGCTGCTTGGGTCATGGAGACTCTGAGCCGCACCGACGACTGGTGCGGAGCTCTCGAGAAGACTCGTGTCGCGGTGCTCGCCGAGCCGCCCAGCCTCGAGCGACTGGCCCGGCTGGTCGAGGTCGCGGACGCGCTCGAGCACGTCGACCCGGACCGCACGCGTGCGCTGGCCCTGTACCTGACCGCGTGGCGCGGCGGCGAGCTCGGCGCGCGCACGCACGTGCTCGAGCTGGCCGGCGAGCTGCGCGCGTATCTGACCCTCGCCGAGGTCGCGGTCGCGGATCACGAAGCCACCCGCGATCCGGACCGACTGGTCGCCGCGGGGCGTGCGCTGATCGACGGCGGGCTGGTGCAGCGCGCCACCGAGACGTTCCTCCGCGCATCGGAGCTCCACGTCTCCCTCGCCGCTTCGATCGCCAGCTCCCCGCGGCTCGCCGATGTGCGGGCGGCGCTCGCGCTCGCCCGGTTCCAGCGCGTGGACCTCGAGAAGGAGATCGACGCCTGCCTCGACCGCGCGCGTACGGCGGGGGAGGCCGCCGCGCCCGTGTACCTCGTCGCGCTGCGACTCGCCCGGCTCGCGAAGCTCGACCGCCGCGAGGCGATCCTGCGCGCCGCGGTACGCGCGTGCCCCGGTGATGCCGAGCTCGGTGACATGCACGCCGACGTGCTGCTCGATCGCGGCACGGCCGACGACTTTCTCGGGCATCACCGCGAGCGGCTAGAGGCCACCGTCGGCGAGGCGGCGTGGGTCGAGTGCCAGCGCGCGGCCGCGTTCGAGCTCGTGCTCCGTGACCTTCACCCTGGCCTCGGCCTGCGCATGCTGCGAACGAGCATCGAGCACGCGTACCGCGCGAAGCTCACGATGCGTCGCCATGTCGCCGCGTGGGAGCTCCTGATGGTGGTCGCCCGCGCGTCGCGGTCCACGGTCGCGCTGTCGCCGCTGCTCGGCGAAGGGCTCCGCGTCGCGATGCCGGCGGTCGATGCGATGTACATCGCGCGCACGGGACTTCAGATCGCGTGGAAGGACGCCAGCGATCCGGTCGCCGCGCAGCCGTACGCGGCGCTGCTGATGGATACCGTGCCGGGGCACCCGGTGGCGGCGGCGTTCCTCGAGGAGATGTTCCCCGATCCCGAGCCCGTGCTCCCGACCGTGACGTTCAAGCTGCCGGTGATCTCTCGCGTGTCGTCGGCGGATCTGAAGCGCGATGCCTCGCCGATTCCGGCGGAGCCTCCGCTGCGCGCCGACGCGGCCTCGCGCTCGCCGCGCAAGGTACTGCCGGTCGACGTGGTGGTCGAGCTGCCGAGCGGTGCGTTCTTCTCGGCGGTGCTGCGCGATCTCAGCACCACGGGTGCGTTCGTCACGACCAAGCGTCCGATCGAGATCGGAACCGTGGTGACGCTCGAGATCCGGATGCCGAGCGTGGCTCGGATGGCCGAGCGCGAGGTGAGGTGCGACGCGCGCATCGTGCGCCGCACGGATGTCGGCTGCGGTCTCGCGTTCGTGAACCCGCCGGCCGAGCTGGTCGCCGGGATCACGGCGATCGGCGGCTAGACTCGGTGAACGGTGGACACCCCGGTGCCGGCGTAGCTGACGTCACGGGCGCGCGGGCGTAAGGCGGTGGTGCGGGAGAAATCGTGGGAAGCTCACACCGTGGTGGACGCGATCGCCGAAGCGTGGCGGGCGGGCCGGATGGCCTGGCCCGACGTGGTGCTCGATGAGGCGGAGTTCGCCGCGCACGTGCCCCGGCTCGATCCCGAGGCACCCATGCGGTACCCGACCGACATCTTTCTCGCCGTCGCGTGCCTCGCGCGCGACCCCGCCGCGATCGCGCTGTTCGATCGCGACGTGCTGTCGGCCGCGCGCGCATCGATCGCGGCGATCGAGGGCAATGCGGCGTTCGTCGACGAGGTCATGCAGCGCGTGCGCACGAGCCTCGTGGTCGGCGATGACGGCACGCCGAAGCTACTCGGGTACGCTGGCCGCGGTCCGCTGCGGGCCTGGGTCGGCATCACCGGCGCGCGCGCGGCGCTGATGATGCTGCGCTCTCAGCGCCGCGCAAAAGAGGTGGCGCTCGACAGCGACGAGTGGACCGCCGCGCTCATCACGATCTCCACGAACAACCCGGAGCTCGAGCTGCTGAAGCGGCAGTGCGCGAAGGCGTTCGGCCAGGCGCTGCAGGAATCGATCGCGGGTCTCGAGCCGCGCCTGCGCTCCGTCCTCAAGATGAGCTTCGTCGATGGGCTCTCGATCGACGAGATCGGCGCGGTCTATGCGGTTCACCGCGCCACGGCCGCGCGCTGGATCGAGCGCGCCCGCGACGAGGTATTCGAGCGAACGCGCGCGCTGCTCACGGAGCGACTCGCGCTGAGCGAGACGGAGCTGGATCGAATGACCTCGCTCGTGCGCAGCCAGCTCGACGTCAGCCTGTCGCAGCTGCTCCCGCGCGAGACCGGCTAGGGAATCTCCGTCGACAACAGGATGCGGAACTCGATGCGCCGGTTCTGCTGGCGCCCCGCATCGGTGCGGTTGTCGGCGACCGGCTCGTCGGAGCCGTGACCCACGGTGAGGATCCGCGCGGGCTCGATGCCGCGACCCACGAGGTACTTCTTCACGGCTTCGGCGCGCTGCAGCGACAGCGTGGAGTTGCGGTTGGCATCGCCATCGGACGACGTGTGGCCGGAGATCTCGATCGAGATCGTGGGCTTCGCCTTCAGGATCGCGTACGCACGCTCGAGCAGCGGCGCCGACGCGATGTCGATCGTCGCCGAGTCGAGCTCGAACCCGATCCCCGCGAGCTCGGCGATCGGCTCGGCCGGCGCGGGGGCCGGCTCGGGAGCCGGCGCCACGACCACCGGCTCCTCGGCGGGCTCCAGCACGATCATCGGCGGCGGCGGTGGCACCGGCCGCTTCGCGGCGCCGAACCGATAGGTCGCGCCGGCGGTGACCTCGACGTCGCTGGTCGCACCGTTCGTCGCGCGATCGGGAACGATCAGATGGCGGAGATCCAGGCGGAGGTCGAACGAGCGCGTGATGCCGATGCTGACACCGGCGCCCCAGTGGAACGCGCGATCGACGTCGTTGTCCATCTGCGGCGAGGACGAGCGGATGATGTGCATGCCGGCGCCAGCGACCACGAACGGGCGCACGCGACCGGTCAAGAGATCGATGCGCGCGTGCGTGCGCAGCCCGATCACGGTGGCGTGATCACCGAGCACGTCGTCCTTGGTGGGGATGATCATCATCTCCGCCTCGACGGCGAACCGCTTCGTGATCGCGAGCCCGACGCGTGCGCCGAGCAGGCCACTGTCGGTGGGGCCAGGCTCGGTCATCGCATCGGCGACGCCGAGCTCGGAGTTGTCGGCGAACGCGTGGCCGCCGATGGCGACGCCGAGCTCGAGACGCGGGCGGTCGGCGACGGCAGGAGCAGAGAGGAGAAGGAGTGCGAACGTGGTGCGGATGGTCATGGGAGGCCTCAGTTGCAAGAGCCGTAGTGGGTGGTGCCGATCACGATGTCGTGCGTGAAGGCGTGACAGGTCTGAAACTGCGGGCACGTCGCGTTGTTGCCCACGATGCAGTACGACTCGCAGGTCTTGACGCCGCCCGCGCTGACGCAGTCCGAGCCGGGCTGACAATCAGCGGTCGCGGTGCACGACGAACCGTCGGGCGTGGCGCCGAGATACCGGCAGTCGGTGTAGTCACCGGCGGTGGCGTCGCGCGCGATGCAGCCCATCTGCGACGGACAGCCCGTCTGGGCGTACGGATCGCAGGCGTTCGAGCACACGTCCACCCCGAGCGGCGCGCCGCCGCTCGACGACAGCGCGAACACGCAGCGCGATCCCGTGCCGGTGCAGTTGGCGTCGGTGATGCAGAACCGCGCGCACCACGACGCGTTCGCCGGATCGCCGTCGTCGGTGCACGTGTAGCCAGCGCGGCACGCGGTGTCCACGGCGCAGTGGCTGTTGCTGTTGCCCTGCGCGGTCACCGCGCGGCACGAGGTGTCGCCGTCGTCCTCGAGATCGCACGCCTGGCCGGCCGCGCATCCGGCCTGCGGCACGAGCATGCACGCGGTCGCCGTCTCGGTCTGGCAACTCGGGGAGCAACCATCGCCGCTCGTGGTGTTGCCGTCGTCGCACGCCTCGCTGCCCTCGCGGGTCCCGTTCCCGCACACGGACTCGGCGCTGCACGTCGCCGAGCATCCATCGCCGGCGGCGGTGTTACCGTCGTCGCAGGCTTCGCCGACCTCGCGGATGCCATTGCCGCAGGCCGGGGCCGTGGTCTCGACGGCGCAGACCTCCGAGCAGCCATCGCCACTCGTGGTGTTGCCGTCGTCACAGCCTTCGTCGTCGTCACGGATGGCGTCGCCGCACAGATGGCGGGTGTGTGTGGTCTCGAGGGAGCGGTTGTCGCCAAAGCCACAGGCGGCGAGAACCAGGGTCAGACAGGCGAGGCGTTTTGGCAGCATCTTGCCCCCCAGATGCCGGCCGAGACCCGAAGTCGCACGCGCCGAGAAACTGATTGCGGGGCGCGGGGCGGATGAATAAGGTCCCGCCGCGGTGACGTCCGAGCGTGGAATGGTGTGCCCGACCGACGAGACGCTCGGCGCGATGATCGCCCACGGCCTCGACGCTGACGAGGCGGCGCGGATCGGCGCGCACCTCGACACCTGCCCCCAGTGCCAGGACGTGGTCGTGGCGGCGGTGCGGGCGGCCGGGACGCCGCCGGATGCGGAGGTGATGACGGTTGTGGGCACCGCGCCGGAGCGGATCGGCCGCTACCAGGTGCGCGGTCTGCTCGGTTCCGGCGGCATGGGCCGGGTCTACGAGGCGCACGACGGCGAGCTCGATCGCACGATCGCGCTCAAGGTGCTGCGACCGGAGCTCGCGGCGCGATCGCCAACGCTCGCGGAGCGCCTGGTCCGCGAATCGCGGTTGATGGCGAAGGTCTCCCATCCGGCGGTGATCTCCGTGCACGACGTCGGGCGCGCGGGCGATGCGGTGTTCATCGCGATGGAGCTGATCCGCGGCGAGACGCTCGCGGCGTACCTCGCGCGTGCTCGCCCGGGGTGGCGCGAGATCCTCGGCGTGTTCGCCCGCGCCGGCGCCGGCCTCGCGGCCGCGCACGAGGCGGGCATCGTGCATCGCGACTTCAAGCCCGACAACGTGCTGGTCGAGTCCACCGGCGATGCCGTGACCCGCGTCGTGGTGACGGACTTCGGCATCGCGTACGCGACGTCGCTCGTCGACGACATGGTCACGCCGGTCGACGACGGGGTGGCGCCCTCCGAGCTGCGGCTGACCGCGACCGGCGCCGCCCTCGGTACCCCCGCGTACATGGCACCGGAGCAGCTCGCCGGTGATCGCGTGGATCGCCGCGCCGACGTGTTCGCGTTCTCGGTGTCGCTGTGGGAGGCGTTGTTCGACGTGTGTTTGTTTTTGGGGAGGACGATCGACGAGATCCGGCGCGCGATGGAGCAGCCACCGCGCACGGGGAGGACATCCGTGCCGCGGCGAGTGCGGCGCGTACTGCTGCGCGGTCTCGCGATCGCCCCGGGGAATCGCTGGCCCGACGTGCCAGCGCTGCTCGCGGCGCTGGCGCGCGTCACCTCCGCGCGACGGCGCGCCCTCGTCGCCGTGACGGCGGCCGCGCTCGTCGGGCTCGGCGTCACCGCGGCGGTGCTCGCGCGGCCCGCGGCGGCGGATCCCTGCGCCGCGGGTGACCATGGCTTCCCGCGCGCCGGCCTGGTGTCGGCGATCGCGGATGCTCCGATGCGCGCCGTGCTCGATGCGCGGATCTCGGCGTGGCACGACACGCAGCGGTCCACGTGCGCCGCTGATCGTGCGCCGGTGCGCTCGCCGGCGGCCGCGACCTGCCTCGCCGCGCGGGCGGTCGAGATCGACGGCGTGGTCGACGACACGCTCGTCGACGGTCCAGCGCTCGGGGCGAAGCTGGTCGGCCTGATCGGCGATCCGTCGCGCTGCGTCGAGCCGGCGCCGAGCATGCTCGTCGCATCGATGCCCGACGATCCGGCCGTGCGTCGGTGGGTCACGCAGGTGCGCGCGCAGGTGTTTCAGATCGAGGCGCTGCGCGACCACACGCGGTACGCGGAGGCGATCGAGCAGGCGAAGGCCTTGCTCGCCGCGAAGCGCGGGATCTGGCCACGACTCGACGCGGAGCTGGTGTTCACGCTCGCATCGATCGAGAGCCTCGGCGGCAGCACCGCGAACGCGCACACGCTCATGCGCGAGGCCGCCGCGCTCGCCGAGCGCACGCACCATGACGCGCTCGCCGCGAACAGCTGGACGCAGCTGATCTATCCCACCGCGTTCGACGACGCGGACGTCGCGCGCGCGCTCGAGTACGCGACGTATGCGGATGCGGCGCTCGAGCGCTGCGGCCGGCCCACGGATCTTCAGACCTCGTACCTCTATGCGCGCGGCACGGCGCTGCTCGAGGCGGCGAGGCCGTCGGAGGCGGAGGCAGATCTTCGCGCCGCGCTCGAGCTCGCGCGCACCCGCGAGCCCGCGTACCTCGCGATGACCTCGTTCGGCCTGGCGACCGTGGTCGAGGACGCCGGGCACTACGCCGAGGCCGTCGCGCTGTACCGCGAGGCGATCGCGCACCTCGGTGCCGATCCAAACCGGCAGACCTCGGCATACGTCTATCGCGAGCGGCTCGCCGCGAGCCTGTCGACCCTCGGGCAGCACGACGAGGCCATCTCGGAGAGTCGGGCCGCCGTGGAGATCGCGGATCAGACGCTCGGCGCGAAGAACCTCGATCGCTGGCGCTCGCACGTGCAGCTCGGCGAGGTCCTCGAGGAGGCCGGGCAGTTCGAGGATGCGCTCGCGGAGGTGCGCACCGGCGCGAGAGGCTACGCGGCCTCGGCGGGAGAGCACGGCTCGCCGTACGCGGGCATCCTCGTCAGCGAGGCGAACGTGCTCCTCGGGCTCCGGCGCTATCGCGAGGCCGCGACCGTGCTCGCGCGTGCGTGCGGCGAGCTCGACGATGGCGATGACACGCACGGGCTCGAGCTCGCCGAGTGCCTCGGACAGCAGAGCCTCGCGCTCGAGGTGCTGCACGAGCCACGTGCGGCGCTGCCGATCGCCGATCGCGCGGTCGAGCTGTACGGCCGGTTTCGCGGCCCCGCGTTCGCCGAGACGTTGACCGCGCGTGTGCTGCGCGGCTCGCTCCTCGAGGAGCTCGGGCGCTACGACGAGGGCATCGCCGATGTCACCGGCGCGCTCGCGCTCCTCCGCACGCAGCAGCTGGATCCCGGCTACGTGGGCGGCGCCGCGTGGGCGCTCGGCAAGCTCGAGTGGACGCGCGATCGAACGCGCGCGCGGATCCACATCGCCGAGGCCGTGGTGCTGTTTGGCGCTGCATCCGCGGCGTGGGGCGAGATGCAGGGGGAGGCGATCACCTGGCTCTCGGTCGGTGGGCGCCGCTAGCGCTGGTCATCCCCGGGATCCGTTCGGTGGCCGTTCTGACGTGTGGTCAGTTGTGCGTCCCGTTACGCCGGAGGTGGATTCTCGGTAAAGGTCGGACCTGTTCTGCTACGTTCCACATCGATGGGGAACATCGCGAGAGCCGTGCTGTGCGTCGTCGTTTTCGCGGGCTGCGCATCGTCGAAGCGCGCCGAGGGAGGCGATGCGGGTGAGCTGCCCGCCGACTTCGATGCGGCCGTCGCGGTCGACGCGATGATCGATGCTGACCTCGCCGACTTCGGCGATCCGTGCACCGACTCGGATCAATGTGACAGCCACCTCTGCATCGCGGCCGGAAGCGGCGGCGTGTGCAGCAAGCTGTGCGGCATGTGTCCCGATGGGTGGGGATGCTTCGGAGTTCTCGGCGCGATCGATCCGGGTCAGGTCGCCTTCGTCTGCGTTCCGACCTCGACGCAGCTGTGCAGCCCGTGCCAGGCCGATACCGAGTGCACGCTGATCGGCATGGACAAGTGCCTCACCGAGGCCACCGGTCGGAGGTACTGCGGCCGCGATTGCTCCACGGTGTCGTGCCCGACGGGCTACGACTGCTCGACCGAGACGATCGGCGCCGCCACGTATCACGAGTGCACGCCGCAGTCTGGCGCGTGCGACTGCCAGAGCGCCGCGCAGCAGGGAATGATGGACACCTGCCACATCACCACGCTGCTCAACACGCAGTGCACCGGTGCGAGCACGTGCGCGGGTGCCGCGGGCTGGGGCTCGTGTCAGCCGCCGTCGGCGACCGATACGCCCGACGCGACGTACACCGACTCGAACTGCGATGGTATCGACGGCGAGTACACGAAGGGCATCTTCGTCGCGGGCGCCGGCGTCAACAGCGGGACCTGCGGGCTCACGCACACCACGCCGTGCCAGACCATCTCGTACGGCATCGTGCGCGGCGTGCAGGCGTCGCGACCGAACGTCTACGTGCAGGCCGGCACGTACAACGAGGTCGTCGTGCTGCTCAACGGCGTCAACGTGTGGGGCGGCTTCGACTTCAACTGGCAGCGCGGCCCGTACTCGAACACGGCGAACCGCGTGACGGTGACCGGCGGCCAGGACACCAGCACCGGCGGCGATGGTGAGTACATGACGGTGCGCGCCCACGATCTGATCGTGCCGGTCACGATGGCGGACATCGTGCTGCAGGGGCCGACCGCGCAGGGGATCGGCGGCGCGAGCGGTCGCGACGGTCGGTCGAGCTACGTCGTCCACGCAAAGGCGGCGATGGTCACGCTCACGCGCGTGCAGATCGTCGCGGGCAGCGGTGCCTCGGGTGCGAGCGGCGCGGGCGGCAGCGACGCGGTGATCGCCGACGCCCAGGGCCAGATGTACGGCGGCAACGGCGGCAACGGCGACCAGTACGTCACCGCCTGCAACAGCTCGTCACGCGGTGGTGCGGGCGGCGCAGGTACGAACTCCTGCTCGCAGTCTCCGTCGAGCCGAGCGATGAACGGTGGCGCCGGCGGTCAGGGCGGCACGATGGACACCAACTGCGGTGTGTTCTCGTTGAACTACAACGCGCGCGCGGGCTCGAACGGCGTCCCCGGAACCTATCAGAACGGGAACTTCGGCCTCGAGGGCCTCGGCGGCTCCGGCGGCGGCAGCTGTGGTCCCACGTCGGACGGCATCCAGGGCTTCGTCCAGAACGGCGCGGCCGGCGGTGCGGTGGGCGGCGGCTATCTCGGCGGGGCGAGCACGATGTACTGGTACGCGCACGCCGGTAACGCGGGCGGCACCGGCGAGAACGGTGGTGGCGGCGGCGGTGGTGGTGGCAGCGGTGGCTGCGATGGCGGTACCGACGCGTATGGACCGGGTGGCGGCGGCGGTGGCGCCGGCGGTTGTGCGGCGCGCGGCGGTGGCGGTGGTGGCGGCGGCGGCGGCGGCGCGTTCGGCATCGTGGCGGTTGGAACGTCATCGATCACGGTCGAGAGCTGCTCGCTCACGCGCGGCGTCGCGAGCGCGGGTGGTTCGGGTGGTGCGGGTGGTCGTGGTCAGTCGGGTGGCGGCCGCGGCGTCGGCGGCTCGAACCCGGGCTCCGCGTTCCCGGGCG
Source organism: Haliangiales bacterium (assembly GCA_038203335.1). Classification (GTDB taxonomy): domain Bacteria; phylum Myxococcota_A; class Polyangia; order Haliangiales; family Haliangiaceae; genus JABFXX01. The sequence continues at coordinate 706 of JBBRED010000283.1, read as the reverse complement.
CCGGTGGCGTCGGTGGTCACGGTGGTCACGGTGGCGGTGGCGCGGGCGGGCAGGGTGGTCGCTCGGTCGGCATCCTCAACACCAGCGACTCGAGCATCATCGGAAGCTGCTCGCAGTCGGGCGGCTCCGGCGGCGGTGGTGGCGGCGGCGGGTCGTCGGCGCCGAACGCGCCCGCGGCCGAGCGCGATGGCAACACCGGCGGCACCGGCGGCACCGGCACGCTCGAGCCCACGCGCACCTGCGGCAGCGCGTCGAGCTGCTAGTAGAACGCGATCTGGTGCTCGCGCGGCTGCTCGCTCTCCCGTTCAGCCGGCGGCGAGGTGCTCTTCGAGCAGCGTCAGCCGATCGTTGCCCCAGAACAGCGCGTCGCCGACGAACATGCTCGGCGCGCCGAACGCACCGCGGCGAATGGCCTCGTCGGTGGTCGCGCGGAGGAGATCCTTCGTCGCCGGCTCGTCGATCGCGAGCACGATCGCGGCTCCGTCGAGTCCCGCGCTCGTGGCGGCGGCGCTGATCGCCGCATCGCCCGTGACGTCCTGGTTATCCGCCCAGTAGCCGTGGAACAGCGCGAGCGCGAACGCCTCGACCGAGGCACCGGTCCGCTCCGCCGCGGCGAGCGCACGCTGCGTGCGGAGCGTGAGCAGCGGGAACCGGGTCGGAAACGTGAACGGGATCTTGTAGTGGTGGCACCAGCGCTCCATGTCGC
>JBBRED010000282.1:0-11304 GCA_038203335.1 Haliangiales bacterium | reverse complement strand
ACCGCGCAGGCCTGCGGCTCGACCTCCTTCTGCTTGTAGGCGCCCTTCGTGTACTCCCACTCCATGCGCGATGCGGTGATCGCGATCTTCGCACCGGTCGCGATCTTGCCATCGAGATCTACGCCGATCACGTCGAGATCGAAGGGCGTGCCCTTCTCCACGAACGGTCGCGGCGCCTTGAGGCCCACGTACAGCGAGGCGGGATGCACCACGAGCGAGGTCGATGCGGCCCAGGTCTGCCGGTTCACATCGGTCACCGACGCGGTCATCGAGACCGACATCGGCACCGATGGATTCGCCGTCAAGAAGTCGAGATGCATCACGTGCTCGCCGACCGCATCGGTCTTGCCCTCGAGGCTCCAGTTCGAGCGCCCACGATTTCCATTGCTGGAGCGGTTGCCGTAGTACGAGTCGTCGTCGTCGTAGCCGCCGAAGCCTTCGTCGGAGTAGCGACTGCTCCACCACGCGCGCCACGTCCCGAACGAGTAGTCATCGCGGTTCGGTGGCGTGAAGCTCGTGGAGCTCGCGTTGACCGCCCACGTCACCTGCGCGCCGGGGAGGGCCGCACCGGTGAAGTACTTCGCCGCCACGGTGACATCGCCACCGCCGCCGACGAGGAACGGCCCGTCGCTCGGATGCGCGGAGACCTCGAACTCCGGCCGGCGGAACTCCTCGACGCGGATGTAGTGGTTGAACGACTGGTACCCGGTCGCCGCGGGACCGGTGACGGTGAATTCGATCTGCGCCTGGCCGAGGTTCGGCGTCTTCGGCAGCGTGAACTTCGCATCGAAGCCACCGAGCGCGCTGATCTGCGCCGTGCCCTTTCCGATCTCGTTGTTCTGCGCGTCGGTGACCTTGAACGTCACGCCGGTCAGGCCGTCGCCGAGCGGGCCCACGTCGCCGCCCTTGGCGCGATCGATCCAGCGCAACCAGCCCTTCACGGAGACCTCTTCGCCGGGCCGGTACAGCTTGCGGTCGTCGAGTACGTGCTCCTGGAGATCGCGGGTGCGCGCGGAACGCGTCCACGTGGTGCCCCCGTAGTAGCCGCTCGATTCAAGGACGAACGCGGTATCCGCGCCACGCCGCGCGAGCAGGTAGTGCTGCCCCACGACCTGCGCGCCGAGCGGGATCGTGGCGAGGCCGGTCGCCACCGTCTTCGCTCTCCCGCCGCCGGGCTGGATCTCGACCTCGACGTCGGCCGCCGGCTTGCCGCTATCGAGCTCGCTCGCATACGCGACGAGGTCGAGGTTGTCGCTGTGCGCATCGATGCCGAGGTGCGTCGCCTGGACCCAGCTCATCAGCTCCGGCGGCGCGCCCTTCTCGGTCCACGGCGACGGATGGATCACCGCGATCACGTGGCCAAAGCCGTTCGCGTCGAGCGCGGAGCTGAGGTCGACGTGCGTCTCGGTCAGCAGATCCTTGCCGGTCGCGACCTTCACGAGATCGTCGAACACCTTCTTGCCCGGGATCACCGGCGGCTTGTCGCGGCGATAGCGCTCCTGCATGTACGTCACGTAGGCCGCGTAGTCGGCGGGCGTGACCTTGTAGAGCGTGACCTTGAGCGCGTCGTAGCTCGTCGAGAAGAAGTCGAGCGTGCGGCCCTTCGCCATCGGATCGAGCACCACCATCTCGCTCGGTCCGAAGAACGCGGGCTCCGGATCGCCGACCATGAACGTGCGCTTGTCGTCGTCGCCGAGCTTCTGGCCGAACTCGTCGATGATCTTTCCCGAGACGGTGACCGAGTAGCTGCTCCGCGGCGCCTTGGTGCCCGCAACGGTGATCGAGTTGCCCGACTGGAACACCTTCAGGTCCGCGATCGGCGGCGTCACCTTCACCTGCGCCGGATCGAACGTCTCCGGATCGAGCGGGTTGTTCATCTCGAACCGGAACGGTGTGCGCGGGCGACAGCCCTGGCCTCCGCCCCAGCCGCACTCCGCCTCCACCACCTTGAGCGGCGGATACGTGCGGAACGAGAGCTTCTGCGGGGTCTTCGTGGTGTTCGGGCCCTCCGCCGACGGTGTGCCCGCCGGGATCTCGACCTCGATCGACGCGTCGGCCGGCAGCTTGTCCTTCGTGCGGAGCGCGAGCCAGCGTCCGTCCTGCTGGTCTGCCTTCGCGCCGGCGACCAGCGCCTTCATGTCGTGCGCCTTCTCGATCTCGATCTCGGTGAGCAGGCGCGTCGCGCGCACGTTCCCGTTCGCCGTGACGCGCAGCTTCGCGAGCACCGCCTTGGGATCGATCTTCTGGTCGAACATGATGAAGATCGGCACGTCGAGCTGCTGCGGTCCGCCGTTCGGCCAGCTCGCGGTCATCGTCGGCGCCGGCGTCTCGAACGTGAACGTCTTCTCCGCGGCGAGCGCCTCCCCCGTCGCGCTCTTCGTCCCCGCGGGGACCGTCACCGTGAACGTCGTCGCCTGCGGGAACCGGATCTCGGGATCGAACAGGATCGTGCGGGTCCCGATCCAGCGCCAGCGCCCCTTCGGCGTGGGCGACAGCGTGACCGGTTGCACCTTCGCGGCGTCCTCCTGCGAGGTCACCGCCACCATCGGCTGCGAGAACGTGATGCTGAGCTCGGGGGCGAGCGGTACCTCGCCCTCGGGCATCCAGCGCAGCACGCTGAGCCCCTTGCCCGCCGCGGTCGCCGCGGGTGGCGGGCGATCCACGGGCGGACCGGGGAACGTCGTCGCGATCACCTGGCCGGTGCGCGGCGGCGGCTGCGACGATGGGCGGATCGCGAATGCCTGCAGATCCGCGGGCTCCGCGACCAGCGGCTTCGTGCGCGAGAGCAGCTGCGTGATCGCCGCGGCGTCGAGCTTCTCGGCCTTCGCGAGCTGCGTGCGATCGTACGCCGGCTTGCCGGTCTTGCCGTTCGAGAGTCGCAGATCGAGCCCCTGCGGGACGTCCTTCGCGATGACCTTCGGCGTCGGAGGCACATCGCCACCGTCGCCCTTCTTGCCACCGCACCCGATGATCAACCACGCGGTGAGAACCGCGGCTCCCAGTGGACGTGCCATCACGTTGCCTCCTTGCGACCGGCGGGCAGTGTCCCACATCCTCGCCCGTGGCAGACTCGGGGCGATGAGGACGATCGTCTGTGGGGTGCTGCTGGTGGCGGTCGGATGTTCCTCCGACACCGGAGGTGACGTGACGGGTCCGTTTGACGGCGCGCCTCATCTCTACAAGGTCGACAAGCTGACCCTGCCGTCGACCACCGCCCTTCAGAACGAATTCGCTGGCGATCTCGACGGCGACGAGTCAGCAGAGAACCAACTCGGCCTGATCGTCGCGGCGATCACGCAGACCAACGACACCAACAAGCACGTGCCCGACATCATCGCGTCGGGCGCGCTCGCCTCGATCGTGGAGGTGCTCGCCGACGACCTCGTCAACGACGATCATGTCTTCGTCACGTACATCGGCAAGCACGGCACCAACTTCATCGGCGTGGGCGGCAAGCTCGTCGGTGGGACCTTTCTCTCCAACCGCACCGCAACCACGAAGGTTCCGGGTGCGGCGTACGTCTCGCTACCCGTGTTTGCCGATGCGGATCCGGCGGTGCTGCCGCTGGTTGGCCTCGAGATGGATCTGTGGACCGATGGCAATGGCGGCTTCGACGGCATCGTGCGCGGCGGCATCCCGATCGCGGATGCGCGCACGATCGCGTACGCGGGCGTCGCGCAGATGATGAAGACCAACCCCGGCGCGCACCTGACGTTCGCGCGCCTCCTCGATACCGACCACGACGGTGCGATCAGCGGCGCCGAGATGATGGCTTCGGCGCTGCTCGCCGGGTTCCTTGTCGACGACATCGCGATCGGCGACGAGCGTGTCCTCTCCGTGGGGTTCGGCATTCACCTGTGCCTCGAGGACGCGTGCTCCATCGCCGCACCGACGGATGCGTGCACCGATCGCATCAAGGACGGCCCCGAGACCGATGTCGATTGCGGCGGGGGTACGTGCCCCGCCTGCCCGGCGGATCTCGTGTGCAGCGTGCCCACCGATTGTCAGAGCGGCGGTTGCGACGCCGGCAAATGCCGCGCTCCGACCTGCAGCGACGGCTTTCGCGACGGCTTCGAGAGCGATGTCGACTGCGGTGCCGCGTGCCGCGACTGCGACACCGGCAAGCACTGCGCGAACGGCGACGACTGCGCGAGCGCGAACTGCATCGCCGGCACCTGCGGCGCCTGAGCTACAGGCAGCTCGGCTTGAAGATCTTCTTGTCGCCGTCGTAGTAGTAGGGCGGGTTGCAGTTGGTCGCGGCGGCGGCGGGCTTCGGCTCCACGCGCGGCGCGGGCTTGGTCTCGACGCGCACCGGCGCGACCTTCTTCGCCACCTGCTGCTTCGGCGCGGTGCGCGCGGGGGCGGCCTTGGCGACCACGCGCGGCGGTGCGGGCTTCGTGCGCGGCGGCGGAGCGGGCGTGTCGCGCGCGATCTCCGGTGCGCGCAGCTGCTCGGTCGCGATCGCCTCGCGCTCGGGCGACGAACTGACCGGTGCCGGGGCGGGCGTCGAGAGGCGCGCGGGCTTCGAGACGCGCGGCGGTGCGGCCACGGGAATCGCCTCGACGGGGCGCGCGACGGTGTGGTCCATCGGCGCCTGCACGGCGGCGCGCCCGGGACGATTCGGCTCGACGTCGCGCCCGATGAACGCGATGCCGAACGCGAGGACCACGCCGACGAGCGCGCACGCGACGATCATCGCGACGGGACGCTGGAGGAGCGGCGTGCGCAGCTGCGGCACGGGCGGCTCGGTGGCCACGATCGGCGGCTGCTCCGCGGTGGTCGACAGGCGCATCTGCGTGGCGTCGGCGATCGTGGGTGCGCGCGACTGCGGCGCGGCTTGCTCCGCGCACAGCCGCCGCCAGCTCGCCTCCTCGGCCGCGATCATCTGGTCGCGACTCTCGAGGAACTCCTTGCCCAGCGACTTCACCCAGGTCGCGACCTCGGAGGCGGGCGCGGGCGACACCGCCGCGGTGAGCGCGGCCTCCATGTCCATCGCGGTGGCCCAGCGCTCCATCGGATCGGTCGCGAGCCCCTGATCGAGGACCTGTTGGATCTCCTCGATGCGCGACCAGTCATCGCCGAGCCACGCGCGCTCCTCGCTCAGCATCTCGGTCACGCGCGGCAGTGCGCCGCGCAGGATCTTCGCGATCTGCTGGGTCTGCCCTTGCGACGATGGATTGAGCCGCTGCCCGACGAGCAGCTCCCACAGGATCACGGCGGCGGCGTAGAGGTCGCTCTGCCGCGTGGCCTTGCCGCGGATCTGCTCGGGCGCGGCGTACGCGATCTTGCCCTTGAAGATTCCGGCGCGCGTGATGTGCGCGGCCATCGCGGCCTTGGCCACGCCGAAGTCGAGGAGGCGCGCGGTCCCATCGGTCGCGATCATCACGTTCTGCGGCGAGACATCGCGGTGCACGATCTGCAGCGGCGTGCCGATCTCGTCGGTGGTCTCGTGGGCCGCGTGAAGGCCGGCGAGGATCTGCGCCGCGATCGAGACGGCGATCGAGACGGGGATCCGCGTGCCCGCGTCGTGGGCTGCCTTCTGCAACCACGACAGCGGCACACCGTGCACGTAGTCCTGTACGAGGATGACCTCGTCGCTCATGGTCACCACGTCGAGCACGGGCACGACATTGCGGTGGTGGACCTTGGAGGCGACGCGTGCCTCGTCGAGGAACATCGCGACAAACTCGCGATCCTGCGCGAGCTCGGGATGCATGCGCTTCGCCGCGACGATGCGCGAGAAGCCGACGTCGCCGACGAGATGCGCGATGTGGATCGTCGCCATCCCGCCCTTCGCGATCTTGCGATGGAGCAGGTACCTGCCGACGGTGATGCTCTTCTCGCGCTCGGTCACTCGACGCACCGTCGCACGCACGTGCGTGTCGGTCGCAAGGGACAGCAAGGTCCACACGACCGCGTTTTGAAACGTCGGTTACGAGAATCGGCGAGCTACTCGTCGACGATGTGTATGCCGAGTTACGGACAGCTCGCGGTCGTTCCCGTCTGCGTGGCGATTCCCGACGAGCCGCAGCTCACGACACACTGGTGGGCTTCGCAGCCGACGACGTCGCAATTATTTGCGGGACACGACACGACGCAGCTCGGTGTGTCGGTGCAGTCGACGTAGCAACTACTCGCAGCCAGCAACGCGAATCTCATGTCACGTGATACGGCGCCTGGAGCGGGGCACCGACATCACCGCGACATCAGGTCACGATGTCGGTGACGACGTCGATCGGGATCGTGTGCTCGGCGGGCTCCTTCGGCCGCTCGACGCGCCGTAGCCGCCTCGCGCATCCGCCGCAGAACTTCTCGGCCGGCCCGTTGACGCAGGCGCAGGTGGCGCATGCACCGGGCAGGCCGCTGCCACAGCCGCCGCAGAACTTCCGCCAGGGGTCGTTGTGGTGAGCACACGAGCGACAGGTGATCGAGGGCGCCATGTCTTCCGGGTCGACCGATCTGTCCCGCGGGAAAGGTAAGCTGGAGTAGGCTCTACGGCGGCGTGCACCACGATCCCGAGATCACGAGCTATGTGTTCGAGCACGCACGGGACATCATCCTCGTGATCGATGCCGACACCGGCCGGATCGTCGACGCCAACGGCGCCGCCGAGGTGGGCTACGGCTATACCCGGGAGGAGCTCCTGGCCCTCCGGATCTTCGATCTGCGCGTGGAACCCAGCCCGGACGTGACCCAGCAGATGCGGGTCGCGAACGTCGACGGTCTCCTGTTCGAGACCGTCCATCGCCGGCGCGATGGTTCCACGTTTCCCGTCGAGGTCAGCTCGCGCGGTGATCTGATGCCGGGCCAGCGCTGCCTGTTCAGCATCGTTCGCGACATCACGGAGAGAAAGCGCTTCGAGGCCGAGCGCGAGGAGCTGCTGGTCGCCACGCAGCGCGCGCTCCAGCTCCGCGATGACTTCCTGATGGTCGCCTCGCACGAGTTGCGCGCTCCGGTCACGAACGTCAGCCTCCAGCTCCAGCAGCTCAACCGCCAGCTCGATCGCGGCGCCCCGCGCGCGCAGATCCGCGTGATGGCAGATGCCGCGTGTCACGAGATGAACCGCCTCGCCTCGCTGATCGATGCGTTGCTCGACGCGCAGCAGGCCAAGGGGCAGCTCGCGCTCGAGCTCGGCGAGGTGGATCTCTCCGAGCTGGTCCACGACGTCACGAACCGCCTGCGCACGCGCGCGGATCAGGCGGGCTCCGAGATGGTGATCGACGTGCCATCGATCCGCGGCAACTGGGATCGCCTGCGGATCGATCAGGTCGTGACGAACCTCGTGCTCAACGCGCTCAAGTACGGTCGCGGCCGGCCGGTGCGCGTGGCCGCCGGCGAGTACGGCGCGCTGGTGCGGCTCGAGGTGCGCGATCAAGGCATCGGCGTCGCGAGCGAGGACGTGCAGCGGATCTGGGGCAAGTTCGAGCGCGCGGTGCCCGCGCACTACGGCGGCCTCGGCCTCGGTCTGTTCATCGCGCGGCAGATCGTCGAGGCGCACCAGGGCCACGTCGATTGCGAGAGCGTGCCCGGCGAGGGGTCCACGTTCGCCGTGATGCTGCCGCGCGCCTGAGCGCTTACGACTTCGGCTTCTGCGCGAGGCGCTTCGTCGTGCCGTCCTCGAGCTGAACGTCGATCGTCTTGTCGACGCTCGAGGTCACGACGAGGTTTCCGAACTTCGGATGCGTGAGCTGCTGCCCGACCTCGAAGTGCCCACTCGCCGCGTAGGGCACGGGCCCCGTCACGGTCGGCGCGGCTTCCTGCACGGGCACGAGCACCTTGCGCAGCGCCGCGAGCACCGACCTCCGGACCTCGGGGACCCGGTGGTACTCGGCGACGAGCGCGATCCGCGCGAGCAGATCCTCCTCGATCGACTGCAGCGCCTCGTACACGTTCGTGTTGTCCTTCGCACCCACGGCCCACGCGCACGCGCGCGCGGCCTCGGGGATCCGATGGTCGGTGCCGAACGTCTCGTTGCGCGCGGCCGTGCATTCCTTCGCGATCGTCTTCGCGTTCGCGACGGCATCGGCGGACTTCGTGGCGAGCCAGGCCTCGGCGGCCTCGAGCGCCTGCTGCGGCCGACGATCCTCGGTGCGCTTGCTCTCCCACTCGGGGACCATCAGCGTGCGGACGGCCTCGATCGCGGCGCGCAGCAGCAGATCTCGATCGAGGTCATCCAGGTTGGTTTGCCACGCCGAGATGGGAAGACCCTTGGCGGCGTCACCACGGAGCGCGGCAAGGCGGGTAAGGCGTTCCTCGATCACGCCCCGACGGTACAGCGTTACCGCTGAGACTCCAACTCGCTGGCGTCGGCGAGCGCATCCCAGAGCACGCGGAGCTGCTGGTCCTCCCACTGGGAGAGGGCGACCGGCAGGCGGACCCCGGTGATGACGAGCGAGCCGCGTGCGATGGGATCGTACTCACTGTCGCGGACGGCACCGATCCGGGTGGCCAGGAAATCGAACGCCTCCACGCGCTCCTCGGGCTGGAGGATCCGCGTGATGCTCTCGTGCGTTCCGCGGTGGACCACGAGGTGCCCGGTGCCGTCCAGGTCGACGCGGAGTCGTCGGTGGTCGACCTTCGCGTTCACGTGCAGCTCGAACGCCCCGATGTCGGCGAGCCGGGCCGTGCGGTAGCGCTCGATCGCACCGGAGAGGACGGCCTCGACCATCGCTCCGCCGAGCGAGCTCGACGGCAGCACGGCCGCACCCTGGCCGTTCGGATCGCCGCCGGGTGCGATCCGCATCCAGCCATAGGAGTAGCCGACGGGATCGGTGCGGCCGCACGGGAACTCGTTGACCCGCGTGATCAGCGCCAGCTCCGGCGCGGCCAGCTGCAGCATGCGCGTGGGCATGCCGATCGCGGTCCACGCGACCGATCCGTCCGCGTGCATCTCGTAGGTGTTCGGGATGTAGTCGCCGGTGCAGCCGCTCGCGCCGGAGGCGAGCTGCAGGGACCAGTTCCGGTGCGCGATCAGGGGCGCGATGAACGGCGCGCAGCCGGCACCCTGCTGTTCCTGCGCATCCTCGATCGAGCGCGTGGGATCTCCGAGCAGCGGCACGTACGAGTACGTGGGCGCCGGTGGGATCACGCGATCGGGCTCGGGCGCGGGCCACGCGCGGTAGACGCCGAAGGCAGCGGAGCAGGCGACGGCCGCGGCCACGAGGCGCGTTCCGGTCAACGAGGCGGCGAGTTGCACCCTGTAGAGACAGGGGATTACTCGGCGCGTTGCAGGATCAGGAAGATCGGCTGATTGCTCTGTCCCGGCGCGGGTTTCGCGATGCCCTGGAACCGCAGCCGCCCCGGCGCGACGCCCTTTCTCACCAGGTAGTCGACGATCCCCTTCGCGCGTTTCTCGCCGATGATCTGCTGATAGCGCGGATCACCATCGGCCCCGAACGCCTGGACCTCGACGAGCAGGATGCTCGGGTTGCCATCGAGCGTGGCGGCGACGGCATCGAGCGTCTCGAGCCCGGCGAGCTCGACGTTCGCGGTCAGGCCGTCGAACTTGATCGCCGGCAGGATGCGCACGTCGGTGTCGGTGACGATGACGCGGCCCCGGGTCTTGCGCTCGGCCTCGGGTGTGCGCGGGTCGGTGTTCGCCGGTGAGGTCTCGCGTGCCGGCGCATGACACGCGGCGAGCGCGACGACGATCAGCAGCGACCTCATCCGATCGATCGTAGCAGGAGGTAGGATGCGCCGCATGACGATCCACGTCCGCGGGGTCCGCGTGCCGTCGCTGCTCTACGGGACGGCGTGGAAGGAAGAGGCGACCGAAGGGCTCGTCGTCGATGCGCTCGATGCCGGCTTCCGCGGCATCGACACCGCGAACCAGCGCAAGCACTACCACGAGGAGGCGGTGGGCCGCGGCGTGGCGGCGAAGCTGCGCGAGGGCATGGTCCGCCGCGACGAGCTGTTCCTCCAGACGAAGTTCACCCATCGCGACGGCCAGGATCACCGTCTGCCGTACGACGAGAGCGCGCCGATCCGCACGCAGGTCGAGCAGTCGTTCGCGAGCTCGCTCGCGCACTTCGAGGTCGAGCAGATGGACTCGCTGATCCTGCACGGCCCGTCGCAGCGCGATGGTCTCGCCGAGGAGGATCGGGAGGTGTGGCGCGCCATGGAGGGCATCGCGCGATCCGGGCGCGTGAAGCTCCTCGGAGTCAGCAACTGCACGGCGAAGCAGGTCGCCGAGTTCGTCGCGATGGCGAACGTCCCCGTGTCGTTCGTGCAGAACCGCTGCTACGCGGAGCACGGCTGGGATCGCGCGGTTCGCGAGCTCTGCGACGAGCACCAGATCGTCTACCAGGGGTTCTCACTGCTCACGGCGAACCGCCACGTGCTCGCCACGAACCGGGTCGCCGGGATCGCGAAGGCGCACGGCGTGACGCCGGCGCAGGTCGTGTTCCGGTTCGCGCAGCAGATCGGCATGCTGCCGCTCACCGGCACGAAGGATTCGAAGCACATGCGCGAGGACCTCGCGGCCGAGGGATTCAACCTCGATGCCGACGAGCTCGCGGCGGTTCACGGCGCTGGTTCGGCCGCCGGAGCCGGCGGATCGGGCGGCGGCGTATAGGACCACAGGGTCTTCGTGGTCCCGAGCGTGACGAAGGCGCGGAGGCCGCGGGGGAGGGCGTGACCGTCGAGCACGGGATCTCGGTCGTTGAGGCCGAACACGCCTTCGAGCGTCACGCCGACCTGCAGCGCGCGCGGCAGGTTGTAGCTGCCGGTGAACGCGAACCCGAGCACGCGCTCCTCGGCGCGCGTGGTCTTGTCGAGGAAGTACTTCGCTTGCGAGACGAACGCGGCGCCGCGCGCGAGCCACACCGGCTCGGTGCGCTGGGCCGAGAGCGTGGCGCGATTCTCGACGATCACGTCGGCGAGCACGTTGGTATCGACGGTGCGATCGTACGAGGCGGACAGCGATCGATAGATATCGCCGGTGTGCAGCGCGCCGTGCCCGATGAACTCGGAGACCTGGGGAAGATCGGTGGTGTCGATGGTGGTCATGCTGTTCGCGCCGGGACCGCTGGTCTCCGAGCCGATCGTGCCGGTGCCACCGAAGCCCCACTCTCCGTCGACGAGCAGCGCATCGGTGCCGAACAGTGCGAGCCCGGAGACTCGCACCGGCAAGAAGTTGACGATCGCGGCGCCGTTGTCGGCCTGGATGCCGTGCAGCCCGATCACGAGCATGTCGATGTAGCGATCGGCGAGCGCGGTCTGGCCGCGCGTGTGGAACAGGCGGAAGAACCAGATATCGGAGGTCAGCTCGACCTTGGCCTTCTCGCCGCCGTAGAAGTGCCGCCA
>JBBRED010000281.1:0-11310 GCA_038203335.1 Haliangiales bacterium | reverse complement strand
GGCCTGGTCGGCGCGCTGTGGCAGCTCCGCCACATCACGGCGCTCTACGCGGCGAACCAGAACAAGGCCGCCGTCGACGAGCTGACCGGTATGGGCAGTCGCGCGCTGCAGCTCCGCATCATCGCGGCCGCGGCGTCGTCGAACCGCTACGACATGAAGGCCGAGGACATCGGCCGGATCTGGGACTCGGTCGCCGTGGGCAAGTACAAGAACGTGGCACGGGCGCAGGCCGCGATCGCGATGGCGAATCGCAACGCGATCGACCCGGCCGTCGAGCGCGTGTCGAACCTGGTCGCGGACCTCGACCTCCGCGCGCTGCCGCCGCGCCTCGACCAGCTCGTGTACCGCGTGCAGCAGTCGCGGCGCGGCCCCGCGGGCTGGCAGCTGATCTACACTGCGTGGCGCGACCGCGTGCTCGCCGGCTCGAGCTACGAGCACGTGCTGTCGCTGATCCCTGCCGCGCAGCAGCAGCGCACGGACCTTCCGGTGATCTTCGCCCGCGCCATCGAGCTCGCAGGTGCCGACGTCGACAAGAAGCTCTACATCGCGCGGCTCGCCGTGGCCTACGGGATGGCACCGTTCGCACAGAGCGTGATCGAGCCGATGCTGAAGCACAAGGGCTCGCGCGAGCTCTATCAGCTCGCTGCGACCTTCGCGCTCCAGCAGGGCCGCACGGCGGATGCGCTCGGGTACCTCGAGAGCGCGCAGGCCGCTGCGGGCGACGAGGCGGTGGACATCGGCACCGTTCGAGCGGAGCTGACGCAGATCATCACCGTGACGCGCGACCTGGCGATCCAGCGAAGCGGTGCGCAGCGCGCCGCGCTGGTGGCGAAGGCGATGACGTGGGGCGCACGGTGGCGAGCGATCGATGCCGCGAACCCCGAGATCGATCAGCAACTCGGGGAGCTCCAGCTCGCGGTGGGGAACACGGAGGAGGCGTGGCGCCAGCTCTCGACCGTGATCGAGCGCGATCCGATGGCGGGCACCGGCTACACGACCGTCGCCGAGACGTTCGAGCGGCGCGGCAAGGTCGCCGAGGCGCTTCCGTTCTGGCAGCAGGCCATCGTCATCGATCAGACGAATCCGACGCCGCGTCTCCGCAAGGCCCAGGCGCTGATCGCGCTCGGCCGCACCGCCGAGGGTGATGCGCTCCTTCAGGACATCGTCGCGCACAAGTGGCACGACGTCTGGAGCAACGTGCCGTACCAGGCGAGGTACCTCCTCGAGCGCGGCAAGCAGGGTCGTCCGTAGCAGCCTCCGCGTGCTACCAGTGGTACGTGCCTACCGCCGGCGAGCTCGAGCTCGAGTTCTACGAGAAGTTTTTGTGGAGCAAGGGGCTCGAGCCCTACCCGGTGCAGGAGCAGGCGATCACGAAGATCTTCGCCGGCGAGAGCCTCCTCGTCACGGTCCCCACGGGAACCGGCAAGACGCTGATGGCGAAGGCCGCGCTTCACCTCGCGATGGGGCGGAACCAGCGCGCGATCTACACCACGCCGCTGCGCGCGCTGACCGAGGAGAAGTACCGCGAGCTCTGCGCGGACTTCGGCGACGGCTACGTCGGCTTCGCGACCGGTGACTACAAGGTCAATCGCGATGCGCCGATCCAGGTCGAGGTCGCGGAGATCCTGTGGAACCGGATCGTCGCCGAGAAGAACGTGTCGCCCGCCGAGATCGTGATCATGGACGAGGGCCACTACTTCAACGATCCCGAGCGCGGGTACGTGTGGGAGCAGTCGATCATCGGGCTCGATCCGCGCACGCAGCTCGTGATCCTCTCGGCGACCGTCGGCCGTCCCGAGCAGTTCACGCACTGGGTGGAGCTGACGCGGCGGGTTCCGATGGGGCTCGTCGAGTCGCGCGAGCGCAAGGTGCCGCTCGTTCACGAGTTCCGCGAGGAGATGATGATCGATACGGTGCGCGAGCTCGCGTTCACCGGCGACGTCCCGGCGATCATCTTCGTGTTCGGGCGCGAGCAGTGCTTCGAGGTCGCGCGTCTGCTCAAGTCGTGCCGGCGGTTCACCACCGACGAGGAGAAGCTCAAGGTCGAGGCGATGTGCGATGCCGCGCTGCTCGAGAGCGGCGTGGCGAAGGAGTTGCGGTCGTTGCTCACGCACGGCATCGGCATCCATCACGCCGGCATCCTCCCGCGCTACAAGCAGCTCGTCGAGCAGCTCGCGCTCGAGCGGCTGATCAAGTTCGTGGTGTCGACCGAGACCATCGCGGCGGGCATCAACCTCCCGGCGCGCACCGTGGTCTTCCCGGCGCTGCGCAAGTTCATCAAGAAGGAGGCCCGGATCGTCACCGCGGCCGAGTACCACCAGATGGCGGGCCGGGCAGGGCGGCCGCAGTTCGATGACCGCGGCCTGGCGATCACGCTCGCCCCCGAGGAGGTGGTCAGCGAGATCAAGAAGAAGCTGAAGGACGCGTCGAAGCGTCCCGCGTACGACGAGGGCAAGGTCAAGCGCAGCGTCTACGCCACGGCACAGGCGGACGCGAAGAAGCGCGGCGACATCGTGTGGACGCCGGAGATCCACGCGGACCTCGTCAAGGGCGAGCCGGCGGAGCTCCGCAGCAAGACGAAGATCACCGCCGAGCAGGTGCTCGCGATCGGCCTGCCGGATCTGACCGCGACCACGCTGCCGGGCGATGCCGCCGCGACGCGCATGGCCGCGGCCGAGGCATCGCTACCTCCCTCGATGCGGCTCGACATCCTGACCGTCATCGAGAATCTGCTGCTGACCGATCGCGAGCGCAAGGAGATGCACAAGGTGCTCGCGCAGCTCGTCGACAACCTCAAGGCGATCGGCGTGATCGACGAGCACGGCGTCCAGGTGCGGGGCGAGATGATCCGCGAGATGCAGGGCATGGACGGCCTGCTCATCTACTACATCCTGTTCAACCACCAGCTCGAGTACGTCGAGCTGCGGGAGCTCGTGGAGTACCTGATCGATCACGACATCATCCAGCGCCAGCTCGATCGCAAGGGCGAGGATGCGAAGCGCGAGTGGATGCGGACCAAGATCCGCGAGATGCGCGAGTCCAATCCGCAGGTCAGCTGGGAGGACGTCGAGGCCGCGTGGGAGAAGGAATTTCCGCGGGTCCCGACGAAGATCGAGCTGCTCCACCAGGAGTTCTCGGCCCAGGTGCCGCACCCGGAGCTGCACGGCGGCAAGAAGCCGAAGACCACGTGGGCGCAGCTCGAGGACTCCGGCCTCACGTTCCTCGAGTTCGTCGACAAGCACGGCCTCGATCACGAGGAGGGAAATCTGTTCTCGTACCTCGTCCGCGTGATGAACTTCGCGCGCAAGCTTCATCAGGCGGCGAAGCTCACCGAGTTCGAGGATATGGCCGAGCGCGTCCAGCGCCTGCTCGCCCGCGTCGACGTGCGCCTCGTCGATGACAAGAAGTGGTAGCGATCGGGTACCATCGACAGCGATGAGTGATGGGCCACCGTCCGATCAGCTGTTCACGGCCGTCGAGCTCGACTTCAAGACGAAGCAGCACCGGAGGCTATCGGTCGACGAGATCGCCGGTTCGATGGAGGGCGACAAGTTCGTGTGGATCGACATCGACGTCAGCCAGGCGGAGGACGCGCGACGCCTCCTGACGAAGCTGAACCTGTGCGCACCCGAGCTCGTCGAGGACGCGCTGACCCGCGAGCCCGCCACGCAGATCGGCCGCTACGACACGTACCTCCACCTCGTGCTCAGCGGCTGCCGACTCGTCGGCCACAAGTTCGATCTCGAGCGCGTCGACGCGATGATGGGCGAGCGGTTCCTCCTGACGCTGCACAAGGGCGCGCCGGTGTTCCTCGAGGCGGTGCGCCGCTCGTACATCGCGGACTTCGTGCGGTTCGCGCAGTCGCCGAGCTTCTTGCTCTACGAGCTGTGGGATCACCTGATCGACAACTACCTCAACGTGCACAAGAAGTTCGAGGAACGCGTCGACGAGGTCCAGCGCAGCCTGATCGGCAACGTCGACGAGAGGGTGTTCGGACAGGCGAGCGAGCTCACCGTCGATCTCCTCCACCTGCGCAAGGTCGTGCTGCCGGCCCGCGCGGTGCTCACCGATCTGTCGACCCGCAAGTCGCCGTTTGTCGGCGAGTCCACGCAGCCGTTTCTCGCGAACATGGTCGGGACCATCGAGCGCGTGCTCCAGGACGTGCTCGTCGATCGCGACATCCTGAACGGCTCCATCAACAACTACATGTCCCTCGTCGCGCACAAGACGAACAAGGTGATGTCGCGGCTGACGGTGGTCAGCATCATCTTCCTGCCCCTGACGTTCCTCTGCGGCGTCTACGGCATGAACTTCGAGATCATCCCGGAGCTCAAGTGGGAGCACGGGTACTTGATGTTCTGGTCGATCGTCGGCGTCACCGTCGCCCTGCTCGTGTGGGCGATGCGCCGCTACAAACTGTTGTAGTCACTCGTCGCGCAGGCGATAGCCCACGCCCGGCTCGGTGGTCAGCCAGCGCGGCCGGGCCGGATCGGTCTCGAGCTTCTTGCGCAGCGCCGCCATATGAACGCGCAGGTACTGCGTATGCTGCGTGCTTCGTGGGCCCCACACCTCGTGCAGCAGCTGGCGATGCGTGAGCACCTTGCCGGCGTGGCGCGCCAGGAATGAAAGCAGGCGAAACTCGATGGGCGTGAGGTGGACGAGCGCGTCGCCGAGCGTGACCTCGTGCCGCGCCTGGTCCACGCGGATCGGCCCGATCGCGAGCACGGGATCCTCGGTCACCGTCTGCGCGCGCGCGTGGCGGAGCGCGACACGGATGCGTGCGAGCAGCTCGCTGACGCCGAACGGCTTCGTCAGGTAGTCGTCGGCGCCCGCGTCGAGCGCCTGGACCTTGTCATCCTCCCGGTCGCGCGCCGAGAGGACGATCACCGGCGTGGTCGACCACTCTCGCAGCTTGCGCAGGAGATCCAGCCCGTCACCGTCGGGGAGCCCGAGGTCGAGCAGGATCGCCGCCGGCCGCGTCTCGGTCGCGAGCGTCACCGCCTGCGCGATCGTGCCGGCCTCGATCACCTTGAAGCCGTGGCTCGATAGCGCCGCCGAGAGGAACCGTCGCATCGCGACCTCGTCCTCGATCACCAGGACCAGCTCGGTCATCGCGCCGCCTCCACCGCCATCGGCGGTTCGTCAAAGGTGGGCATTGGCTCGCCATCCGGCAAGGCCACGCGAAACACCGTTCCGCCGCCCTCGCGCGACAATGCTTCGATCGTGCCACCGTGCGCGACCGTGATCCCGCGGCACACCGCGAGGCCCAAGCCCACGCCGGCCGCCGTGCCGGGCGCCGCGCGGAAGAAGCGCTCGAACACGAGTCGCTCGCTGCCGGGCGGAATTCCCGGGCCGCGATCCGCGACGTCGATGATCGCCGTGGTGCCTTCGCGGCGTGCCTTCAGCTCGATCGGCGTGCCCGAGGGCGTGTGCTTCGCCGCGTTGTCGAGCAGATTGACGAGCAGCAGCTCGCCGAGGACCGGATCGATGTGAACGAGCGCGTCGTCGGCGATCTCGATGTCGACCTTCCGTCCCTCCAACGTTTCGTCGAGGCGCATCAGCGCGGTGCCGACGACCTCCTCGATCGGGACCCATTCGCGTCGCGGCTTCGCACCCGCCTCGACCTTGGTCACGGTGAGCAAGTTCTCGAGGATCCGGCTGAGCCGCGCCGACTCGGCGACGATGGTATCGAGCCCGTCCTGCGCGGCGACCACCGCAGTTTCGCGCAGCGTGGTCGCCATGCCGGTGATCACCGCGAGCGGCGTGCGCAGGTCGTGCGAGACCGCCGAGAGCAGCGCGTTGCGCAGCTCCTCGGTCGTCGCCCGGAGCTCGGCCTCGCGCGCGGCCGCCGCAAGCCTCAGCTTGTCGATCGCGACCGTCGCCTGCCGGGTCACCGCCTCGACGAGCGCGCGCTGCTCGGCGCTGATCGACAGCCGGCCGAGGTTCACGTCGATCGGACCGGTGGCCGGAGCCTCGACGGAGTGCGCCTCCAGATCGAGACCGTCGCGCAGGTGCTGGATCACGGCCGCCGTCACGCCGGCCACGTCGGGCGCCGCAGCCGCGTCGCGCGTGAACGCGAGCAGCATCGCCGTGTCGCGCTCGCGCTGCCGGCTCGCCGCCTCCGCCCGGCGCAGCCGCACGGTCAGCGTGCCGATCGCGGAACCGACGGCGAACATCACGAGAAACGTGAACAGGAACCGCGTGTCGGCGACCGCGAGCGTGAGCCGCGGCTCGACGAACACGAAGTCGAACGCGACCACACTCACCGCGGCGGCGAGTAACCCCGGGCCTCGCCCCGCGTGCGCCGCGATCAGGATCGCGAGCGAGTACAGCATCGCCTCGTCGGCGAGGCTCGCGTGCTGCGCCGCCGCGAGACCGCCGAGCGTCGCCGCACAGACCACGGCGACGGCGAACAGGTAGCCGCGCGGGCCGGTGCGGTGAGAAGGGAGCGTCGCGGTCATCGGTCGGCCTAAGGGCCTCATCAATACACCCTCCGCACCCATCAAGAAGCCATCAAGACCACGCGGATCCGGCTCTGGTTGCGTCGGGTTGAATCATAGTGGCCCGCGATGAGCCCGTATCGCGACGGACCGACCCCCGCTGACGAGGCGCCGCAGCCTCCCGGCGAGGAGTGGGTGCTCGCGGTCGTGCTCGTGCTGCTCGGCGCGGCGCGCGTGCTGATCGCGCTTGTCACGCGCGAGGAGTTCGCCGCCGATGTGACGGTCGCGGCGCTGCTCGGCGCGATCGGCTGCGTATTGCTCGCACAGCTCGCACGCCGCACGCGGTCTTGATCGCGTCTTGCCCGGGCCGCGTGCTGACTCGCCGTGCGCTGGTGCGAGCCGTGTGTGGTGCCCCGATTCGACGCGCCGGCAGTAGCTCATCACGGAGGCGGGCGCCTCATCCCGACTGCGCGACGAAGCCGTGTGACCACCTACGAGTCCTCTGGACCAGCTACAATCAGCGGTTGTGGAGCGCGAGCGAGAAGGGTGGTTCACCGGGCACGCGCCGGCGGCGGTGCAAGACTTCTTCCAAGCCTGCGACCGCAACTTCGAAGCGAACGAGGCGAGTGCGCGCGCGCTGGCAAGCAAGAGCACCTCGCCTCAGGAGCTAACCGTCGGGCAGCAGGCCGCAGACGCGCGCGAGCGCATGCGTCTCGCCAGCCGCGGGAACTGGGGGCCGTGCGAGGAGCACCTCGGGGAGCTCGGCCGGCGGTTCGCGCGTGCGGGCCTCGAGTTCGCTGCCTGGTACGAGATCTCGAACACCTTCTACGCGGCGATCGTGCCCCGCCTGATCGAGGCGTTCGCCGGCGAGCCCTCGCGCCTCGAAGGCTGCATGCTCGTTCTCGGTACATATCAGCAGCGGTCCCTGTCGACCATCGCCAGGGAGTACATCGCCACCAAGGACCAGCTCCTCGGCGACGCGGAGCTCACGTCGGGCCGGGTCCTCGAAGCCTCGCTCGACGCCGTGATCGAGATGGATCACCGGGGTGTGATCACGGCGTTCAATCCGATGGCCGAGCGAACGTTCGGCTACTCGCGACACCAGGCGATCGGCGCGCTTCTCGCCGATCTGATCATTCCCGAGCGAGATCGCGAGGCTCACGCGAGCGGGCTCGCGCGGGTGGTCGGAACCCGCGAGATGCGCATCGTCGGACGCCGGGTCGAGCTGACCGGAATGCGCGCGGATCGGTCGGAGTTTCCGATCGAGCTCTCGATCATCGCCGCGGACCGGCCCGATGGTGCCGTGCGCTTCACGGGGTTTCTTCGTGACCTCACGGAGCGTCGCCGCGCCGAGGATTCGGCTGCGTTGTGGTCGCATGCCCTCGAGCAGGCCCAGTTCGGCGTGGTCGTCTCGGACGCGACGAGCCAAGTGATCCGGCGCGTGAACCCGGCGTACGCGCGCATGCTGGGATACGAGCCCGACGAGCTCGTCGGGATGTCCGGGTACCAGCTGCTCTCGCCGAGGACGGTCGCGCAGCTCGCCGCGTACTCCGCGCTGCTTCAGGAGCCAGGCTTCACCACGATCGAGGTGGAGCTCCAGCACAAAGATGGCAGCGGCGTCCCGGTGCTCGTTTCGACCAGCACGATCGAACATGTGCCGGGAACTTCGGTCCGGGTGTCGACGATCCTGGACATGTCAGCGCGCGATGCGCTCCAGCGCCAGCGTGGCGAGGCCCAGCTCGCTGTTGTCCGGACGGCCGCGCGACTCGAGCTCGTGTCCACCACCGCCCACGAGTTTGCGGCGACCTCGGGGCGAAGCGTCGATCTGCTCGCCCTCGTCGCACGTCGCCTGAGCGAGATCATCGGCGATGGCTGTGCGGTGCGCCTGATCTCGGATGACGGCGAATGGGTCGAGCCCAGCGCGGCGTTCCATCACCCCGATCCCGACCATTCAGAGACCGCGCTCCGCGTCGTCGGATCGCTCCGGCAACGTGTCGGGGACGGAATTGCGGGTCGAGTCGCCGCGAACGGAACGCCGATGCTGATCGCCGAGCTCGATCCGGCCGCGCTGCTCGATGCGATGAGTGAACCGTTCCGGGAGCTGCTCGCGAAGCTGTCGGTGCACAGCGCCCTCGCGGTTCCGCTGTGCTCCAAGGGCCGCACCATTGGCGTCGTCAGCCTCATACGCACCCGGCCCGGAGCGCCGTACACGCTCGAGGACCAGCAGCTCGCGCACGACCTCGCCGATCGCGCAGGTCTTGCGATCGATAACGCAGTCCTCGTCGACACCCTCGAACAGCGTGTCGCCGAGCGGACGACCGCGCTCGAGCTCGCGAACATGGAGCTCGAGGCGTTCAGCTACTCGGTCTCCCACGACCTGCGAAGCCCGCTGCGGGCGATCGATGGCTTCAGTCAGGCGCTCCTCGCGGACTACGGCGACCAGCTGGATGCGGAGGGACAGCATCTCCTCGGCCGGATCTACGCAGGCACGCAGCGGATGGCCAGCCTGATCGAGGCGCTGCTCGGTCTCGCGCGGATCTCGCGGACACCTCTCCGGGTCCGGGATATCGATCTCTCCGTGATCTCTACCGAGGTGGTCGCGGAGCTCGTTCGCCGTGAACCGTCGCGCGTTGTCGAGATTCACATCGCGCCGGGGCTCCGCGCGCGGGGCGACCATCAGTTGATACGGATCGTTCTCGAGAATCTGATCGGCAACGCCTGGAAGTTCACGAATCGCCAGTCGCGCGGCGAGGTCTGGATCGGCGGCGACGCGGGGGTGTTCCACGTCCGCGATAGCGGGGCGGGGTTCGATATGGCCTACAGCGGCAAGCTGTTCGCACCGTTTCAGCGCCTGCACGCGGCGACGGACTTCGAAGGAACCGGTATCGGGCTCGCAACCGTGCATCGGATCATCCGGCACCACCACGGCCGGATCTGGGCGGAGTCAGCACCGGGCCGCGGTGCGACGTTCTACTTCACGCTCGGAGGCGCGGAGTCCGATCTCGGCCACGTTCCGAAGTAGCGCGACGTGCGTGTGGTACACGCATCGAATGAGCATGCAGCCCCGGGTTCTCGTCGTCGGCGCGAGCGGCAAGATGGGTGGAAAGGTCGTGCGCGAGCTCGTCGCGCTCGGCGCCACGGTGCGCGTCACCCACCGCGCGAGCTCGAACCCCGAGCACGTCATGGCGCTCCGGGCGCTGGGCGTGGAGCTCGTGGTCGCCGACCTGACCGACGCCGCGTCGCTGGCGCACGCCTGCCAGAACATCGAGGTCGTCGTGTCCACGGTGCAGGGGTTGCGCGACGTGATTGTCGATGGCCAGACCCGGCTGCTCCACGCCGCGGAGCAGGCCGGCGTGCGCTGCATGATGCCCTCGGACTACGCGCTCGATTTCTTCAAGACCGAGCCCGGTGGCAACCGCAACCTCGATCTGCGCCGCGAGATGGATGCGGTGCTCGATGCGTCCAAGGACGTCCGCGCCACGTCGTTGCTGTGCGGTGCGTTCATGGATCTGCTCGCATGGGGCGCGATCGGGCCCGACCCGAAGACCGGCATCTATCGCGTGTGGGGCGATCCTGACCAGCCGTACGACTTCACGCATACGGATGACGTCGCGAAGTACATCGCCGCCATCGCGCTCGATGCCGATGCAGGCCGCGTGGTCCGCGTCGCCGGAGAGACGCTGTCGCCGCGCCAGCTCGGGGCCGTGTTCGCCGAGGTGCGCGGGACGCCGGTGACCATCGAGCACGCCGGCACGCTCGCCGAGCTCGCCGGTCGGATCGCGGGGATGCGCGCGGCCGACGAGGCACCCGAGAACGTGTTCCCGGTGTGGCAGCAGATGCAGTACGCGCACGACATGGCGAGCGGTCTCGGTACGCTGACGCCGGTCGACAACGCGCGCTATCCGGCGGTGCGGCCGCGCAGCGTGCGCGACGTGCTCTCGGCGCGCTGACTATGGACCGCCGTTGCCGTCGGGAGGGTTCGGGAACCGGGCCGGATCCGCCGCGCGGCCATCGCACTCGCAGACGTAGCGATTGACCTCGTCACAGCTGCGGAACTCTTCGTTGCCGCTGCTCTTGATCCGGATGCAGTCCTTGTTGTCGGCCTGCATCGTCGGGGCGAGCGCGAGCGTGGTCGCTTGCGCCGTCACGTACCTCACCTCGCCTTCCTCCGCGAGGTCGGTCGCTCCGGTCCACTGATCGCTGAGGTTGAGCACTCCGGTGGGTCCGCCGATCATCGCGGTCTTCTCGGCGGCGTCGTCGAGCACGATCAGGTGCGTCGCCAGCTCGCCTCCCGTGGCGTCATCGGCGCAGTCGGTCTCCGCATCGTTCCATTTCATGGTCGTCGCGACGAACCGGTAGCGCGACGTGCTGTTCGCGAACGTCGGGATCGGGGCGTACGTGCTGGGGCAGAGCGCGCCCACCGCGGCGTCGGGTAGCACCACGGTGGCATCGCTGCCGAGCGGGCCGTCAGCGCTGCTCGGCGCATCGATCGCACGGGCGTCGGCGGTCGGGTTGCTCTGACCACCGCCGGCGGAGAATCCACAGCCGGCGAGCGCGAAGGCGACGACCAGGGGTGCACGCATGCCCCCATCGTACGGGGCTCCACGCGGGCTGCGAAGTGTGCATGTTTTGCACAACCTCGCGAGATCACATCTCGATCTGTAACCCCAGCTCGACGACGCGGTTCGGCGGCAGGTTGAAGAACGCCGTCGGCGGGCGAGCGTTGCGCGACAGGAACGAGAACAGGATCTTGCGCCAGCGCGCCATCTTCGAGGTGCCGCTGGTGAGCAGGGTCTGTCGGCCGAGGAAGTACGTGGTGGTCATCGGAACCGTGACCAGCCCCCTCGTCGCACAGCGCTTGAGCAGTGCC
>JBBRED010000280.1:0-11391 GCA_038203335.1 Haliangiales bacterium | reverse complement strand
CGGTCTGCGAGGCCGGCAGGAGGTAGAGGTTCTCGACGCGGCGGTCCTTGATGAGCGCCTTCTGCGCCGTGCACTTGCCGCGCACCACGTCGACGACGTGATAGACGATGCGGTTCTCGAGCCCCATCACGACGTCGAGGTTGCGCAAACCGATGTCGGCGTCGATCAGCACCACGGAGTGCCCGAGCTGGGCGAGCGCCGCCCCGAGGTTGGCAGTGGTGGTCGTCTTTCCGACCCCGCCCTTGCCTGATGTGATGACGATTGCGCGACCCATGGTGAGAACTCCTTTTGTGCGGTGCTGGCGAGAACGGGGGGCTTAGATCGTGGAGGCGAGGTTGCGGGGCAGCTTGCCGAGGTAGCGCTCGACGACGATCGCGTCGCCGGTGCAGTACGCGATCTCGGCCTCCGCGGCGGCGGTGTCGCTGTCGGCGGCGCGCGCGACCTTGCGGCCGATCCGCAGCTGCTGCGGCTCGAGCCGGAGCGACAGGATGAACCCGACGTCCTGGCCGATGCCGGCGTGGGCGGTGCCCCGCAGCCGGCCGAGCACGACGATGTTGCCCTCGGCCCGGATCTCGGCGCCGGGGTTGACGTCGCCGAACACGATGAGGTTGCCGGCGTGCTCGAGGATCACGCCCGAGGACATGCGCAACCTCGTGTTCGAGCTCAAGTCGACCTACGACTTCGTCCTGATCGACTGCCCGGCGGGCATCGAGCAGGGGTTCAAGAACGCGATCGCCGGCGCCGATGAGGCCGTCGTCGTCGCGACCCCCGAGGTGTCGTCGATCCGCGATGCCGATCGCGTGGTCGGCCTGCTTGCCGCCGCGGACGTGCCCGCGCGGCTGATCGTCAACCGGATCTCGGCGAACCTGGTCAAGCGCGGCGACATGCTGTCGCAGGCCGACGTGATCGAGATCCTCGCGCTCGAGATGCTCGGCGCGATCCCGCTCGACGATCAAGTGATCGCCACGACCAACAAGGGCGTGCCGGCGGTGCTCGAGAACAAGTGCCTCGCCGCCAAGGAGTTCATTCGCATCGCGAAGCGACTCGCAGGTCACGAGGTCGAGGACACCGCGTCCATCGGCTTCTTCACCCGTCTCGGCCGCGCGCTCGGCCTCTCGGCAACCCCGGCGTGAGGACCTTTCGAGCCATGTGGAACGGAATCAAGAACTTCATCGCGGGCAAGTCCAGCAGCTCGGTCGCCAAGGGCCGCCTTCACCTCGTGCTCGCGCACGATCGGTCCGGCCTCGAGGGCGGGCGGCTGCAGGAGATGCGCGCCGAGATCGCCGCCGTGATCGCGAAGTACGTTCCGATCGATGCCGATGCCGTCGAGATCCAGATCGAGACGCGTGGTCGGCTCGCGGAGCTGACGGTCTCGAGCGCGATCCAGCCGCGCAACGTCTGATCGACGACGATCAGTACTCGGCCCGGAAGCCTACCGCCGGGATGATCGGCAGCCAGCGCAGTGCAACGCGCTGGCTGTAGTCGTAGCTGTTGAAGTAGGTCACGACGCTCTGCTTCAGGTAGACGTTCTGGACGTCCAGGAAGCGAGTCCAGCGGATACCCTTCCACAACGTCTGCCGCTCGATGCGAACGTCGAGCTGGTGGTGAAACTCGCCGCGCGCCGAGTTCGCCTCGCCGTAGGTCGGGATGTAGACGTTGCGATCACTGTCGAAGATCGCCGACGTGATCGGCGTGTACGGCAGGCCCGAGAGCGCGCGGAAGCGAGCGCCGAACGTCCAGGTGCCGTAGCGATAGCTCGCGTATGCCTCCAGATTGTGCGGCTGGTCGAACGTGAACAGGCGCGACGGGGCTCCAGGTGCGTCGATGCGGGTCGAATGGGAGTAGGAGTAGGCGAGCCACGCGGTCCACGGGCCGCGCCGCAGCGATGCTGCGACCTCGGCGCCATACGTGGTGCCGCGGCCGCGGTTCGCCAGATCGCCGTGGTCGTCGCGGGTGATGAGCGAGAGGCGATCGGTGGCGTAGATCGAGGTCTGGACCCGCGCGCCCTCGAACGGCTCGTAGATCGTCCCCGCGATCAGCTGCGTCGCGCGCTCGTGGCCGAGCTTCGGTGCAAGCAGCTCGGTCTGGTACTCGGGCGGTCGCGCGTACGCGCCACCGGAGATCCGCGCGACGAGTGACGGAGACAACCGGATCGCGAGGTCCGCGCGCGGCTGCAGCGCGACGCTGTGCGTGAACCGATCGATCCGGAAGCCGGTGGTGAGGCGGATCCGGCGATCGAGGTTCGCGGAGAGCGCGGTCCACGCCGCCGCGCCGTCGGTGATCACCCGGTCCTTGAACGTCAGCGCGGTGTCGTCGGGGTCGATCGCGCCGGGGTTCTCGCCCTCTCGCACCTCCTGGGGCAGCGCCACGTCGACGGCGTACCGCGTGTGGACGAGCTCTCCGCCGAGGCGCCACGTCGCGTGGGTGAGACCCGCGAGGTCGTCTGCGCTGCGCACCAGCTCCGCGCGTGCCGCGATCTCCGGAGAGCGAGCGCGGAGGTGTTGCGTGGCTCCGATCTCCGTCGCTTCCTCTTGCGCGATGCCCGAGACGGCGATCTTCGCGCTCCACGGGCCGTCGTGAAAGATCGCGGCGGTCGTGGTGCGGAGGAACCGCGTGCGCCGCGCGAACCGTCGTTCCGGACTCTTGACCTTCGACGCATACAGCTCCAGTGCATCGTCCGAGCCGATGCTCGAGAGGCGAAGGTCCCAGTGCGGCGAGAGCCGGTAGTCGATGCGAAGCTGCTCGTCGTAGTAGCGAGGCAGGGTCGAGAACGTGAAGTCGGGGAGCGGTGGGAACAACCGCAGCAGCAGGTCGATCGTCGAGCGGCGAAGCGCGAGCATGTAGCGCACGCGTCCCGAGTGGCCTTGCACGATCGCGCCGGCCTCGTCGGTCGAGCCGCCGAGCTGAACACGCGGTGTGTCGTCACCGGCGCGGGTCGTCAGGCTCACGATCCCGGAGGTCGCGCGTCCATAGGCGACGTCGAAGCCGCCGGGGATGTAGTCGAGCGATTCGATCGCATCCTCGCGGACGATCGAGCGAAAGCCGAGATCGTGATAGAGCGCCGGGACCTCGAAATCGTCGACGAGGATCTGGCTATCCTGCGGAGACGCGCCGCGGATGGCGATGCCCGTGGGCCCGAGCGGGACGGCGGTGCTCGCGACGCCGGGCATCGCGGAGAGCGCCTGCATCAGATCGCCGCCGCTGCCGGGCAGGCGCTCGAGCTGTTCGCGCGTCAGCCGCACGGAGCCCTGCGCGGTCGTGGGTGCCTCGCCGTGCACGGTGATGGTCTCGCCGCCCTCGGGGCGCAGCACGATCTCGCCCAGCGAAGCGGCCGCCGTTGCGAGCCCCACGGCGAACCCATCCTTGGTGATGACGACTTCGGCGCCGACGATCGCATCGCGAATCGTGAACGATCCGTCCGCCGCGGTCGTGGCGCCGGCACCGTCGACCCGCACCGTCGCACCGCGCACGGCCTGGCCGCGAACGTCGACGACATGGCCGCGGATCGTTGCGCGCTCGACGGGTTCGGCGTTCGACGCTCCGACGCCGGCGACGATCACCGCGAGCGCGGCACGACTCGGTCTCATCGACGCGATGAGACTCGACAGCCCGCCGAAGCGTTGCTCGTGCTAGTGGAGCAGGAACCACTTCACGCCCGAGGTCACCTCGAGGTGGAAGTGGTTATGGTGCGGGCGATTGAAGTTCGGCGTGAGCATCACGTTGAACAGATGGGCGGCAGCGGTCTCGCAGAGGATCGCGCGCAGCTCGAGGGCATCGGGCGTGGCCGGGTTCGGCTTCGCATCGTCGCCGCAGGTCTTCGCACCGATCCGGCCGTGAAAGTCGCGGTCGACGTCGAGCGTCTTGCCGTCTGACTTCGTGAATCGACCGGCGTCGAGGGCGACCGCACCGGCGTGGCGCGTGCCGTCCTTGTCCTCGGGCCACGACTTCGCGGGCGGGCGCCACATCGAATAGTGGCGGACCTGGACCACGTCGTGGGTCTCGAGGATCTTCGAGAAGTCATCCATCGCGAGGATCAACCGGCAGTCGCCGACCTCGTACGGGCTGGTCTTCCGGCGCTCCTCGCTCTCGTCGGTGCGGAACTCCACGCCGTGTAGCTTGCCGGTGAGGCGGACCGGCGCGCGCACACCACGCGATGCCGGCTCGCGCGTGAACGGGATGGCGCGCGTGGTCGCCTCGGCCTCGCACTCCTCCTGCGTCATCATTCCGTAGCGCCACGCGGCGGTGGTGCTCGCGTCGTCGACCTTGCCGTAGCGCGACGGCCCGGATCGGCCCTTCGTGCGCTTCTTCTTCTTCTTCGCCTTCTTCTTCTTCGCCGCCGTCGTGGACTTCGCCGGATCGGGGGCCGCGGTGGCGACCACGCTCGCTCCTCCGAGGAGCGCCAGCGCGAAGCAAGCCGACCGCCACATGCGGAAGACCCTAGCAGGTACCGGGTAACGGTGGGGTGCCGACGATACTTGGCGCCACCGGAGAGCCCGCGGGCGAAATCGCGTGACGCTCGCGGGGTGATCTCGCTAGATGGATCACATGCAGTCGCGTTCGAGTTTGCCCGAGGTGAGCGCAGCACCGTGGCCGTACGATCGTCTCGTGCCGACGTACATGCGCCCCGACGGCACGTACTTCGCGACGCCGGAGGGAACCACCGTCGTTGCCGCGGCGGGCGGACGCGTGGCCACGGTCGCCGCGGACCTCGTGCGGATCGATCACGGCGATGGTCTGAGCACCACGGTGGGCAGCGTGGGGAAGATCCTCGTCGAGGCGGGAGCCGACGTGGCCCGTGGCGAGCCGATCGCCGAGGCCGCGAACACGCGCGTGCACTTCGCCGTGATGCTCGATGGCGTGCCGGTCGACCCGTTTGCGCGCGAGGGCGAGGTCGCGCTGTGGCTCACCGGAAACATGCCGCAACCGAACGACGAGCTGTTCGATGACTCGCTCGACATCGAGCTCGAGCCGGAGTCGGTGGCCGCGCACTCGCGCGTGCCTCGCCTCGATCTCCCGTTCTCCGCCGCGGACTTCGACGGCGTGACGTTTCCCGACGCCTGATCAGCGCGTGAACGGGCTCGTGGTGTCGTCCCCGGCGCGCGCACGCAGCTTCTTGCGCGCGGCCAGGTAGCGCTGCGACGACGCGAGCTTGACGAGGTGCGTGGCGACGCCGGGTCCGCCGGCGAGCTGGAGCGCGACCGTGATGTCGCCGCAGACCAGGAGGCCCGCGCGATCCGCGGCGCGGTGGCACGCGGCGACGTAGGCATCGGCGTCGAGCGTCCCGAGCGCGGCGAGCTTCTCCGTCATCCGCTGACGCAGCACCACGGAGAGCTTCGAGCGCAGGCGATCGGCCTCGCCCTGGATCTCGCGATCGACCGGATCGCCCGGCGGACCGAACGCCTGGCGGAGCCCCGCGATGAGGCGCGTGAACGTGGCCGTATCGGTGCCGCCCGCGAAGATGCGGCGCGGGCGCGACAGCTCGACGATGCGGCCGAGCTCGAACCGCAGCGCGGCGTCGCCGGCGAGATCGAGGTCGCTGCGCGAGCCCGCGCGTAGCGACGCGAGGCGGGGACCGATCACCACGACCGGAGGCTGCGCGTACACGAGGGTCACGTCGCGCGGGGCACGCGCACTCGCGTGGAGCAGCGTGGGCGGTCCGCCGAGCGCCTTGACGAGCTGCGGATACAGCGCGGCGCTCGCGGCGTCGCTCGAGGCGGGGAGGCGCTTCGCGTCCATCAGATCCGCCTCCACCAGCGCCGCGTTCGCGCTCGGCGCGACGATCGACATCGCCTCCGCGAGCACGTCCATCAGCTCGCCGACCGGAGCATCGTCGTCGTCGTCGATCAGCTCGCGCCGATCGGCCTCGCTCAGGGGGGACGAGTAGCCCTCGTCGGAGGCGAGGATGCGCGGTGGGTTCGCCTTCAGAAACCGCTCGTCCTCTGCGGTCAGCCGCGCACCGAGCGCCTGGGCCAGCTCGTACGCGGCGCGTGCATCCTCGCCGAGATCGGTGCGAGCGAGGTTGCGCGCCCACGCGAGCACGTCGAACGGATCCTGCGCCGCCTCGACGAGCGCGATCAGCGCGGAGTGCTGCGGGCGCCCGGTGGTGGAGGCGAGCTCGACGAGACCGCGGCGCGCCGCGAGCGCACCCTCGGACTCCGGCGCCGCGGCCACGGCCTTTCGGAACGCCTCGAGCGCCACGTGATCGTTGCCGAGATCGCGCTCGGCATCGCCGAGGCGGCGCCACAGCTCCGCGCGTCGAGGGTCGCCTTCCCCGCGATCACCGGCGATCTCCCACGCGGCGAGGGTGGGGCGCAGCCAGCCCGCGATCCGCGCGGTATCACCGGCCGCGACGGCGACCCGCGTGGCGCACACCACGGTGTCGATGTCGCGCGGATACTTCGTCATCAGCTCCGCGGCGAGCGTGCTCGCGCGCGCGACCTGACCACCGGCGACGAACGCGGCCGCGGCCTCCTCGGTCAGCGCCTTCGCGGATCTCGGCTCGCCGATCGCGGCGAGGTGCAGGCATGCTTCGGCGCGCTCCGCGGTGGCGCCGCGCGCGCGCAGCAGGGCGAGCAGCTTGTCGAGCACGCGGGGGTTACCCGCATCCGCGACCTGCGTGAAGCAGCGCTCCGCGCGCGCGGGATCACCGAGCACGTCGGTGGCCATGTCGCCGAGCGCGTCGTACAGGCGCAGTCGATCCTTCGCGTTCGTCGTCGCGCTCGCCTCCTGCTCGAGGCACTCCGCCGCGCGCACGAGATCACCGCGCTCGATCGCGACCTCCGCGAGCGCATGCCACGCCGGGCCGCAATGCGGATCGATCCGCACCGCCGCCTCGTGATGTGCGAGCGCGTTCGCGGGCCGTAGCGCGCGGCTCTCCGCCTGCGCTGCGTGGACGAGGCCGATCGCCACCGCGGGCGCATGGCGAACCGCATCGGGGTGATCCGCGAGCGCACCGAGGTGCAGTGACGCCTGCTGCCACAGCTTGCGCGCGAAGCAGCTCTCGCCGAGCGCGAGCGTGATCGGCAGCGAGCGACGATCGAGCCGATGTGCCTCGTGCAGGAGCTGATGGCTCTCGTCCGCATCGCCGAGCGCGGCCATCACCAGCCCGAACTTGTGGACCAGCGGTGCAAGCTGCTCGCCGCGGGTGGTCTCGGGCGCGGCCGCGAGCGTGTCGCGCAGGTGCTCGGCGGCAGCGTCGAGCTTGCCGGCGCCGGCGAGGATCTCCGCGAGCGCGAGGTGCGCACCGAGGTGGCGCGGTTGCGACGTCAAGAGGCCGCGCAGCCGGCGCTCGGCACCGGCGACATCTCCATCCTTGGACTCCTGCGTCGCACGCTCGACCGCGAGCGCCGTGCGCGCATCGTCGAGCTCGCCGCGGAGGTGGTCGTCATCGGGCGCGAGCTCGGTGGCGCGCTCGAACGCACGCACCGCGGCGCGATGATCACCGGCCTCGTGCGATCGGCGAGCGGCCGCGGCGACGTAGCCCGATCGATCCGCGTCATCGGGGAGCGCGGCCGCGTAGCGGAGCAGCGCGGCCGCGTGGACCGACGGATCGGGATCGGTGGCCGCCGCGGCCGTGATCCGCTCGAGCGCGGGCAGGTACTCGGGCGCATCGGCGAGCAGCTCCTCGAGCACGGCCGTCGCCGCCGCGTGATCATCGCAGCTGTCCTCGAGGATCCCGGCAAGCCGCAGCCGCAGGGCCGCCACGTCATCGGACGACGCGCCGCGATCGCTCGCCTCGGTCACGCGGGCGCGCAGGATGTCCGCGGCCTCGCGGCCCTGACCGCCGCGCGCGAGCACCTCCGCGTAGTCGACGAGCCCGCTGACGTTCTCCGGCGCGTGGCGCGATGCCTGCGCGACCAGCGCCGCGGCCTCCTGCTGCTCGCCGGCCTGCTCGAGCGCGCGCGCCTGCGAGCGCAGCAGCGCCGCCTTCTCCACACCACTCGCCGCGCGTTCGGCGCGCTCGCCGCGCACGGTGGCGACATCGCGCCAGCGCCCGAGCTCGGTCAGCAGATCCTCGAGCGCGCGCCACGCCTCGGTATCCGAGGGCCGTCGCGTCACGATCACGCGATAGATCGCCGCGGCGCGATCGAGCCGCCCGTTGTCTCGGTACAGCTTTCCCGCGGCGCGCAGTGCGGCGCGCGAGCGATCGTCGTGCGCGAGCTGCCCGACCTTCTCGAACGTCTCCGCCGCCTTGGCCCAGCCACCGGCGCGGCGATACAGCCACGCGAGCCGATCGAGTCGATCCACGTTATCCGGATCGAGCACGAGCACCTGCTCCATCGCGCCGATCGTCTCGAGCGGCTGATCGAGGTTCTCGTACACGTCGGCGAGCTCCTCGTAGAACGCCGCGGCGCGCTCGGGATGCTCCGATGCCGCCCGCGCCTCGTCGCCGAGCAGCACGGCGAGCTGCTCCCACAGTCCGTGCTCCGCCGCGATCGCGCGCAGGCGGCGTCGCGCCTCGGGATCGCGAGGCGCGTGACGCACTTCGGCGATCGAGAGCCGCAGCACCTGGATCGTATCCGACGCTGCGTCGTAGCGCGCCGTGCGCTGCCAGCGCCGGGTGCGGTCGTCCTCGGGCATCGCTCGCACGAGTCTATCGTGATTTCGCGGCCCTCCAGGTCCGTCCTTGACATCGACCTGCGCTGCGCTCACGGTGAGCGCGCGCAACGCGATCGGCTTCCATCGGTGGGAGCCAGGTCCCGCGCGAAGGAGGCAACGTACATGACCACGATGGAGACCATTCTAGCTGCCGAGTCCGAGGACGAGGGGGAGGGCGTGCGATGGGAATCGCAACTGCTGCTCCGCCCCGCCGCGTCCTCGGTGAGGAGTACGACCTGGCGATCATCGGTGCGGGACCGGTCGGTCTCGCCCTCGCGATCGAGACGGCGCGTGCTGGCCTCTCGACGCTGATCCTCGACCGCCGTCCGCCGCTGGCGACGGATGCTCGGGTTCGCCCGCAGCTGCTCGTCGCGCGCGCGGGTGACCTCGCGCACCTCGCGCGGCTCGGAGTCGACCTCGAGGATCCGCGTGTCGTGTCGCGGCTCCATTCCCGCTGCGAGGGTGACCTCGCGTCTGGACGCATCATTCGTGGTGACGTCCAGGGCCCGCGGGTCCCGGAGCCGCCGCGCGATCTGTGGGCGCTCGCGTCCCAGCCGCCGTTCGCGCTCGTTCCGATCGGTCGCTTGCAGGAGGCACTGCTCGCGCGTGCACTCGTGCACGGCGCAACCGTCGCATACGGTTGCGAGGTGACGCGCCTGCGTCGCCACGCGCGTAGCGTCTCTCTGCAGTGCAAAGGCGGTGCGACCGCGCGTGCGGCGATGGTCGTGATCGCCACGGGAGCGGCACGTCCGCTGATCGCGTCGATCCTGCGTGACGCGACGCTCGTCGAGGGAACTCAGCGCCGGCTGATCGCCGGTCTGTTCGCCACGACGGGCAAGCGCGGCACGTGGACGCGCCAGGAGCTGCCGGTGAAGGGATTCGACGAGCCGGTGCGCTGCACCGTGCTCCAGACGTCCGACGAGGCGGGTGCAGGAACCGCCCTCCTCGTCGACCCGCGCATCGCGGGTACGCCGTCCATCGATCGTCTGCGCCAGGGCTTTGCGACAGCAGCCCGCGCGCACGGCCTCGCGGACGCACCGTGCATCCTCCCGCCGATGGTGTTCACCACGGCGGCGACGACGCTGCCCCACCGCTTCCTCGGCGGTGACGGCCGTGCGCCGATCGTCATCGCGGGCGACGCGGCGCAGACGGGTCACGTGTTCTCGGGCCAGACGTGCTTCGTCAACGTCGCGCTGGCACTGGGACTCGGCGACCTGCTGCGTCAGGCGCGCTCCGCGCTGCAGGACCGCAACGTCAACGCACCGGAGCTGCTGCACGCACTCCAGCGCTACGACGCGCAGTCCGAGATCGGAGCCACGATCCTCGCGCGTAACTCTCTGCGCCACACCACGGCGCACCGTGCAGGTGCGTGGGCGCTCGCGGGTGTTGCCCGCGCGTGAAGTCCGGCCGGTCGAGCGATTCGCCTCGACCGGCCTTTCGTTTTCTACGGCTGCGGTCGCGCGAGCCGACCCGGGCGCGCGTCGGTGACGATGCCGTTGTCGGCGATCACCTCGCCGCGGCAGATCGTGGCCCGGTATCCGGTGGCGCGCTGGAGGAACCGCTTCCCGCCCGCCGGCAGATCGCGCACGAGCTGCGGGCGACCGAGCGCGAGCGCGGGAAGATCGATGACATCGAGGTCGGCGCGTAGGCCCGTGCGGATCACGCCGCGATCGGCGAGCCCGAGCCACGCCGCCGGCTCGCCGGTCAGCTTGTGGATCGCGTGCTCGATCGTGAACGCGCCGCGATCGCGCACCCAGTGCGTGAGGAAGAACGTCGAGAAGCTCGCATCGCAGATCGTGCCCACGTGCGCGCCGCCATCGCCGAGACCGAGCAGCGTGTGCGGGTGGCGCAGCATCTCGCCGACCTCCGCGAGCGAGCCCGCCGCGTAGTTGTAGATCGGGAAGTAGAGCAGCTGATGCCCGTCGTCCTCGAGCAGCGCGTCGTACGCGACCTCGAGCGGCTTCTTGCCGAGGCGCATCGACTCTCCAAACAGCGACGCCATGCGCGCGGGCTCGTAGTCGGGGCGCTCGGCGAGGCGGAACAGGCTCATGGCGACCATGTCGAACGCGCCGAGTAGCTTGTCGACGAGCGGCGGCACGGCGCTGCCATCGCCGGCGACCTTGTCGGACGTCTCGCCGAGGATCTTCGCCTTGATCTCGGGCTTCGCCATCTCGCGCACGCGCTCGGCGAGCGGCAGGTGCGCGAGTGCCTTGTACGTGGGAAATCCGATGAACGGATGAAACGTGGCTTCGAGTCCGAGGATCACGCCGATGCCGCGCGTGGCCACCTGCGCGCGCAGCGACAGGCCCGCGGCGTTCGCGCGCTCGATGCGGCCGAGGATCTGCTTCCACTGCTCGGTCGCGCCGACGCGCTGGAGCAGTGAGATCGAGAGCGGTCGCCCGGCGACGCGGGCCATGGTCTCGAGTAGATCGAACTCGGGATCGAAGCGATCGGGCGACACGAACATGTCGAAGTCGCTCACCGCCTGGAGCACGCCGCGATCGATCCCGGCGAGCGCTCGCGCGATGCCCTCGAGCTCGCGCGCACTCGCATCGGCCGCCGGCGTGGGTCGACCGTCTGCGTTGCGATGGTTATCGCTTCGCCCGGTGGAGAATCCGACAGCGCCGCCCTCGATGGCGGTGCGCACGAGCGCGCCCATCACGTACACGCGCACCGCATCGTGCGGCACGTGGCACGCGAGATCGATCGCGTGCGGCCACCGATCCAGCGCGGCCATGTACTCGCCGAAGCTCTCCCACTCCCAGCGCAGGCCCTCGGCGAGCGCGGTCCCGG
>JBBRED010000279.1:0-11501 GCA_038203335.1 Haliangiales bacterium | reverse complement strand
GACGCCGCTACCCGACGATCTCCGCAACATCCGTACCGCAACGCACTGTTCCTCGACGAGTAAAGATCCGGAGCACCGTGATGCCGCGCAGTTAGCGCGCCGGCGTGTAGGCGCCCCGCCGACGCCGTCGCCTACACGCGCCGGCCGAGTGGCCGGTTCGACTAACCATGAAGAGCCCCGCGCTTACCCGGACGAGCATGGACCCCGTCCCGTCGCTGCGAGAGCGAACGGAGACGCGGTTCGCGCGCGGCTCGTCGCACGCCGGGTATCAGGATCCCGCCGGTCCGCCCGAGCGCCCGACCTGCCCGCTCGACGTCACGGAGCTGATCCGGCTCCTCGATGTCGAGGTCCCGGAAGAGGAGGTGCGCTCGACGCGAAAGCTCGCCGTGGTGGAGCTGCGCACGCTCGGCGTGATCGAGGGCGGCGAGCTGCCCTCGATCGCGTGGGCGAAGGCGCCGCGCCTCTCCGATCTGGATGACCGGCTTGCGCCGACGATGATCGTCGAGCTCGCGGATCCGCCGGCGCGGCCACTGCACCACGTCGCCGACGATCAGGACTACGCCGCGTTCGAGACCGAGGACGACGATGACTTCGAGGAGATCGCGCTGACGTTCGAGCTCGGCGCGCACGCGGTGGCGCCGAAGCGGCCGCTCACTGGCTTCGTGCTCGGCATCGCGTTCGGCCTCGCCTCGGTCGCCGCGGCGTTCACCGCGCTCGGCGTCATCGGTCACTGAGCGCGCGCTGGATCAGATCCGGCGGCACGGTCACGCGCGGCACCGAAGCTTCGAACCACGCGCGCGGATCCTCGTCGAGCCCGATGCCGTGCATGTAGTTGTACAGCGCCTTGCGCAACCCCGACGCGAGCGCATCGTGATCGCACCCGGTCGGATCGATGAACGCGACATCGTTCCTCGCGAACGCGACCTTCGGCGCGCGGCTGAGCGTGATGCCGAACAGCTTCGGCTCCTTCCCGATCGGGCTATGCGCGGTGGCGGCGAACCGGTGCCAGAACGCGGACTGGATGCAGCCCTCGGCGAACAGCTGCCGCACGCGCTCGAGCGAATCGATCGTCTCCTGCGCGGTCTGCGTGGGGAACCCGTACATCAAGTAGGCGTGCACCATCACGCCCGCATCGGTGAACGCCCGCGTGACACGCGCGACCTGCTCCACCGTGACACCCTTCTTCATCAGCGTGAGCAGGCGATCGGACGCGACCTCGAGCCCGCCGGAGATCGCGACACAACCGGACCGCGCGAGCAGCTCGCACAGGTCCGGGGTGAACGACTTCTCGAACCGCACGTTGCCCCACCACGTGATCGTGAGGCCGCGGGCGATCACGGTCTCGGCGAGCGCGCGCAGGGCGGCGGGCGGCGCGGCCTCGTCGACGAAGTGAAACCCCGTCTGCCCGGTCTCCGCGATCATCGCCTCGATGCGATCGACGAGTAGCTCCGCCGGCGCGCGGTCGTAGCGCGCGATGTAGTCGAGCGTGACGTCGCAGAACGTGCACTGCTTCCAGTAGCAGCCGTGCGCGATGGTCAGCTTGTTCCAGCGCCCGTCGGACCACAGCCGATGCATCGGGTTCAGCATCTCGAACAGCGAGAGATACCGATCCAGCGGTAACCCCACGTACGTCGGCGTGCCTGCCTGCGAGATCGGAACGTCGTGCAGCGGCGAGTCGTTCGCGAGGATCACGCGGCCATTCCGGAGCACGAACGTGCGGAGCAGCGGGCGCGATGCATCTGCGAGGTGCTCCGCGAGCGCGAGCATCGGCGCCTCGCCATCGTCCACGGTGATGAAGTCGAAGTAGTCGAACACCCGCGGGTCGGACAGCTCGCGAAGCTCGGTGTTGACATAGCCGCCGCCGAGGATGGCCCGCGTGCTCGGCGACAACGCCTTGATCGTGCGCGCGATGCGGAACGCTCCGTAGATGTTGCCCGGAAACGGCGCGGTCAGGCCGATCACGTCGGGGCGATGGCGCGCCTGGAGCTCGGCCGCGAGCTCGTCGAGCATGGTGTCGATCAACGTGGGCTCGTCCTCGAGAGCATCGCGCAGCGGATCGAACGTGGGCGCGCTCGCCGCGAGCCGCTCGCCGTAGCGCGATAGCTCGAAGTCCGGCGCGATGCCATCGCGGATCATGTCGGCGACGTCGTCGATGTACAGGCTCGCGAGGTGCTTCGCGCGATCCGAGACACCGAGGCCGCCGAACGCCCACGCCAGCGGATCCTCGTCGCCGTCACCGTGGAGCGCCGCGAACCGCGGGCCCTCGGGCAGCAGCTCGCGACCCACGATGCGCAGCGCGAGCCCCGGATCGCGGCCCTGGAGGAACCGGACCACCGCATCCACCGTGCCCTCGTAGGCCTCGGCGTGCGCGAGGAAGTGCGCGATCGAGGGAGGCAGCGGCTCGTCGGTCTCGCCGGCGCGCTGTGCGAGCTCGTGGTGCACGCGCTCGAGGCCGGACCGACTGAACACGCGCAGGAACAGCTCGATCGCCGCATCCGCCTGCACCACCTCGAGATCCAGCCTCGCGGCATGCAGCTTGAGGAACCCGGTCAGATACGCCGTCGCGGGGTACGGCGTGTTCAGCTGGGTCATCGGCGGCGTGATCAGGAGCAGGCGCAAGCGTCACCAAGGTAGCAGCTCGTGTAGGTTCCCCCCACCACCGTGCGGCTCAACAAGTACCTCAGCGAGAGCGGCGCCTGCTCGCGCCGCGAGGCCGACGAATTCATCACCGAGGGCCGGGTCACCATCAACGGCGTCCCCGCCGGCCTCGGCACCCAGGTCAACGAGGGCGACGAGGTCAAGCTCGACGGCGATGTCGTCGGCGCGGCGCGCAAGAAGTCGCGACCGGTCTACATCGCGCTCAACAAGCCGGTCGGCATCACCTGCACCACCGAGCGCGCGGTCGCCGGCAACATCGTCGACTTCGTCGATCACGACGAGCGCGTGTTCCCGATCGGTCGCCTCGACAAGGACTCCGAGGGCCTGATCCTCCTGACCAACGATGGCGACATCGTCAACGAGGTGCTTCGCGCCGAGCACAACCACGAGAAAGAATACGTGGTCGCGGTGGATCGAACCATCACGCCCGAGTTTCTCGACGGCATGGCGAATGGCGTGCGGCTCTCCGACGCCACCACGAAGAGGTGCAAGGTCGCGAAGGTCGGCGGGAAGGTGTTCTCGATCATCCTGACCCAGGGCCTCAACCGCCAGATCCGCCGCATGTGCGAGGCGTTCGGCTACACCGTCGAGGCGCTGCAGCGCGTGCGGATCATGCACATCCGTCTCGGCCAGCTCCCCGTCGGCCGCTGGCGCAACCTGACCGAGCAGGAGATCGCGCCGCTCCTGCCGAAGGCGAAGCCGCCCGGGCAGAAGGCACCGCCGAAGCCCCAACCGCAGCAGCAGCAGCGCCGCTCGGGCCCGCCGCCCCGGCCGGCTCGCGGTGCTCCCCCGCCGCGCCATCGCGGTGGTCCGCGTCGCGGCCGCGGCTAGTTCTCGCGCGCGGGCTCGTAGTTCATGGTTCGTGGGAACCACCTACACCCACCCGGTGTCACGATGGCCACATGCGTCGAAACCGGGGTCGCGCGTTGGTCTGTCTATGGACGGCTTGCACCATGCTGCTGCCCGCGTGCCCGGCGCCCTCCCGCGCACCTGCCCGCCCCGCGCCGATCGTGGTGGCGCCGTCCCCGACCTCGACCCCGGATCCCGCCCCCACCGGCCGGCCGCGCATCGCGATCGACACCGCGTCCACCATCGGTAGCCTGATCGCCACCACGCCCGATCAGCGGGTCGCGAAGTCGACCGCCGTGGTCGCGACCCTGTCGCCCGCGGAGACCTCGGCGATGATCGCGCGGCTCGAGCCACTGCCGGATCTCTCCGCGCAGAACGCGGCCGCCCCGACCCTGCGCCCCGCGTCGCTGCCGCCACCGCGCGCCGGCGTCGTGCAGCCGATCGCGTTCGTGGTGCCCACCGGCAAGCCGGTGACGGATGCGCCCGTCGCGCGCGGGTCCACGCCGGCGCGGCCGCTGAACGCGCCGATGATCCTCCCGACGGGTGAGATCACCGCCGAGGCCGCGATCCGGATCCGATTCGACGAGCCGATGGTGCCGGTCGCGGCCGTCGGCACGCAGGCGCCGCTGCCGATCACGATCAGTCCGCCGATCAAGGGCGCGTGGACGTGGATCGATACGCGTGTGGCGGCCTTCGTCTCCACCGAGGTGCGATTCCCGGCGGCGAGCGACATCACGATCACCGTCCCCGCCGGGATCAAGGCGCTGTCGGGCGCCACGCTCGCCGAGCCGGCCAGCGGCACGTTCTCGACGCCGCCGGTGTCGATCAAGTGGGTGTGGCCGCAGAACGTGCGTCCCGACTCCCCGATCGTCGTCGCGTTCGATCAGAAGGTCGATCCGTCCCAGATCCTCCGGTTCCTCACCGTGATCGGTCCGAAGAAGCAGAAGCTCGCGTCGCGCCCGATCGGCCTTTCGGCCGCGCGCGCGCTGTGGGCGAAGAACCCGAGCCTCAAGACCACCGAGCAGAGCCTGCAGGCGATGGGCCCGAACATCGTGGTCATCGCCCCGCAGACCGCGTGGCCCGCGGGCATCACCGCGCAGGCGGTGCTCGGCAAGGCGGCGCCATCGGCGGAGGGAACGCGCATCACCAAGCGCGAGGACTACCGCGAGTTCCGCGTGGTCCCCGCGTTTCGCACGTACGGCGTGGCATGCAATGACCGCCCGGCGAGCACGAGCGCCGCGATCTGCCCGGCGCGCGGCTGGATGGGGATCGAGTTCTCCAACCCGATCGAGGTCGCGACGTACCGCGCGGAGAAGGTCCAGATCGCCAGCCAGCCGTTCCAGGACAACGCCCCGAGCGCCAGCACCGTCGGCCTCGAGACGCCGAAGTGGCCGGGCCAGGCGTTCACGATCCCGATCGGCGACGGCATCGTCGACATCTACGGTCAGGCGATGGTCGGTACGCGATCGCTGGCGTTCACGACCACGCTGCAGCGCTTCGATCCGCAGATGCGCGTGCGCACCGGGTTCTACATCCTCGATCCGCGGTTCGAGATCCCGCAGTGGGTGATCTCGACCGAGGCGCTGACGCAGGTCCGCGTGCAGCTCTACAGAGTGCAGCCCGCCGACTACTTCGCGTACACGAAGTTCGAGAACAATGATCGGGCGGCGCCGCCCGGGAAGCTGATGTTCGACAAGACGTACCCCGTCGGTGCGCGCATGGGCGCCGACCTCCGCGTCGACCTTCGACCGCTGCTCTCGCAGGCGGGCACGGGCCACATCCTCGCGCTCGCGACGGCCACGCCCGCGATCCCGGTCGACCAGTGGTTCAATCGCCGGAACCTGGCCTGGATCCAGGTCTCGCGTCTGGGCATGACCGCACGGCTCGACGGCGAGAAGCTCTCCGCCTGGGCGTCGACCATCACCCCCGAGCACTTCCTCGAGCCCGTGGGGAACCTGACCACGGAGCTGATCCAGGACCGCCGCGCCGCACCGACCGCCATCGCCACCGCCGATGCCGCCGGCCACGTCGAGCTCGCGCTTCCGGCTCCGGTCGTCTCGAAGACGCCGCGCGAGCCCTCGAGCGCGATCGTGGTGATGAAGAGCGCGACCGACTCGGTGTTCACGTCGGTCTACGCGTACGAGCGTGCGATCCGCACCGAGAACGCGTTGTGGTACGTCACCGACGATCGCTTCACCTACAAGCCCGGCGAGCCGCTGTACATGAAGGGCTGGGTGCGCTGGACCAACGACGGCATCAATCCCGATCTCTCGCTGCCCTCGATCGGCGATCAGGTCAGCTACTCGCTGAGCGACGCGCGCGGCAACAAGCTTGCCGCCGGCACCGCGGAGCTCTCCGATCAGGGCGGCTTCGACTTCACGATCAATCTCCCTCCGACCGCGAACCTCGGCGTGGCGCGGCTCTCGCTCAGCACGCGCAACCAGGCGACCACGCATCCGATCTCGATCCAGGAGTTCCGCACGCCCGCGTACTCGGTCTCGCTCGATGACGACGTGGGCTACTCGGGCGCGATCCCGCTCGTACTCGGCGAGAGCATCGAGATGAACGCGGTCGCGAAGTACTTCGCCGGCGGTGGCCTGCCCGGCGCCGAGGTCCGCTGGGACGCGAAGCTGTCACCGACGAAGTTCCAGCCCGCGGGCTGGGACCGGTTTCACTTCGATCCGATCCGCAAGCGCTCGGATCGCGCGTACTGGCGCTACCGCTCCGACACGCCCGCACCGGTCACGCTTCATCAAGAGGGCTCGCTCTCCGGCAGCTCCACGGCGACCATGGTCTACGGCGTCGCCGCCGTTCCCGCGGGATGGCCGAGCATCCTCGAGGTCGACTCGACCGTCACCGACATCGATCGCACGAACATCCGCGCGAGCTCGCGGCCGATCCTCGTGCATCCGAGCGCCTACTACGTGGGCCTGCGCGGCAAGCCCGACACG
This sequence comes from Haliangiales bacterium, assembly GCA_038203335.1. Taxonomy (GTDB): domain Bacteria; phylum Myxococcota_A; class Polyangia; order Haliangiales; family Haliangiaceae; genus JABFXX01. The sequence continues at coordinate 5,043 of JBBRED010000279.1, read as the reverse complement.
CTCGGGCAGCTCGAGGCGATCGTCTCGGACCTCGATGGCAACCCGGTCAAGGGCGTGCCGATCACGATCGACCTCGAGGGCGTGCTCGGATCGGAGCTGCACCGCGACGACGCGAAGGTCGTGGACACGCAGACCTGCACGCTGGTCAGCGACACCACACCGGTCACGTGTCCGTGGACCCGAAAGGACGTGCACACCGCGTACACGGCCACCGCGCGGATCGCCGACGCGCGCGGCCGCAAGAACGTCGCGCAGTACGACATCCCATGGTTCTCGTGGGACTCGAGCCGCGATCTCTCGATCGTTCCGGATCGGCCGAGCTACAAGCCTGGCGACGTCGCGAAGATCGACATCAAGTCCACGGTGTTCCCGGCGATGGCCGTGGTCTCGTTCGCGCGCCAGGGCCTGATCTCGCAGAAGCGGATCCAGCTGACCTCCGCGTCGACCACCGTGGAGCTGCCGATCGAGCCCGCGTTCATCCAGAACGTGCACGTGCTCGTCGACCGCGTGGGCAAGCGCAAGTACCTCTCGCCCGGAAGCACGCTGCCGCTGCCCGAGCACGCTACCGCCACGCTCGAGATCCCCGTCGATGTCGAGAGCGCGCGACTCGTGATGAAGACGCGCGCGACGCGGCCGGTGGTCGAGCCCGGCGGCAGCGCGACGTTCGAGGTCACGGTGCAGCACGATGACAAGCCGCTCGCGAACGCCGAGGTCGCGCTGATCGTCGTCGACGAAGCGATCCTGTCGCTCTCCGACCGGAAGCACGCGGATCCGCTGCTGCCGTTCTATCGCGAGGTCGCGCACAGCACGCACGAGAGCGAGACGTTCGACATGGTCGCGGACTCGGGTCCCGAGCTCGCGGGGTCGCCAGGCTTCACCCGGTACAAGCTCGACGAGCTCCTGGGGCGCGGCGGCGGTACGGGCTCGGGCTACGGCGTCGGCGGTGGCCACGGCGGCATGAATGGCCGCTCGGCATCGGTGCCGACGGTGTCGATCGTCGAGTCGCGCAAGGACTTCCGTGCAACCGCCGTGTTCTCGCCGCGCCTGCACACCGACGCCGCGGGCCGGGCGACCGTCACGATCAAGATGCCCGACAGCCTGACCCGGTTCCGCATCGTCGCGCTCGCGACCGCGAACAACCGCTGGTTCGGCAAGGCGGAGAACGTGATCGTCGCGCAGCGCAAGATCAACGCGCGGACCATCGCGCCGCGGTTTCTCACCCAGGGCGATGCGTTCTCGCTGCCCGTGATGGTGCAGAACCTGGACTCGTCGCCGCGCACGATCGATGTCGCGGTTCGCGCCGCGAACCTCGAGCAGACCGGTCCCGCGGGCAAGCGGGTCACCGTGCCACCGGGCGAGCGCGCCGAGGTCCGGTTCGAGTTCGCGACCCACGCGCGCGGGACGGTGGCGATCCAGACCATCGCGACCTCGGGCACGTTCGCCGACGCGACCACGGTCCAGCTCCCCGTGTTCGAGCCCGCCACCACGGAGTCGTTCGCGACCTACGGCACCGTCGACGACGCGCCGAAGTTCGAGCAGCTCGCCGTGCCCGCGGACATCTTCCCCGATGTCGGCGGTGTCGAGCTCGAGATCTCGTCGACGCAGCTCCAGTCGCTGGTCGATGCGTACTGGTACCTCTACGCGTATCCGTACGAGTGCTCCGAGCAGCGCTCGAGCCGCATGCTCGCGACCTCCGCCATGTACGACGTGATCGCCGCGTTCGGAAGTCCCGGCCGCCCGACGAAGAAGGAGATCGATGCGCAGCTCGCGAAGGACATCGCACGGCTGACCAGGGACCAGCGCGAGGACGGCGGCTGGGGCTACTTCGGCGGGATGCGCTCCGATCCGTTCGTGACGATGCAGGTGCTGACCGCGCTCGCAGCGCAGAAGACCCGGGGCGCCGTCATGACGAAGGCGATCGGCTTTGTCACCACCTACACCGACCTCGAGCTCGCGAAGGTGGCGCAGGCCGCGGCGAAGGACGACGTGGATCGAAAGAACCGCGGCGAGCTGCCAGTGGCGGTGTCGCTCGCGGCCGCTGGCACCACCGCGCTCGCGGCCGCCGGGGTCGACGTGCACGCGCGGGTGCTGCGTCTGCACGCAGGGGCAACCACGATCGCCGCGTACCCGGTGGATGCAAAGGCGCGTGTGCTCGCGCAGCTCGCCGGGCGCGCCGGGGACAAGGCGATCCGCACGAAGCTCGTCGGCGATCTCCTCTCGCTCGTGCAGGAGACCGCGTCGTCGGCGACCGTCACCGCCTCGTATACCGAGGCCGAGCGCCTGCTGCTGGTCTCGAACAACAAGACCACCGCGCTGGTGCTCGACGCGCTGATCCGCGAGTCGCCGCAGCAACCGCTGATCACGAAGCTCGCGCGCGGCGTGCTCGATGCGCGGCGCGGCGGTCGCTGGCGCTCGACGCAGGAGAACATCGTGGTGCTGCAGGCGATGCGCCGCTACTTCGACACCTACGAGAAGGACACGCCGAGCTTCACCGGCAAGCTGTGGTTCGGCACGGCCGCGTACGCCGAGGAGCCGTTCCTGGGCCGCAGCACCAAGCGAGGGACCGCGCGCGTGGACTGGACCACGCTGCCTGCCGGCTCCACGCACGACCTCGCGCTGGTCAAGACCGGTACCGGGCGGATGTACTACCGCGTCGGGATCACCTACGCGCCGAAGAAGACCGACCTGCCCGCGCTCGACTCCGGCTTCGTGGTGCGGCGCTCGTACACCGCCGTCGACGATCCCGCCGACGTGCAGAAGCTCCCCGACGGCCGCTGGAAGGTGAAGCTCGGTGCGCGCGTGCTCGTGACCATCGAGGCGCTCAACACCACGCTGCGCCACGCCGTCGCGATCGTCGACCCGCTCCCCGCCGGGTTCGAGGCGGTGAACACGAATCTCGCGAACGCCGAGCGCGCCGCGGCGGGCACGAGCACGAAGGCGTGGGACTACCAGAACATGCGAGACAACCGCGCCGAGGTGTTCTCCATGCAGCTCGCCGAGGGCACCCACGTGTTCGCGTACACCGCCCGGGCCGCGACGCCCGGAACGTTCCTCGCCGCGCCTGCGAAGGCGGAGGAGATGTACAGCCCGGAGACGTTCGGCCGCTCGGTCGGGCAGACGGTGGTCATCGAGTAGGCAGCCCGGTATGGTGCGCGGGTCGTGTCGCTCGAGACCCTGCTGACCACCGGGAGCCTGCGCGCCCTCGCCGGTCACTCCTACGCGAAGGGCGAGGCGTACTTCCGCGGCGGGAACGTCGAGTCATTCGTGATCTCCGGCGACTCGGTGGTCGGCATCGTGGTCGGCTCCGAGCGCTATCACGTGCGCGTCAGCCTCGTGCGCAGCCAGCTCGTCGCGAGCTGCACGTGCCCGGTCGGGTACGCGTGCAAGCACATCGTGGCGCTCGTGCTCGCGTACCTCGATCGCCCGGGCGCGTCGCGCGCGAAGGTGCCGGCCGGCCTGCTCGAGACCCGCGACGAGCTCGCGGCGTGGGCGAAGGAGCGCGGCGTCGAGCACGCGCTGATGCTCTCGGCGGATCTCCTGCTGCCGCGGCTCGCGGGCATCTACATCAACCCGCACTCGCTGTACGGCCTCGCGCTGCGCGACACCGGCGCGTGGGGCGTGGTGCGCCGGTACCTGCCGCACAGCGCGAACGCGATCGCCGCCGCCACGCTCGCGCGGCTCGAGGAGGAGGCGGTGCGCGTCGCCGAAGCGCGCACCGAGCTTCAGGCGATAGCCCCCACCGCGCCGGAGCTCGCGCCGTTGTGGGGCGCGCTGCGCGAGCAGGCCAGTTCGCTCACGACCACGGCCTCGCGCCGGCCGCGCGCGTGGCGGCGCGAGCAGAAGTGGAGCTTCGATCCGCGCGAGCGGCGGATCCTGTGGAAGGAGCGCGAGGAGCTCACGTTGCCCGCGAAGGGGCGACTCGCGGCGATGGCGACGCTGGCCGTCAGCCAGGATGCGATCGCGCTGTCGTGCAGCTGTGGCGCGGCGGGGTGCGCACACGCGCTCGCCCTCGTCGACACCACGCTCGATCTGCTCGCGGATCCCGCGCGCATCGACGAGGCCGTGCTGGTCGCCGCCGAGCTGTACCGCCCGAGCTGGTCGCGCGCGCTGACCGAGCTCGCGCTGCAGACCGGCGCCGTCGAGAAGCCCGCGCAGGTGATCGAGGTGTGGTGGCAGCTCGAGCACGAGCTGCGCACACCGACCCTGACCGCGATCGTCAAGAAGCAGACCAAGCGCGGGATGAGCAACGGCGCGCGGATCGCCGCCGAGCGCCTGCTCGATCAACACGGGGCGAAGCTCGACGCCCGCGACCGCACGATCGCCGAACTGCTCGCGAGCTGGACGCCGGATCAGCGGCGGGGAGGCACGTTCCCGGCGCGCGCATTCGCCGCCGCGGTGGATCATCCGCGCCTCGTCGACGAAGAGGAGTTCCCCGTGATGCTCGCGCAGGCGACGCTCGGGTTCACCGCCGTGCTCGCCGACGACGGCCTTCGCATCGAGCCTTCGATCGACGGCGAGCCGATGACCGCGGAGCTCGCCGAGGCTGCCTCTGCCAACCTCGCCACCGGCGAGCCGGTGCTCGTCGACGACAAGGCGAAGGGGCGCTACGTGCTACTGGAGCTCGGCGAGGACGCCCGCCGCCTGTGGACCGTGCTGCGCAAGCACGGAGACCTGTTTCCTCCGGAGAGCCACACCGATCTGCTCGAGCAGCTCGGCAAGCTCGAGGCGAAGGTGCCGATCGCGATCCCCGAGGCGCTCAAAGGTATGCGCATCGAGGCGGTCCCGCGCACGGTGGTGAGGCTGCGCCTGCAGCCCGATGCCACGCTCGAGGTCGAGCTGTTCGTGCGCCCGGCGCCGGGCGCGCCGCTGTATCCGCCGGGCGTGGGGCCGCGCGACGTGATGTTCGTGACCGACGGGCAGCGCCAGTACCTGCGGCGCAATCGCGGCGAGGAAGCGCCGCGCGCCCGCGGTCACCTCGCGCGCCTGATCGGACCCGATCCGGAGATCGCCGAGGAGGGCCCGCCCGGCTGCTTCCGCATCGAG
>JBBRED010000278.1:0-11503 GCA_038203335.1 Haliangiales bacterium | reverse complement strand
GCGCCCCGAGCTGCGGATCATCGATCGCGACCTCTGGCAGGAGGTGCAAGCGCGGCTCAAGAGCACCAAGGACCGGTACACCAGCGGTGCGCAGGGCATGCGCGGTGAGCTGACCTTCAAACGTGCGCCCTACCTGCTGTCGAGCATCCTCGTGTGCCGGTCGTGCGGCGCGCCGATGTCGATGATGGGCGGCATCAAGTACCGCTATTACCGGTGCCAGGCGAACAAGACGAAGGGCATCGGCGTGTGCAGCAACAGCCGCAGCGTGCGCGAGGACATAATGCGCCCGCAGATCCTGGACACGATCCGCGAACGCCTGCTCGCGCCGGAGGGCGTTGCCTACGTGCGCAAGCGCTCCGCGGAAGACCTGCGCGACCAATCGAAGAAGGTCGACGCCGAGCTGCGTGAGCGCAAGGAGCGACTCAAGCGCACCGAAGAGAAGATGGCCGGACTCGCGGACTTCATCGCGGGAGGCGAGCGGTCGCAGTACATCGTCACGACGCTGCGCGACCACGAGACGTTCGCGAACCAGGAGCGCGAGGCGATCGAACACCTCGAAGACCAGGCGCGCACGCCGATTCGCCTGCCGAGCATCGACGAGGTCGAAGTCCAGGTGCTGCAGCTCGACGCCCGTCTCAAGCAGGACCCCGAGTCGGCGCGCGAGCAACTGCGGCGCTGGCTCAAGGACGGGTCTATCAAGGTCGGGCCGCGCGAGGACGGAGAGATCGTCGCCGAGGGCGCGCTGCTGCCTCTGATGGTCATCGAAGATGGCCAGAGGCCGAAAAGGAATCTACCGGGAACCAACCCAATGGTTCCCGGTAGATACACTATCGTAGCGGGGGCAGGATTTGAACCTGCGACCTTCGGGTTATGAGCCCGACGAGCTACCAGGCTGCTCCACCCCGCATCAAGAAAGTCAGCGACTTGTCATGCTCGGTCGTTCCGAACACTCGCCTTTTGCCACGCGCCCATCGGGGCGTCAAGCCCAGAACTACGGGTACTGGGCATCCTTCCACTCCGCATACTCGCCCAGGCCGGTGAGCGGGCCGCTCGCATTGAACGTGTTCAGGGCTGGCTGGAGGTTCCAGGACTGCTTGCCGTCGGCGCTGTAGAGCTCGACGCCGGCCTCGCAGAGGCCACCGCCGCCCGAGGAGACGTGGACCCGGTGGTTCATCGAGTCGGGGGACGGGGTCACGAGGGTGAACTCGTACTTGGGCTCGATCGGATCGGGGATGTAGACGCCCGAGAACTTGTACTCCGCGAGCAGTACCGGAGGGTTCTTGCAGGTGTTGTCGACGAGGGCCGCCGAGAACGCCCAGGTGCCGACCGGCCAGCAGCCCTGGATGTCGGGGATGCCGTCGCCGGGGGGATCGCCCGTGTCGTTATTCACGATGTCGGGCGCGGCCTGACTCATGGTGAACGTGCCGGTGACGTCGAGGTGCGCGACGCACTCGCGCGGTTCGGGCGTGCTCGGCACGCCGTCATCGCCGACGCCGCAGGCCGTGAGCACGAAGCAGAGCACGAGCGCACGTGTACCCATGACCGCGATGGTACGCCGCCTGATGGAGATTTGGGGCGGCTTACCGTCGTGCGGGCAAATCGCCAGGATCACGTGGCACTATGGACGGTGGACGGGGGGATCGATGAAGCTGGCCACGTTCCGGTTCTCGCAGGGCAGTTGGTCCGAGCCGTTCCCGGATCTCGACTCCGCGAAGACGCTGGTGCTCGCGTTCGCTGCGCCGTCGTATGGCGAGCGGCCCGAGCTGTTCGCGGAGCTGGCGGCGGCGTATCCGCGGGCGGCCGTGGTCGGCTGCTCGACCGCGGGCGAGATCGATCACACGCGGATCCGGGACGAGTCGATCACGGTGGCGGTGACGCGGTTCGAGCACACGCGCGTGCGGTACGCGCATGCGCCGATCGCTGCGGCGGACCAGTCGTTCGGGGCGGGCGGCGCGCTCGCGGACCAGCTGCTGGGGCCGGAGCTCACGTCGGTGCTCGTGCTGTCGCGCGGGCATGACGTCAACGGCAGCGAGCTGATCCGCGGGTTGAACACGAAGCTGCCCGCGCACGTGATCGTGACGGGCGGGCTCGCGGGCGATGGCGATCGGTTCGGCAAGACGTACGTCATCGGCGAGGGCAAGCCGCTCCGCGATGCGGTGGTCGCGATCGGGCTGTATGGCGAGCGAGTCCGCGTGGGCCACGGTTCGAAGGGCGGCTGGGACACGTTCGGCCCCGAGCGTGTGGTGACGGGGGCGAAGGGGAACGTGCTGTACACGCTCGACGATCGGCCTGCCCTCGCGCTCTACAAGGAGTACCTGGGCGAGCGCGCCTCGGGCCTGCCGGGGAGCGCGCTGCTGTTCCCGCTGTCGTTGCGCGCGTCGCAGGATGCGACCGAGAGCGTCGTGCGCACGGTGCTCGGCGTCGACGAGGCCTCGCAGTCGATGATCTTCGCCGGCGACATCCCGATGGGCGCGTACGCGAAGCTGATGCGCGCGAACTTCGATCGGCTGATCCTCGGCGCTCAGGACGCGGGGCACGCCGCGTTGCACGAGTACCCGATGCCCGCGCTGTGCATCGCGATCAGCTGCGTCGGCCGGCGGCTCGTGCTCGGCGAGCGCACCGAGGAAGAGACCGAGGCGGCGCTCGAGTCGCTGCCGAAGGGCACCGCGCAGATCGGATTCTACTCGTACGGCGAGATTTCGCCGCACGCCACCGGCCGGTGCGATCTGCACAACCAGACCATGACGCTCACGGTGCTCAGCGAAGCATGAGCCATCCGCTCCTGTTCCGGTTGTTGCGCAAGGTCGGCGCGAGCCCCGCGGAGGCTCCGTCGGTGGAGACCTGGCGCGAGCTGCTGGGGCTGATCGGCCGCACGTATCACGAGGCGGATCAGGATCGGTACACGCTCGAGCGCTCGATCGATATCTCGAGCCGCGAGATGCAGGGGCTGTATCAGGACCTCAAGCGCAAGACGGATAGCGAGCTGCAGCTCAGCTACGCGGTGCTCCGCGCCACGCTCGAGAGCGCATCGGAGGGCATCCTCGTGGTGGATGGGTCGCGCAGCGTGGTCGCGGTCAATCGCCGCTACGCCGAGATGATGCGGGTGCCCGACGACATCATCGACTCGAGCGATCACGACGCGATCGTCAGCGCCTCGATGGAGCAGCTCCCGGATCGGGATCTGGTCCGCGCGCGCATCGAGGCGATCCACGCCACGCACGACACGTTCCGCGACGAGCTCGTGTTGATCGACGGGCGGATCATCGATCGCTACAGCGCTCCGGTCCGCCGGCCGGATGGCGCGAACGGCGGCCGCGTCACGTTCTTCCGCGACATCACCGCGGAGCGCACGGCGCACGACGAGTTGCGTTCCGCGTGGCGCGCGGCCGAGGCCGCGAGCACCGCGAAGAGCATGTTCCTCGCGAACATCAGCCACGAGCTGCGCACGCCGCTCAACGCCGTGATCGGCATCGCGGACCTCCTGCAGCTGGAGAGCGGCGAGCCGGTCACGAAGCGCCAGCGCGCGTACCTCGAGGGCATCACCGAGAGCGGCCGGCACCTGCTCGCGCTCGTCAACGACGTGCTCGACCTCGCGAAGATCGAGGCGGGCAAGCAGGAGCTGACGCTCGAGACGGTCGACGTCTGCACCGCGATCGAGGACGCCCTGCCCGCGCTCGTGCCGCTCGCCCATCACCGTGGGGTGTCGATTGAGATCTCGGTGAACAGCGCGGTGCGGCCCGTGCTCGCCGACCGGCTGCGCCTGCGTCAGGTGCTCTACAACCTGATGACGAACGCGTTGAAGTTCACCGACCGCGGCGGCCGCGTCACGATCACCGCGCGCGATAGCGGACCGTGCGTGGCGATCGCGGTCGCGGATACCGGCATCGGCATCGCCGAGGCGGATCTGCCGCGGCTGTTCCAGGCGTTCGAGCAGCTCGTACCGCCGTCCGGCGATCGCCCGAACGGCACCGGCCTCGGCCTGGCGCTCACGAAGCGCCTCGTGGTCATGCACGACGGCACGCTCGAGGTCGCGAGCGAGCCCGGGGTCGGCACCACGTTCACCGTGCGGATCCCGGCGGCCTAGCGATGGGGCGGATCCTGATCGTCGAGGATGATCTGTGGAGCCGGCGCATCGTCTGCGACCTGCTCGAGATGCACGGCCACGAGGTGCTCGCCGCCGCTGACCTGCCCGCGGCGCGCGCGCTGCTGACCCAGGAGCCCGCGCTCGTTCTGCTCGATATTCACGTGCCCGGCGGCGGAGGCCAGGTGCTGCTCGCCGAGATCCGTGCGCGCGATGCGACGCTGCCGGTGATCGCGTTCACGGCATCGGCGATGACCGGCGATCGCGAACGGTTCCTGCAGCTCGGCTTCAGCGGGTACCTGAGCAAGCCGATCGACGTCAAAGCATTCGCGCAGGCCATCGCGAGCTACCTGTAAATCGGCGAGGATGGCGCGATGGCGAGGGAGCGCACGCGGAACGTCCCGCTGATGACCGCGATCGCGGCCACCGTGCTCGCGCTGCTGCTCGCGCTCGTTCACACCAAGGTCGCGGCGCTGCCTGGCATCCCGAAGCTCGAGGGCCTATCGATCGATGCGCGGTTCAAGTTCCGCGGCGCGCGCGATCCAGCCACCGATCGAATCGTGATCGTCGGCATCGACGACAAGCTCCGCGCCGAGGCGCCCGAGGTGCTGCAGACCCGCGCGGGGTACGCGAAGCTGCTCGACGCGCTGACCTCGTACGATCCGAAGATCCTCGCGCTCGATATGTTCTTCGACGCTCCGGAGATCATCCTCGATCCCGCGCTCGCGGAGCGCACCAAGGCACTCGGTACCGCCCTCGCGGCGCGCGACGACGACACCCTCGCCGAGGCGAAGTCCGTGGTCGGCGCGATCGTCGAGGAGCTGCGCGGCGACGAGAAGCTCGCCGCCGCGGTCGCGCGATCCAAGCGGATCTTCTTCGCCGCGTTCTTCCTGTTCGGGAACCCGGTGGCCTCGTCGCCGGAGCCGGTGGGCCTCGCGCTCGCACGCCACGGTGAGGTCGCGGATGCGAACAGCGGCGGAGAGCGCCGGCCGATCAACGCCGCGGGCGTGACGTTCACGATGCCCGAGGTCGCCGCGGGCGCGGTCGGCGCCGGCGCGATCAACACGTTCCGCGATGACGATGGCGTCACCCGCCGCGCCCCGCTCGCCCTCGAGTACGCCGGCCGCTACTACATGCCGCTCGGCCTGGCCGTCGCGCTCGCCGAGCTCGGCAAGCCGGGAGACACGAAGTACCTCGTCGGCGACGGCACCATGCAGGCCGGTGGTCTCGAGCTCCCGGTCACACGCGGCGCGTCGATCGTGCTCGACGTGCTCGGCAAGGATCGCATCCCGCACGTCTCGGCGGCCGACGTACTCTCTGGCAAGGCATCGAAGGCGTCGCTCGCCGGCAAGCTCGTGTTCGTCGGCTTCACCTACGCCGCCTACGACAAGGTGGTCACGCCGCTCGATCACCTCGCCGATGGCGTGGAGCTGCACGCCACCCTCGCCGAGAACATCCTCGGTGGCCGGCTGCTGCGCGGCACCGGGGACCTCGCCACGCTGCTCGCCACGTTCGTGCTGTGCGCGTGCGTGTGCGCCGCGCAGCTCCGCGGCGTGCGACGGCGGCCGTGGATGCCGCCGCTGATCTCGCTCGGCGCCGTCACGCTCTACGTGATCCTCGCGATCGCGCTGTTCGCGCGCGGCACCGTGATCACGATCGCGCTGCCGGCGGTGCTGTCGATGCTCGTGCTGATCACCGCCACGATCGGCGGCCTCGCCACCGAGGGCCGCGAGAAGGCAAAGCTGCGCGCCGTGTTCTCGCAGTACGTCGCCGGTCCGGTCGTCGATCGCATCCTCCGTGATCCGCGGCGCGCGCGGCTCGGCGGCGAGCGCAAGGAGCTCACGGTCCTGTTCTCGGACATCCGAGGGTTCTCGCTGTTCTCGGAGGGCATGCCGCCCGAGGATCTCGCGAGCTTCCTCGGCGAGTACCTGACCCCGATGACCGAGCTCGTGCTCGCCTCGGGCGGCACGCTCGACAAGTACATCGGCGACGCGGTGATGGCGATCTGGGGCGCACCGATCGACGTGCCCGATCACCCGGCGCGTGCGTGCGAGGCCGCGCTGAAGATGCAGGAGGTGCTGATCGGCCTCAACAAGGTGTGGGCGAAGGCCGGCAAGCCCGCCGTCGCGATCGGCATCGGCATCAACACCGGCGCGATGGCGGTCGGCAACATGGGCTCGGCCGCACGGTTCGATTACACCGTGCTCGGCGATCAGGTGAACCTCGGAGCGCGCCTCGAGGCGCTGACCAAGGAGTACGGGATCTCGATCCTGTGCGGCGAGGCCACCGCGAAGGCGGCCGGAGATGGCTTCGTGTTCCGCGAGATCGATCTCGTGCGCGTCAAAGGTCGCGCCGGCGCGGTGCCGGTGTACGAGCTGGTCGGCAGGACGGGCGCGGTGGTTGCGCCCGCGTTCGCCACGGCGCTCGCCGCGTATCGAGCACGCGACTTCGCCGCCGCGCGAGCGCAGTTCGCCGCGCTCGCGGACGATCCCGCCGCCGAGGCGCTCGCCGCGCGGTGCGAGAAGCTCGTCGAGGCGCCGCCCGGCGAGGACTGGGACGGCGTCTACGAGCAGCGCGGGAAGTGATCTGGTAGGTTCGCCGCGATGACGGTTCTGGTCCTCGACTTCGACGGCACGATGACCGACGCCGAGGCCGAAGGTCGTCCCTTCCGCGATGGCTACCTCGAGGACCTCGCCGCGCTGACCGGGCGCGAGCCGGGCGACGTCGAGATCGCGGCGATCGCCGACGAGGTCGAGGCGGAGCTGCAGCGCGCACCGGCTTCGCACCCGTTTCTGTGGATGGGCCGCGCCATCGCGCCCGCGACCGTGGATCCGTACCTGCGCATGGTGCCGATCGCGCACCGCATCCTCGATCGGTTCGACGCCATGCCCGGCGACGTCGATCGCGGCCGCCTGCTCGGCTCGGTGCTCTACAAGTACAACTACGCGAAGACCCTCGGCCACCCGGTGTTCCGTGCCGGCGCGGGCGAGGTGCTGCGCGCGCTCGGTGGCACCGATGCGTGGATCGTCACGAACTCCGATACGCACGCCGTGGCCGGCAAGGTCGCGCAGCTCGATCGCGTCACGCCCGGGGTGGCGTGGCTGACCTCGCGGGTGCGTGGTCACGCGCGCAAGTTCGACGTCGACGACGCGTGGACCGGCGCCGATGCAGAGCTCACCATCCCCGGCCTCGATCGCCCGGTACTGCTGCGGCGGCGCATGTACCACGACATCCTGAAGGCGATCCTCGACGCCGCGAGCGCCACGTTCGCCGACCTGGTCGTCGTCGGAGACATCTTCGAGCTCGACCTGGCGATGCCCCTGTCGCTCGGCGCTCGCGTCGGGCTGGTCGCCTCGGACCGCACCCCACCCTACGAGGCGGCGTTCGTCGAGGCTCACCCGCGTGCGACGCTGATCACGGATCTTGCCCAGATCCCCGCGTTCGCATTCGGGTGATACTGGGCGCTGATGCGCGCTGTTGTCTTTGCGGTACTCGCGGCTTGCTATCGCCCGACCGCGCAGGTCGGTCTGCCGTGCGCCGACAACGGCGCGTGCCCCAGCGGCCAGATGTGCGATCCACGCACCGACCACTGCGTGACGCCGGGAACGAAGGACGATGCGGCAATCGATTCAGCCATCGCGGTGGATGCGCGCAGCGATGCCCCGCCCGATGCGCCGAACCTCTCCGGCTGTTCCGATGGTCAGCGCGAGGCGTTTGACCTCGCCGGGTTCCCGCACGTCGCAGGCTGCGCGGCGACCTGGTCGGGAACACCGTCGATGCGGGCACCGACGACGGGCGTGGCGTGCGGCGACGATCTCGGACCGTGCAGCGTGCCGGCCTCGGCCTGTGCGGCCGGCTGGCACGTGTGTGCGGCCAGCGGCTCGGTCGCCGAGCTGACGCAGGTCTCCGCCGAGGCATGCCACAGCGCCGCCGCCACCGGGCGGTTCCTCGCCGCCAGCTCGCACTGCACGAACAACGTCGACCAGTGCGAGTACGGCCCGACGCTGCCGTGCTTCGACGACGGCTGGTGCAGCGAGCCCGTGTGCTGCGGGGCCGGCTGCGCGAACGGGGCCGGTTGCCCGGATGGGGTGTGGACTGGAGGCACCTGGGTCAGCGCAACCAACGACAGCGGCTGCGGTGCGCAACCAGGCGCACCGGACCTGGGCGTCCTCTGCTGCATCAACTGACCCGCGTTCGTGCGCGGCGGGCCGCTTGACCTTTCCTCGACGAGGAGCAACGCTCCGGTCGTGTCCACCGCCGACAAGGTCGTCCTGTCCTGCGCTCTCACCGGCGCCGTGACCACCAAGAAGCACTGTCCCGCGATCCCGTACACGCCCGTCGAGATCGCCGAGGAGGCGAAGCGCGCGTACGAGGCCGGCGCCACGATCGTGCACATCCACGCGCGGAACGACGATGGCTCGCCGACGTGGAGCAAGGACGTGTTCGCGAAGATCATGGAGGAGACGAAGGCTCGCTGCCCGGTGCTCATCAACTGGTCGACCGGCGGCGCGGGCCCGATGCTCGAGCGCGTGCATCACCTCGCGCAGCGCCCGCACGTGGCCGCGCTCAACATGGGTTCGATGAACTACGCGAAGTGGAACGCCGAGAAGAAGCAGTTCGCGTTCCAGTTCATCTTCAACAACTCGTTCGACGACATCATCGCGTTCGCGCGCGCGATGAAGGAGCACAACGTCAAGCCGGAGATGGAGTGCTTCGACGTCGGCCACACCAACTCGCACAAGGTGCTCGCGGACCTCGGCCTGATCGAGGCGCCGTATCACTTCTCGTTCATCATGGGCGTGGTCGGCGGCATCCCCGCGACCGCGCGCCACCTCGCGTTCCAGGCCGAGCAGGTGCCGGACGGTTCGCGCTGGAAGGTGATCGGCATCAGCCGCGAGCAGTGGCCGATGGCGATGGCCGCGCTGTCGCTCGGCGGCGACCTGCGCGTTGGCCTCGAGGATAACTTCTACCTGCCGAACGGCGAGATGGCGAAGTCCAACGGCGAGCTCGTCGCTGCGGCGGTCAACCTCGTGAAGCTCTCCGGCCGCTCGGTGGCCACGGTCGACGAGGTCAAGCAGCTGCTGTGGCCTCGCGGCGGCCACAACTGATGACCCTCCCGGGCGAGACCGGCCGTTATGGCCGCGAGCTGGTGCGCGCGCTCGAGCTGGCCCGGATCGCCGGCACCGAGGTGGTGCGACTGCGCAACGGCGAGCTGACCGTCGAGATGAAGCCGGGCGACGAGCCCGTGACCGTCGCGGATCGGCGCGCCTCCGAGCTGATCGTCGAAGGCCTGGTCGCGTCGTTCCCGAGCGATGCGCTGATCTCCGAGGAGCTGCCCGTGACCGAGGGTGCGCTCGCGGCGCCGCGCGTGTGGCTCGTGGATCCGATCGATGGCACCAAGGACTTCATCCGCGGCGGTGATGGCTTCGCGGTGATGATCGGCCTGTGCGTCGCCGGTGTTCCCACGTTCGGCGTGGTTCACCAGCCCACGATCGATCGGACGTTCTTCGTCACGCCCGATGGCGGCGCGCACATGATCCGCAACGGCGAGGTCACGCCGCTCGCGGTCTCGAGCGTCGCCACCGCGAGCGAAGCACGTCTCGTTGCCTCCGCCTCGCATCGCACCGCGGAGATCGATCGCGTGAAGACCGAGCTCGGCATCCAGGACGAGATCAACGTCGGCTCGGTCGGCGTGAAGTTGTGCCTGATCGCCTCGGGCGTGCGCGATCTCTACGTCAATCCCAGCGCCAAGACCAAGGCGTGGGATACCTGCGCACCCGAGGCCATCCTCGCCGCCGCGGGCGGCCGGCTCTCCGACCTGTTCGGCGGCCCCATCGAGTACACGACCGAGCTTGCCCACCGTCGAGGATTGGTCGGCTCGAATGGTCACGTGCACGGCGAGGTCGTCGGAAAGCTCGGCCCCCTGTTCGCCCACCTCACCTGATCCGGGCGTGATAGCCTGGTTGCATGCTGGGGACTTCTCGCGTCGTCGCGACGATTCTGGCGTCCGTGCTCGTCATCGCACCGGTCACGGTGGTTGCGCAGCCGCAGGGCACGCCGGCGCAGAAGCAGCAGTTCGGCGACTGGATGAAGCAGGCGATCGCGAAGAGCCAGGCCGGTGACCACACCGGAGCGATCGAGATCTATCAGAAGGCGTACGCGCTGATTCCGCTGCCCACGGTGCTGTCGAACATCGGCGCCGAGTACCAGCTCGCGGCCAAGCCGGTCGAGGCATTGAAGTACTTCTGCATGTACTTGGAGAAGGACCCCGCGGGCCCCCTCGGCTCGTACGCCACCGGGCAAGCGAAGGTGCTGCAGGGTCAGCTCACGGGCGTCACCGTCGAGGATGCGCAGGTGTGCAAAGCTCCAAGCGGGCCGGCGGTCCTCGCGCCGGTGCCGCCGACCACCGATCCGCACACCGCCGACATCACCAACCCGCCGCCGTCCACGCCCGCCGCGGCCGATCCGGGCAAGACGTTCAAGACCGTGGGCCTGGTCGCCGCGGGCGCCGGTGTGATCACCGTGGGCCTGGGACTCTACTTCGGTGTGCAGGCCGGCAAGATCAGCGACGACATCTCCGACCACAAGATGGACGCGTGGCAGGACTCGATCCTCGCCGACCAGGATCGGGGCCAGCGCGACGAGTATCTCCAGATCGCGTGCCTCACCGTCGGTGGCTTGCTCGTCGCGGGCGGCGCGTATCTCTACTTCAAGGGCCGCGCGAAGACGACGGAGTCGATGACCGTCGCGCCCACCGTGTCGCCGGGCGGTGGCGGCATGGTGTTCTCCGGCTCGTTCTAGAGGATCGTGTCGAGCCAGAGCTGGACGTTCTGCGCCGGCAGCGTGACCCTGACCTGCCCGACGATGTCGCCCGGCTCCTTGCTCAGCGCGTCGCTGTCCTGGTCGTAGCGTGCGGTCACGATGACCTCGCCGGTCAGCTCGGTGCCGCCGACCATCGCCTGCTCCTCGGTGAGCTCGAACGGCAGATCGGCGTTGTTCCAGATCAGCTTCTCGACGGCGAGCGGGGTGCCGGTGGGGTTGCCCGAGGCATCGATGCGCTTGACGACGATGAAGATCGGGATCCCCGCCTTCGCGCGATCCTTCGCCTTCATGTGGACCTTGATCACGCCCTTCACGTAGCGCGTGGGATCGATCTTGCGATTCGGATCGGGCGGCGGGAGGCCGAGCTTCGTGACATCGGGTGAGGACCCGCTCGGCCCGCCACCGCTCATGTCGAGCCCTGCGTGCGGATCGCTCGGATCGCTGCTCGGATCGACCGGATCGATCCCGAGGCCCGCGTGTGGATCGGCGCGCATGCCCGCACGGCTGCCACCGCGCGGACCGCCCATTCCCGGCGGAGGTGCTGGCGGCGGGATCGCATTCGGGCCGGTCTGCACCATCGCGCCCGCGCTGTTCTGCGAC
>JBBRED010000277.1:0-11535 GCA_038203335.1 Haliangiales bacterium | reverse complement strand
GCGCGTGATCAAGCGAGTCCCAGGGCACGCGCTCGCGCTCGAACAGGCTGCACGGTGCTGTTACCTCCTGGGACGGACAACCGAGGCCAACAGGTACTCCAAGCGCGCCTCGCGTCTCGGACGCACGGTGATGAAAGACCGGCCACGACGCGCGCGCAGCGATCGCTGACGTCACAGCTTCGGCCTTCCACGATCGCGGGCTCGAACGCGTATCTTGCCGCCGGACGTCAAACTACGTCGCGGATGACCTTGGCCACGGCGGGACCTGGCGCGTACGCTGGCAGCGAATGGGTGGTGGTGAAAGCAGTTTCGAGTCGTGGTTCGCGAAGCTCGCCGGATCCGCGGTTCCGCCTCATTCCTGGCAGCGGTCCCTCGTGGGTGAGCAGGCCCCGCGAAGCCAACTGATTCGCATCCCCACCGGCATGGGCAAGACCCTTGGCGTTCTCGCAGCGTGGAGCTGGCACCGCCTTCACCGCGCCGACGACGCGTGGCCGCGACGACTCGTGTGGTGCTTGCCGATGCGCGTGCTCGCCGAACAGACCGAGGCGGTTGTTCGTGATGGCCTCGAGCGCCTTGGACTCCTTTGGGATGTTCCATCGAAGGGCTCCACGCACACCGCCAAGGTGGGTGTTCACCTCTTGATGGGAGGAGCCGATCCCCGGGGGGACTGGCATCTGTTTCCTGAAGAATGCGCCGTGCTGATCGGCACCCAGGACATGTTGCTGTCCCGATCCTTGAATCGCGGTTACGCCTGCGGGCGCGCGCGTTGGCCGCTGGAGTTCGGACTGCTCGGCCACGATGCGCTTTGGGTGATGGATGAAGTTCAGCTCATGGATGTAGGGCTCGCGACGAGCGCTCAGTTGCAGTCCTTCCACGACGATGATGCAACCAAGGGCCTTCGGCCGCGCCACACGTGGTGGATGAGTGCGACGCTTCAACCAGCGTGGCTGCGAAGCGTCGATACCGCGCGCGGCCACGCCGAGTGGTGCCGAGACCCGGCCATCGTGGCGGCGAGCGAGCGCACCCGAGGCTTGGGCGCCATCCGCAAGACGATCGCAACAGAGACCGTCGCCGCACGGGAGACGAAGGTGTTTGCGCAACGCGTTCTCGACGAGCACAGCAAGGTCGTCGACGGTGAGTACGGACGCATCACGTTGGTCGTCTGCAATACAGTCGATCGCGCCTGCAGCACATTCGACACGCTGCGCACGTTGGGACGCACCACCGACATCGAGCTCGTGCATAGCCGTTTCCGTCCCGCTGAGCGCCGCGTATGGCGCGAACGGTTTCTGAGTCGCGCCGCGTGTGCAACGGGAGTCGACCGCATCATCGTCGCTACGCAGGTAGTCGAAGCTGGCGTCGATATCTCTGCCGGCTGCGTTGTGACCGATCTCGCGCCATGGCCAAGCATCGTGCAACGGGTCGGTCGTTGCGCTCGCTATGGCGGAACTGGACATGTCGTCGTAGTCGATCGTGGACGCGACGAGAAGAGCGCACCTCCGTATGGTGTGGAAGAGCTCGATGCGGCGTGGGCGGCGGTCGAGCAGGTTTGCACGCAGGGTGACATTGGTACGGCAGCTCTCGAAGCCTTCGAGGAGGGACTCGATACCGATGTCCGAGGGCGGCTGTATCCCTACGCACCACGGCACCTCCTTATGCGCCGCGAGCTCGACGAGCTGTTCGACACGACACCGGATCTCACGGGAGCCGACCTCGACATCAGTCGGTTCATCCGCAGCGGCGACGAGCGCGACCTGCAGGTGTTCTGGCTCGATGTGCCCGCCGCCCCAAAGGGTAAACCCACGAACGCGCCATCGCGACGTCGCAGACCTGGGCGAGACGAATTGTGCGCGGTGCCATTCTTACGAGCGCGGGATTGGTTGTGCGGCGACGAGACTTCGACGAATCGCAAGCCGAGGCTTCTCGGACGAGCGAGAGCATGGGTCTGGGATTGGCTGGACGGCAGATGGGCCGTCGCCGAGCGCGCACTTCTCACGCCGGGTCGTGTGGTGTGCGTCGCTGCCGACGTGGGCGGGTACCGCATCGATCGCGGTTTTGATCCGACTTGGACCAAGCGGGTGCCGCTGGTGCCACCAGAACCGATGGCCGTCGAGACCGAGGCGCAGAACCAGGCCGATGAGAGCCAAGACGCCGACGACCTGAGCGCATCAGCGTGGAAAACGATCGCATGTCATGTCGGGGAAGTTGTCGACACTGTCGAAGCGATCACGCACGCGCTCAGTCTACGTGGTGACTTGCGCAAAGTGCTTGCACTGGCGGCGAGGTGGCATGACCTCGGCAAAGCGCACCCAGCCTTCCAAGGCGGCATTCGCCTGCCTGATCGGCCCAGCCGTCAAGATCTCGCCAAGGCTCCGAAGGAGGCGTGGCAGCGTCCATACCGAACCGTCGACAATCGAGACGTTCGACCTGGGCTGCGTCACGAGCTGGCAAGTGCGCTAGCGCTGTTCGCGGTCCTCCAACATCGCCAACCGCGACACGCCGCACTTCTGGGGCCATGGGTCGGAGCGCTGGGACTCACTGGCAACCCCATGCCAAGTAATCCGATCGAGTCGCCGCCCACGCTCTCCGAACAAGCGGTGCTCGACTGTTCTGCCGACGAGTTCGACCTGCTCGCTTATCTCGTCGCGTCTCACCACGGCAAGGTGCGGCTCGCCTTGCATGCGGCGCCGAAGGATCAGGACTACCGCGATCCCGGCGACGGTCACGGCTTGCCGATTCGCGGTGTCCGCGAGGGCGATATACTCCCGGAAATACTTCTCGATGTGTCGGGGGGCTTGCTGCCATCGTTGCGGCTCTCACTAGAGCCAGCGATGCTCGGTCTGTCGCCACTGACGGGGCGGAGTTGGCGCGAGCGCACGTTGGGGCTCGTCGACCGTTTCGGTCCGAGCGCGCTAGCGTGGCTCGAAGCACTTCTGATTGCGGCCGATCGGCGCGCCTCGCAGCTCAAGACAGCCGACCCGTTGTTATCGAACGCGTCCGGGGACGGTCTCTCGAAGGTCGACGAGGCACCGCGATGACGACGTTGCACGCGCATCATCTAACGGGTTGCGCGCCGGATCCACTCGCGCACTATTTGAAGGCCGTTGGCATCCTGCGGCTCGTCGCGGAGCAGAGAGACTCCGGCGTCCGCGGATGGTGGCAAGACCAGCATTTCTGCCTGTTGACGAAGCTGGACCGTTCGGACCTGGAAAAATTCTTCCTGGACGAGTACGCGCCGACGCCCTTCGTTTCGCCGTGGAACAAAGGATCCGGATTCTTCTTGGCGTGCGACCCGGGACTCCACCCGATCGAGACCTCGACGGCTTCGCGCTTCGAAGCGTTCCGAAGGGGGATAGCAGCAGCACGCGTACCACTCGCGACACTCGGCGCTGCGGACGCCGCGGTGCGCGAGTTGAACGGTCGCACCAAGGCAAAGAAGGGAATGACGCCTTCACAGAAAACCTCCGCGAAGGCGCTGAAAGAGGATCCGATCTTCAAGGCTCAGCTCGCCACTGCGAACAGACTGTTCGCATCTCTCAAGGCCGACCTGTTCCAGCCGTGTGAGCTCGAGTGGCGCGGACCGCATCGCGCCTGGATGGACGCAGCGGTCGTCCTTCCGGACAAGGGAAAGCCATCATTTCCGTCGTTGCTTGGCACGGGCGGCAACGATGGCCGCATGGACTTCACCAACAATGCGATGCAGCGGATCGGCGACCTGTTCACGTTCGACTCTGAGGGAGGGCCGACCCCGATCGCACGCGGGTTGCTCGCCGAAGCATTGTGGTCTGCACCCACGCGAAATATCGTGATGGGAAAGATCGGTCAATTTCTGCCGGGCAGGGCAGGAGGAGCAAACGCGACGACCGGTCCCGACGGAGACAGCTTCATCAACCCGTGGGATTTTCTTTTGATGATGGAGGGCGCGATCCTTTTCAGTGCGCGCTCGACGCGCCGTCTTGACCCCACAACTTCGAGCCGCGCCAGTGCACCGTTCGCGGTTCGCGCTCACACGGTGGGTCACGGCAGCGGAGGCGACGAGAAGGCTCAGCGCGGTGAGCAGTGGATGCCACTATGGGATCGACCGAGTACCGCTGCTGACCTGCAGGCCATGCTCGGCGAAGCTCGCATGCAGCTTGGCCGAGCTACGGCGCATCGACCGGTCGATGTCGCGCGTGCCGTGGCTCGGCTCGGGGTCGCGCGTGGCGTTCAACGATTCACGCGGTTCGGCTTTCTCGAGAGAAATGGCCAGTCGAACCTCGCCGTGCCATTGGGCCACATCGACGTGATCGCCAGACCCTTGGCTCGTCTCGTCGATGACGTAGCGCCGTGGCTCGACCAACTTCAGCGCCTCGCTCGCGACAAGAACGCACCCGCCAGACTGATCCACGTCGAGCGCCGATTCGCCGATGCCGTGTTCGCTGTCCTCACCCACGACCATAGCCCCCAGCGCTGGCAGGCCGTGTTGCTTGCGGCAGCCGCAGTGGAGGCGATCCAAGCTAGCGGCACCGCCATTAAGCCAGGGCCGATTCCGGCACTCTCGCCGGAGTGGCTGACTGCGACGGACGACGCAAGCCCGGAGTGGAGGCTCGCCCGCGCACTCGGAAGCGCTGCGGCGGGCTATCAGCGCGACGGGCGGGCCGATGATCCCGTCCGCTACCACTGGCTACCTCTCGAGAAGGGTGCGCGCCGGTTTCGCGAAAAGGACAAGCGCCTCCTCCGAGATCCGCGCGTCGTCATTGGAGGACGTGACGCGCTCGCCGACTTCACTGCAGTCGTCGAGCGACGCATCATCGAAGCCACCAAGCATGGTCAACGACGCTTGCCCCTGGTCGCTGCTCGAGGGTGCGAGGCTCATCCAATCGATCTTGGTGCAGTCATCGCAGGCGAGGTCGACCTGAGTCGAGTCTCAGCCTTGGCTCGGGCGTTCATGGCTGTGCGTTGGGAGCGTTGGATGCCACCGCGGTCTTCGGGACCGCATACGGGGGCGTGGCCCGCCGAGGCGTGGGTGGCGCTGCGCTTGGCGTGCCTCCCGTGGTCGCTCGACGAGAACCGCTCCATTCCTGCCGACGAGGCGATCATCCGCCGCCTGCAATCGGGAGACGGTGCCACGGCCGTCGATATCGCTCTACGGCGGCTGCGGGCGGCCGGACTTCGGCCGCCGATTCGAGCTGCGACCATCGATCGCGCGACCGCTCTGTTGTGGGGAGCCGCGCTTGTCTTCCCGATCAGCCACCACTGGGCGCGTGAGATGGCACGGTCTTTCGAGCCCACGAGCCGCCGATGAACCATCAGGAGAAACCATGACTCTCGACCTCACCGCTCTCGACAAGTCCACGCGCCTGCTGTTCAGCGTCGAGCTCAGGCCCGTGCAGGGCGACCGGTTCCAACCAACCGGTTTTCCGAGCCTCGGCGCCGCCACCTATCAAAGCAAAGACGGGCAGAAACTTCTCGTCGAGAGCGCTCAGAGCATGGCGAACCGGCTCGAAACAACCTGTTGGGATCCGTCCGAGAACAAGCCGATCAAAGTGCTCGCCGGGATCTCGCACGTCACTGTGACCCGGAAGAATGCATTTCTCACCGACACGATGCTCGAGTCACATCGCCTGAACAGTCCCTATCTACTCGAGAACAAGCAGGACACCACGTTTATCGAGAAGTTGAAGAAGGATCTCGGCGGTTTGGCTGAAGGACCCATCGACCGCAAGATGCTCGCCACGGTGTTGCTGCGTTACGACGTCGGCAGCCTGATTCACGGCGTGTTCCTGGCAAAAAAGGAGCTAGCAGGTGGCCGGCTGCGCGTCGCTCGAGCGCTGTCGACGTTTATTGAGGCATCCGCTGTTCGTGTCGCTGCTTCGGGCGGAGTGAAGAATGATCACGTGAACCCCTCAGGCGTCACGAAAGAAGGCTTTGGCAACGTTCCGTTCGCACGTGATGAGTTCACCGCCGATCGCATCATGTGCCACATCAACCTCGACCTCGCGCAGATCCGGGGATACGGCCTCGGAGCTCCAGTCGAACGATTCCTCGTGGTCCTCGCGCTGCACCGTGTGCGTCGTCTGCTCGACGGTGATCTGCGGCTCCGTACCGCGTGTGACTTTGATGTGGTCAATCGCGATGCGATCGTGGCGACACGTCCTGAATTTCAACTGCCCAAGCTCGACGACCTCGAGAAGGCGCTCCCTGCGGCGATCTCGGAGTGCAAGGAGCTGATGATGCACACGACCGTGAAGTTTGATGGCGACTTGAAGAAGGGTAAGGACGAGGCGAAGGAGAGTACCGACGCGGATGCAGAGGACGAGACCGACGAGGATGGCGTCGACGGCGAGGAATAGCGATGCCAACGCTACTGCTCCACTTTCCGGCGGGGCGCTACCACGCGACCCCGTGGGGCCATCATGTCAACGAAGGACTCGTTGAATGGCCACCAAGCCCGTGGCGCCTGCTCCGCGCACTCATTGCCTGCGGCTACTCAACACTGCGTTGGACCGACGTGCCTCCTGCTGGGAAGCGCCTGATCGAGACGCTCGCTGAGAACTTGCCGCGATATCGCCTGCCTTCTGCAAGCGTCGCTCACAGCCGGCATTTCATGCCGGTCGGAGTCTTCGACAAAGGGAGGGAGAAGACCACGCTCGTGTTTGATGCGTGGGCTGACGTCGGTAACGGAGCTCTCGCGGTCCGTTGGGAGTGCAGTCTCGACGAAGAAGCGCGGGCGCTCTTCACGGAACTGGCGCGACACCTGGGATACCTTGGCCGTAGCGAGAGCTGGGTTGTAGCCGAATCGATCGGCGACGACGTGGAGTTGCCAATCGGCACCGACGCGTTCCCGCATGTTGACGGCCATCATCGCGAGCACGGATGGGAGCAGGTCTCGCTCTTCGCCTCCGAATCGGCAGGTAGCTACAAGGATTGGCGGGAGCACTGCGTGGCGAAGGCGCTCGAACCCTTCGCGCTGCCGGAAGGGTCGAAGAAGGTCGCTAAGAAGCTGGAGAAGGATCGCGCGGCCGCGATCGCGCCTTATCCATTGGACGTCGTCGACGCTCTCCAACGTGACACTGGCTGGTGGCAACAGCACCGATGGAGCCAACCGCCGGGCTCGCGTCGAGTTCTGTACTGGCGTCGAAGTGACGCGCTCGCCGTTGGGCCGCCAACGCCAGCTGTCCGCAGGCTTCCGGCCACAGTCACGACGATGCTTCTCGCGCTGACAACCCCGAGCGGGAATCGGTCGGCGCTGCCCCTGTGTGGGCGCGCGCTACCTCAAGCCGAGTTGCTGCATCGCGCGCTCGTCGCCCGGGCGGGGCGCGGATCGCGGATCGACTGTCCAGAGTTGACTGGCAGGGATGCGAGCGGAACGCCACTGACCGGGCATCGGCACGCCCATTTGCTGCCGCTCGATCTCGATGGCGATGGCCATCTCGATCACATCGTCGTCCACGCACCAATGGGACTCGGACCTCTTGCGCAGCGAGCGCTTCGTGGTCTCAAGCGAACCTGGACGAAAGGTGGCGTTGGCGAGCTCCAGATAGCCCTGGCCGGGCAGGGTGACGTCGAAGATCTGCGGGCGTTGCCGGCTCCGTTGGACACCGGGATCACATCGCTGCTCGGGTCGAGGCTGGGATCGCGCACATGGACGAGCTTCACGCCGTTGGTTCTGCCGCGTCACCAGAAAGCTCGCGGCAGCAACGCGCTTGATGGTCAGATCCAGAAGGAGCTCGCGTCTCGCGGTCTGCCGACCGCAACGGTCGAGATTCTGCCTTGGGACGACGAGACCCGCCATCTACGCCATGCTGTCCGTGTCCGTCGATCACCTGCTAAACCTCCGCCAACCGATGCAGGCTTCGCTGTCCGTCTGATCTTCGACGAGCCTGTACGAGGCCCGATCGCAATCGGATATGGATCTCACTTCGGTCTCGGACTGTTCGGCGCCACCGATCTCCGAGAGAAGTAAGTTCATGACGACGTCGACGTTCGCGGCGACCGTCGTGTCGATTCTGGATCTCGCGAGCTGGGCAGATGCGGTGATCGCGTTGGATGCCCGAGGCCGTTGCCGATTGCCGACACGATTCGTGCTGGTACCGAGCGAAGCCCACGCCCATGCGTTGCGCGTGGAGCTCGTCGCACGAGCGCCGCATGCACTCGCGGGAACACGCTTCTTGACGGTTGCCGCGGTCGCACTTGGATGGATCAGGCGCCAGAGGGCGCCAGAGGGCGCCAGAGGCGGTTGCTTGACCGATCGCTTCCCTGGTCATAGTCTGACGGCATGGACTATCGGCAGGTGATCACGCTCGAGCCTGGCAAGCGAGGGGGAAAACCGTGCATCCGCGGCCTGCGCATCACCGTGTATGACGTGCTCGAGTACCTTGCGTCCGGTATGTCCGAAGAGGAGATTCTCGCGGATTTTCCTGACCTGAATCGCGACGACATTCGCGCATGTCTTGCATTCGCCGCCGATCGGGAGCGCAGACTCGTTTCGATTCCCGCTGCCTGAGCCCGGTGGGTGAGGCTGCTCTTCGACCAGAATCTCTCCTCGCGGCTCGTACGCGCGCTCGCTGATCTGTACCCGGATTCGGTGCACGTTCGCGACCTTGGGCTCGCCAGCGCCGACGACATCGCAGTGTGGGAGCACGCGAAGCAGAACGCGCTGACGATCGTCTCCAAGGATGGAGACTTTCATCAGCGCAGCTTTTTGTACGGCCACCCACCGAAGGTGATCTGGATCAGGCGCGGAAACTGCTCGACATCGGTCATCGAGCGCATGCTTCGCGACCATCACGCTGGTATCGCCGCATTTGTTGCCGATCCCGAGGCCGCTTTTCTGGCGCTTGCATGACGTCCGCATCAACGATCCCGGGTGGGGCTGGCATTTCGGTCTCGGTCGTTCGTGCCCGGTGATCCCAACCCTCTCACTTCGAAGCGACGTCCGCGGCGCTGATCACCCCCACGTACATCGACATCCCGAGGTGCAGTCCGACGGCGTTGAGCGCCTTCTTGATCTCGCGGAGCGTGATCCGGCCGATTCGAGGGATCCGTAGCAGCTCGCTTTCGGTCTTGGCGATGAGGTCACCGATGATCTCGATGCGCGCGAACGCGAGAGCCTGACGGGCGCGGGCGCCCAGCACGAGCGTCTCGACCGAGAGATCGAGCAGCCCGAAGAGCTCGACCGGGACCACGCACCGCTCGGCTGCGCGATCCGGTGGGTGGTGCTGGACGATCGCCGGGGCGTGCAGAGTGAGCTGTGCACCGCGTCGCGCCGCTGCGGTCAGGACGTCGACCGCAGCGGCGTGGAGCTGCGATGCGCGACTGCCCGAGATCCCGAGACGGTCGCCGACTTCGTCGAAGGTCATCTCCGTCGAACGCAAGGCGAATGCCTGGCGCTGCCGCGCGCTCAGACAAGGAAGGAGCTCGCGCGTCCAAGCAGGCATATCCGCTTCCGTAGCACCGAGATCGAGATCGGTAGCCATCTCGATGCCGAACGTACATCGCGATGGCTATCCGAACAAACCGGGACCGTCGCGATCTCGTGCGCGCGGAGCGGCGAACGACTTCAGCCACACCTTGAGCTGACGGACATCTTGAAACGCCTCGAGATCGCGGCGGAGCATGGCGGCCCGTTGTTTCAGATCGTCGGTGTCGGCGCGGAGCCGCCCGATGATCTGGTGCGGCGAGAGGCGTGCCGAGGGCGACACGGCGAGCTCCAGCCGAAACGGGAGCTCGACCTCGTGAAGCTCCAGCTCAAGCTGCTTGGCCTGTTCGTCGAGGATCGTGTTGTAGTGCCGCAAGCGGTCCTCGGCGATCGTGTCGACCTTCGTCGCATCGACCTGCTCGAACCGCAGCTGGAGCTCGAGGAGCTGGAGCAGATCCTTGGCCTCGTACGCGACGTTGACCTGCTGCATGAGCACGGTCTTGCGACTCCGTTCGTCGGGATCTTGTTCGAGATCGGGATGCAGCGCGATCGCGAGCTTTCGATAGATCTCTTGTAGCGCCTTACCGACCTTCGCGTGTTCGTCTTCGCGCGTGGCCTCCTTGGCCCGCTGTTTCGCGGACTTCTTGCCTCTCGTGCGACGCGCCTCGCGTGTATCGTCGAGCGCGCGGAGCTGCGCCTCCGCGCGTTCGCGTAGCTCGTCGATCGAGCTGACGTCGGCGTCGCCGAGGTCCATCTCGAAGACCTCCTCCAGCACCGACTTCATCGCACTCGCGCCAGCTGCATCCTCGGCCGCGCGCTCGGCGTCGAAGTCGGTCCGGCTGTGGCGGTTGTAGATCGGCTTGAGATCCTCGTGACCTCCCTCGGCGAGGAGATCCCTCGCGAGTTCGCAGATCAGCGCGCCGAGTTGCTTGCGCTCCGGCTTGGCGAAGATCGGGTTGGGGTAGACGCGGTCGAACAGGCAGACGAGATCATGGCCGACGCGCTGGTGGGTTTCGGTCACCGCGAGGTAGTTAGCGAGCTCGCGATGGATCGCGGGCCGTCCGTCGTGCCACGTGCGCAAGCGCTGTTTCAGCTGATCGACCTTCTTGATCAGGCGACCGAAGCGCTGCTGGACCTTGCTGTCGGTGCGTGCGCTGGTTCGGGCGAGCAGCTGGATCCCCTGCGACGCGGACTGCTGGCGAGGCGCTCGCGCGGATCGCCTCTTTCGGGAAGGGAACGCAGGACGAAAGGTCGGATCGTCGTGCGCCGCGCCGCGGACCTTGCGGTGATCCGGGTGGGCGGGATCGTCGACCACCTGTTTCCACATCGCGTAGTGACGGACCAGGCGTTCGCGATACTCGCGGTCCTTTTCGAGCATCTCGCTGAACACCACGAGCAGATCGTCTGACGCTGCGCTCTGCGGGTTGAGCGGATCGAGGAACATCTTCGGCTCATCTCGCCGCCGCGATGGTTCGAACGCGTAGTTGATCGTCGCAGCGACGCGCTTGCCCTCGATCCACTCGACCTGGAGCACCACGCGGCGGCAGTCGCAGCCGGTCTCCGTGCAGTAGTGCTCGCGGAATAGGAACGTCTGCTGGCGACCGGCGCGATCGACCATGTGAATCGCTCGGCTCTCGCGCTTCGCGACTTCCAGGAACAACAAATCGAACGCCATCATGTGAGCAGCTCCAACGATCGTCCACGCAGAACCTGCCACGGCGGGCTGACATCACCGAGAGGTGGCCCGACCAGCCCGCTGGGACACCACTGCGCGCTGGGATCCGACCATGATTGATTGTCGTCGGGCGACAACCCGTGGCGGTTCTGCCCTGGTCCGACGGCGAGGGCGAGATAACCTGGGATCGGGTCAGGTGAGGATCGTTGTCTCTACCATGTCGTGCCACGGCTCATTGCCGAGGAGACCCTCGTGACGGCTCCAACGTCCGCCACGATCACGGCGACCGTCGTGTCGATTCCGGATCTCGCGAGCTGGGTAGAGGCGGTGATCGCGTTGGACGCCCGAGGCCCGTTGCCGACACGGATCGTTCTGGTGCCGAGCGAAGCCCACGCCCATGCGTTGCGCGTGGAGCTCGTCGTGCGAGCGCCGCATGCCCTCGCGGGAACACGCTTCTTGA
>JBBRED010000276.1:0-11649 GCA_038203335.1 Haliangiales bacterium | reverse complement strand
TGCGGCATCTACTGCCGTCACTGCAATCGCCGCCGCCTCGTCGGTGGTGACGAGCCGCCGACCACGTCGGATATCGATGCCGGCCTCGCGTACATCGCGCGCACGCCGCGGCTCCGCGACGTGCTGCTCTCCGGCGGCGATCCGCTTTTGCTGTCCACGCGCCGGCTCGATAGCTTGCTCGGTCGCCTCCGCGCGATCCCGCACGTCGAGACCATCCGCATCGGCACGCGGCTCCCGGTCGTGTGCCCGATGCGCATCGACGACGAGCTGGTGGCCGCGCTGCGCCGGCATCACCCGCTGTTCATCAACACGCACTTCAACCACGTGAAGGAGCTCACCCCCGAGGCACGCGCCGGCTGCGAGCGGCTCGTGGATGCGGGCATCCCGGTCGGCAACCAGACCGTGCTCCTGCGCGGCATCAACTCGTCGACGCAGTCGCTGCGCGCGCTGATGCGCGGCCTGCTGCGCTCGCGCGTGCGCCCGTACTACCTGTTCCAGGGTGACACCGTGATCGGCACCGATCACCTGCGCACGCCCGTCGAGACCGCGATGGAGCTCTACCGCTCGCTCCGCGGCTGGATGAATTCGATGGCCGTGCCGATGCTCGTGCTCGACGCCCCGGGCGGCCACGGCAAGGTGCCGCTGATCCCGAGCTACATCGAGTCGCTCGACGAGGAGCGCGTGATCGTCACCACCTATCGAGGCACGCGCGTGGAGTACCCACAGCCGCGCGAGCGCGACTGCACGGTCGCGTACGACCCGATCCAGTTCGCAGACGCTCCGCCCGACGACGATCGCGAAGGTCCGCGCAACGCGGCTGACGAGACGTGATCGAATCGTGATCGCGGACCTCGCCCGCGAGCTCGGCTTCGTGCGCGCGGCCATCGTGCCGATCGAGGCGCCGCGCCGCCACGCGCTGTACACGAGCTGGCTCGCCGGAGGGCACGCCGGCGAGATGGCGTACCTCGCGACACCCGAGCACATCGGTCCGCGCGCCGATCTCATGAGCCTGCTCGGCTCGGCGCGCTCGCTGATCGTCGTCGCGCTCGCGTACGACCGCGCCGATCCGGTGCCCGCCGATCGCCTGCTTCGAGGGCGGATCGCTCGCTACGCGCGCGGCGAGGACTATCACCTCGTGATGCGGGATCGCCTGGTCGCGCTCGCCGATCGTCTCGCCCAGGTCCTCGGCCGACCGGTCGCGAGCCGGCCGTGCGTCGACTCGGCCCCCGTGCTCGAGCGCGAGTGGGCGGAGCGCGGCGGCCTTGGCTTCGTCGCGAAGAACACGATGCTGATCGCCCCGGGCGTCGGTAGCTACGTCGTGCTCGGCGAGCTGCTCGTCGACGCGGACCTCGCGCCCACCGCACCGGTGGCGGTCCCGAAGCCGCGCTGCGGCACCTGCCGCTCGTGCCTCGACGCGTGCCCCACCAACGCGTTCGTCGACGCGTACCTCCTCGACGCGCGCCGCTGTATCTCGTACCTGACCATCGAGCACCACGGCATCATCCCGCGGGAGCTGCGCCCCTCGATCGGCACCTGGGTGTTCGGCTGCGACGTATGCCAGGAGGTCTGCCCGTTCAACGCCGGCGCCGGCGAGCCGCACGATCCGCTGCTTTCCCCGCGCACGCACGAGCACGCGCTCCCCGATCTCATCGCGCTCGCCGCGAAGGGGGCGAACCAGCTCCGCCAGTTCATGAAGCGCACCGCGCTGCGCCGGATCCCGCGCGAGGTCCTGCGGCGCAACGTCGCGGTGGCGCTCGGCAACACCGGCTCGCTGGAGGCCGTGCCGGCGCTGGTCGCGCTGCTGACCGACACGTCGCCGCTCGTGCGCGTGCACGCGATCTGGGCGCTGCGCGCACTGGGCGCTGACGATGTTGTGGAAGCGCACGTCGACGACGATCTCGACGTGATCGACGAGCAGCGTGCTTCGATGACGGCGACTTCCGTCCCCGGGATTTTCTAACAGGAGACGCGGGGGGCACCGAAGCCCACGCGCGCTTGCCCAGGCACCGAAGCGCAAGCGAGCGTCCCCGGCGATTACTTCACGAACGCGGGCGACGCGACCCATGCCGCGACGGCCTTGATCTGCGCATCGGTCAGCGCCCCTTCGAGCGCCGGCATCAGCTTGTTCGCCGAGCCCTTCCGCACCTGGCTCTCGACCAGCTCGGGCGTGACCCGCGCCCGCAGCTCGGGGGACGTCAGATCGCGCACGCTGAGCCGCGCGACCATCGCATCGGTCGGCTTTCCGTGCTCGCCGTGGCAGCTCGCGCAGATCGACGCGAACACCTTGGGGCCATCGACGCTGCCGTCGGCCGCATCCGTCTTGCAGGCGGCGAGCGCCAGGAGCAGAACCGCGAGCTTCACGGCTGTGGGTATGCCCCCGCAGGCGTCACCGAGCAAGCTCGTGCTACTGTCTGCGCATGCGGCGAATCGTCCTCGCACTGGTGGTGCTCGGGGCCTGCGGTGGTCCTCAAATTCCGATCCACAGCGGTTACAAGACCGACAAGGCCAAGCCGTGGAAGAAGCCGAAGTCGATCGCGCTCGATCCCGAGAAGCAAGAGGGCAAGGTCGAGGGTGACCTCAACTACGGCGCGTACAAGCGCGCCAAGTGGTTCTCGATCGACGTCCCGAGCAACGGCGAGCTCGACCTACGCCTCGAGATCACGCCCCCGGGCGAAGAGACCAACGAGGACTTCGACCTCGCGATGGAGGTCCTCGATCCGGGCTACCGTGTGATCTCGAAGTCCGACCTCGAGGACGAGGACGCTCACGAGCTCAACAAGGTCAAGACGCTGTATGACCTCGCGCCGGGTAAGTACCTGGTGCACCTCTACCTGCAGGGCCGCAAGGACACCGCGGACTTCGTGCTCCGCGCCGCGTTCAAGCGCACCGCCGCCGCCGAGGTGAAGAGCGACTTCCCGACGAAGGTCGCGTTCATGCCGCCGCTGCCGATGGTACCACTCAACAACAACACCCCGAAGTCATACAAGGCGCCGACCACGGCGATCGTCAAGATCAAGAGGGGGACGCCGCGGACCCCGACCACGGCCGTCGTCAAGACCCCGCCGCCGTCTGCGGCGAAGAGCGCCCGCGTCATCGCCATCGCGGTCGTCGGCGGTGGCACGCAGGTCACCCTCGGAATCGGCACCGCGCAGGAAGTTGCCGCGGGCTGGAAGGGCAAGATGGCGGGAGTTCAGGGTGTGTTCACGCTCTCGGATTGCAACGAGCGTACGTGCAAGGCCACGGTCTCGGCCACGCCGGATCAGATCAAGGCCGGTGGCGGCAACGTCACCTTGTCGCCGTAGCTCTTGCGCCCCCGCGCCGATTCGGTAAAACTTCGAACATGCTCGGGAAATCGGTGGGGCGCCGATTGCTACCAATCGGCCTCCTGATGGTCTTCGCGACCTGCGCGCACAACGTGGCGCAGGACTCCGCGACTAGTGAAGACGGGAAGATCAAAGGCGCGAAGGCGCTGACCTTCGAGAACGGCGAGGCCAAGGCCTCCGGCATCGTCACCTATCCCGGCGGCGACCGCGTCGACTGGAAGTTGATCGAGCTCCCGGAGAACCAGCGGGGCTCGCTCGATCTCAAGCTCGCATGGACGCCGCCGCGCCCGGGCCTGCAGCTCGCGTTCGACGTGTTCGACGAGTGGAACACGCCGATCGTCACGTCGAAGAAGACGGCCCGGAAGAGCCGCGGTCGCGTCAAGACGGCGAGCATCAACGGCGCGAAGGGCAAGTACTTCGTCCGCATCTACGCGGTCGGTCGCGGTGATGCCGGCAAGTACAAGCTGACCGCCGAGTTCAAGGAGCTGGCCGCAGGTCCGCTGTTCGATCCGCTCAAGCTCGAGATTCCCGAGCCGCCGAAGCTCGCCGCGGTGCCCGAGCCCGAGGTGCCGTGCGACGAGTTCCAGTTCGACGCGAAGAACCCGGCGTGCCGCAACGTGTGCCCGAAGGCGGGCGCGCCCGCGGGCTGGCCGCCGTGCGCGAACGTCTGCCCGACGCCGCCCGACGTGAACCTCCCGTCGTGCCAGGCGACGATGCCCTGCCCCAGCCCGCCGGACCGCCGCGTGAAGTCGTGCAAGAAGACGATGTGGCCGAAGTGCAATCTCGCCGCGATGGACCCGCTGAACCCGAACTGCGACGACGCGAAGGCCGATCCGGTGACCACGCGCGTGCTGAAGAACGAGGTCCAGGGCTCCGACACCATCATCACGATCGGCGCCGGTTCGAACTCCGGCATCGCCAAGGGCTGGCGCGCCACCGTGCTCCGCGGCGACACCGACCAGCCGTTCTCGGGCGGCGACGTCCAGATCATCCGTATCGACAAGAGCGTGACCGTCGGCAAGGTCAAGTTGAGCACCGATCAGATCAAGGCCAACGACCGCGTGAAGTTCAGCCCTCCATGAGCCAAGTAGACCCCTTCGTCGGAAAAGTCATCGACGGCCGTTACGAGATCCAGGCTCGCGTCGGCGAGGGCGGCATGGGCGTGGTCTACAAGTCACGCCAGATCTCGATCGATCGCGTGATCGCATTGAAGATGCTGAACGCGCAGATGGCCGCGGACCCGCAGTGGGTGCAACGGTTCTACAACGAGGCCAAGGCGTGCTCGCGCCTGCAGCACCCGAACACGATCCGGATGTTCGACTTCGGTCAGACCTCCGACGGTCGTCTGTTCATGACGATGGAGTTCCTCGACGGCATGTCGCTTCGCGACGCGCTGGCGAAGGGCCCACTCGCGCCACAGCGCGTGGTGAAGATCCTGATCCAGTGCTGCGCGTCGCTCGCCGAAGCGCACTCGATCGGCATCATTCACCGCGACATCAAGCCCGACAACGTGTTCCTCCTGAACATGGCGGGCTCGCCGGACTTCGTGAAGCTCCTCGACTTCTCGGTCGCGAAGCTCCTCGAGGGTGACCGCATGAAGACGCAGGCCGGCGTCGTGTTCGGAACGCCACAGTACATGTCGCCGGAGCAGGGCCGCGGTCTGCCGCTCGATGCGCGGAGCGATCTGTACGCGCTCGGCATCCTCGCGTTCGAGATGCTGACCGGCAACGTGCCGTTCAACGACGACAACCCGATGACCGTGATCCAGATGCACCTGCAGGCACAGATCCCGCCGATGCCGGACTCGGTGCCGTACCAGGTGCAGCAGATCGTGCGGCGCGCGCTCGAGAAGGACGCGGGTCGTCGCTACCAGTCCTCCGGCGAGATGATGCAGCACTGCCAGCAGGTGTTCGCGGAGCTCACGCAGGGCGGCATGTCGATCGGCGCCGGTGGCATGCCGAGGACCGTCGTCGCGGGAGGCGTGGCGCCGATGCCGGGCATGGGCCAGATGGGCGCGTCGATGCCGCAGCAGCCGCCGATGAACCAGGGCATGCAGCAGCAGCCCATGCAGCAGCAGCAGCCGATGCAGCATCAGCAACCGCAGGGCTACTCCGCGGCGTCGCCCCAGCAGAAGACGATGATGGCGCAGGTCAGCCCGTTCGCGGGCGGTGGCCAGCCGATGCAGCAGCCGATGCAGCCGCAGAGCGGGTTGCAGCAGGGCGGATACAACCAGGCGCCGCCGAACCAGAAGACGATCGTCGCCGGAATGGCGCCGCAGATCCCGCAGGGCGGAATGATGCCGCCCGGCATGGGCCAGCCGGGAATGCCTCCTGGCATGCAGCCCGGAATGCAGCCCGGCATGCAGCAGCCGCAGAGCGGCGCGAACAAGACCATCGCGCTGATGCCGAGCGATGGCGTGGTGTCGATCGCGCGCACCGGCCAGCCGTTGCAGCCGGTCGGCACCGAGGCCGCGCAGCAGGGCGCGAGCGCGCTGTTCTGGATCATGTCGATGATCATCGGCATCGGCCTCGGCGTGCTCGCCTACGTCATCGTGTTGCAGACCCAGTGACGAGTAGCTGATCGGACATGGCGCCCGACGACGAACAGCCCCCCAAGCCGACCCTTGACCCGACCGTCAAGGAGCTTCTCGAGCGCGATCAGGGCAAATCGCTCGAGCAGATCGTCGACGAGAAGACGGCGGCCGAGCTGCAGCGCTGGTTCGGCGTGCCCTCGTTCGAGCAGCTTGCCGACGAAGGCAAGTCCGCGGAGCAGACCTCGCCCGAGGACGCAGCTCGCGACAAGAAGCGCGCGGAGACCATCGCGGCGGTCAGCGACGAGATGCTGTCGGGGCTCGACTACCGCCACCACCACGCGTGGGACCTGATCATGTTCAAGCCGGTGATCGACGTCAAACTCGACGTCGACATGCCGATGTTCGACGACGCCGGCCTCGCGCGGCTGTACGCGAACAACGAGGTCCGCGAGGTCCAGCGCCCGCAGGACATCGAGGACGAGCTCAAGGACCAGACGCCGCAGGCGCTGCTCCGCGATCTCCATCGGTCCGAGGAGACGTTCGAGAAGCAGTTCGAGATGCGTGACGAGGTCGCGGAGTCCGCCGTGGACGCCGTGGTCGAGGTCCGCACGGCCATGGCCACCTCGTGGAAGCTGCCCAGCCTGGGGGACCCGCCCGGGGTCGCCCTGCGCAAGATCTTCGCGCAGGTCCGCGCGGATCTTCACGTTAACTGGGCCGACCTGCCGAAGACCCTCGTCATGCCGAACCGCCGGGTGACGGAGTGAGGAAGGTCTCCATGCAGCCGGCCGTAGATCGAATGATGAGCGTGCGTCCCGAGGGAACCCGCTGATGGATCAGGGTCGTCCCATACCTGTCGAGCGCTTCCTGCTGCGCGCGGTGGGCCGTACTGACGTCGGCGCCCAGCGCACCCAGAACGAGGATGCGATGTACTACGACGACTTCCTCGGCGTGTACGTCGTGTGCGACGGCATGGGCGGTCACGCCTCCGGCCAGGTCGCGTCGGACATCGCGATCCGCACCATCGTCCACTCGCTGAAGACCGGTGACCCGCCGCCCGCCCCCGGTCAGGACCAGCTGGTCGCCGCGATGAAGGCCGCGAACGCCGCGGTGTTCCAGCGCTCGCTCACCGACCACGCCTGCCACGGCATGGGCACCACCGCCGTCGGGATGCGGTTCGACGAGGGCCGCGTCCACCTCTGCCACTGTGGCGACTCCCGCGCGTACCTGCTGCGCCACGGCCAGCTCCAGCAGCTCACGCGCGACCATTCGCTGCGCAACCTCTACCAGGACCGCCCCGATCTGATCGGCACGCTCGGCCCGGCGACGTCGAACGTGATCATCCGGGCCGTCGGTCTCGATGCGAGCGTCGAGATCGAGCACAACACGATGATCCCGGAGCACAACGACGTCTTTCTGTTGTGCTGCGACGGCCTGTCAGACCTCGTCGACGACTGGATGATCCGCGAGATCATGACGTCGGGCGAGTCGCTCGAGGCGATCGCCGAGAACCTGATCCGCGCCGCGAACAACAACGGCGGCACCGACAACATCACCGTCGTGCTGACGCAGACGTTCGTCGATCCACTGTGGGTTCCGGCGCATCAGTACCCGCAGCAGATGCAGGGCTACTAGAACGTTCCGAGGACGGCGACCCCGACCGACGACGCCGAGCCCGTCGGCGCGACGGCCATGGTCCGCTCGGCCTTCGGCGCCGTGATCCACACGATCACGCCGCCCGCCGCGACCAGACCGCCAGCGACCACGAGCGCGGTGGCGATCGTGCCCCGCGCGCGGGCGCGATCGACGAACACCTGCCCTGCTTCGAGCTGGGCCTGCGTCGCGCAGGAGGTGCCGCCGCAGACCTCCTTCGCGTCGTGCCACGCGGACCGCGCGAGCAGCGCGAACGTGGTGCCGGCGCCGACCGCGAGTCCGCCGCCGACGATCATCACGAGGCCGAGCTTCTTGCGCGATGACAGCGCTGACGAATCGTCGATCAGCGGCGCAGGCTCCTCGGGCGGGTCCGTTCGCTCGATGACCGGCGCGCCCTCGCCCGAGCCGAACGTGATCGTCATCGCAACGCGCTGGCCCTCGGACTTCACGCTGACGTCGCCGCTCCACTCCGCCGCGCCCGGCGCACGGGCGACAACGTGGCTCGTGCCGAGATCGATCGGGAGGTTGCTCCAGTCGAGCGCGCGTACCCCGTTGACCGTGATCTCGATGCCGGGGCGCGGATCGGCGACCTTGATCGCGAGCCGTGGTACGCGCACGGAGAGCTGACCGAGCATATCGGCGGACTTCGCGCGCCGCGTCGGCGTGTCATCGTGGTCGACCAGCTCCGTGTAGATCGCGAGCGCGCTGGCGAGCTTGCCGAGCTGCTCGTCGCACAGGGCGATGTTGAACTGCGTCGTCGGCTGCGGATCGAGGCGCTGGCTGTCCTCGAACGCGGCGCAGGCCTCGGCGTACCTGCCGACGGTCAGCGCCTCCTTGCCCCGCGCGAACGCCGCCTCGGCAGGCGACGCGGGCTGCGCCAGCGCGCCGTGCGAGGCCCCCACGAGGACGATCAGCGCGAACAACGCCCTACGCGGCCGGCTCACGCACCGAGGGTATCACCGTGGTACGGTTTCGGTGTGCGGCATGTAGGTATCGCCGTGGCCAGCGCCCTCGCGATGACCGGGTGCAACGCGATCCTCGGGATCGATGACCTGTCGCTGCGCGATGCCGGCGTGACGGGCGACGTGACCGCGGATGTGGGGGTCTGCTACGGGACGCTGGTCCACGCGTGTTTTCCCGTCGCTCCGGCCGGTCCCCTGATGCTGAGCGGAACGCTCGATACCGGGGCCGATCAGCGCTGCTCCACGGGACCGGTCTGCGCGATCGGTGCGGACTCGATCGTCATCGGTGCGCTCACGGTCTCCGGCACGCGCCCGCTCGTGCTCGTGGCGCTCACGAATCTGACCGTCTCCGACAAGCTCGAGGCGACCAGCACACCGAATCGCCTGGGCCCCGGCGCCAACTCGACCATGTGCAGTTCGTCCGGACCGGCCGCATCCGCGGCGACCTCGGGCGGTGGCGCCGGCGGCAGCTTCGGGACCAGTGGAGCCGCCGGTGGCCGGGGCGCGGCGGCCGGCGGCGGAGCGGCCGGCACGCCCGGCGTCACGCAGACGCCGATGGCGCTGCGCGGTGGTTGCGCCGGTGGTGCGGGCGCGGGCGCGGGCGGCAACGGAGGCAACGGCGGCGGCGCCATCTCGCTCTACGCGGGCGTGAAGATCCTGATCAACGAAGACGTCCGCGTCAGCGGCGCGGGCGGGACCGCAGGGACGGCGGGAAATGGCGGCGGCGGCGGCGGCGGATCCGGCGGAATGATCGTGCTCGAGGCGCCGGAGATCACGATCGCGAACGACGTGTTCGCGAACGGCGGCGGCGGCGGTGAAGGTGCGAGCACAGCCGCATCGGGAACCAATGGCACCGAGTCGAACAACTTCGACGACACCGCCAATGGTGGCGGCGGCACGAGCGGCGGCGACGGCGGCGACGGCTTCGCGCTCGTCACGCCCGCGGAGGGTGGGAAGACCGCCGGCATGGGCGGCGGCGGTGGTGGCGGTGGTGGCGGTGGCGTGATCTGGGTGCACGGCGTGGTCACCGGCACGAGGATCTCGCCGGCGGCGATCCAGCGCTAGCCAGCCGCGGAGGCCGCGGCCGCACGCTTGAGCTGCGTGGCCATGTCGGCGAAGCGACCGAGCCGCGCATAGACGCGCGCGAGCCCGGAGGCGACCCGCGCCTCGAAGCCCGGGGTCTGCCCGGCGATCTGGAACGCTTCCTCGGCGCCGAAGAAGTCGCCGCCCATCGTCAGCACGTCGCCGAGCGTGGCGTACATCGCCGCGGACGAGATCTTCGACGACGCGCGGCCCACGCCCGCGCGCAGGACGCTCGCCGCGCGTGGTGCGTCGCCGGACCTCGCGATCGCGATCGCGTAGGCCACGCGCGCATTACCGAACTGCGGCGTCAGCTCGAGCGCCGCGCGCAGCGACTCCTCCGCCGTCGCGAGGTCACCGTTGTCGAGCGACGTGCGGCCGCGTTCGTAGTAGCGGCGCGCGACCGACGACACTAGTCGAGCTCCAGCAGGCTGAACCGCGCCGAGGCATCGTCGCCGCCGGCCTCGGGCTTGTCGGACTTCTCGGGCGCCGCGGCCGGAGCAGCCGAGGGAGCGACCTGAGCAGCCGCGGCGGGCGCGGGTGCACTGGCATCGTCGGTGGGGCGGCCGCGCAGCGAGATGCCGCGCACCGGTGGTGGAGCGGGCGTGTTGGGCGCCTGCGGTGCCGTCGCGGTGACATCGGCCGGCCGGCGCTGCTGCATCGTGGCCTCGACGACGCGCACGCCGGCCTGCGGGAGCGGGGGCGCCGCGAGCGGCGTGCGGGCCGCGACCAGCGGCTGCACGACGCCACCGACGCGTACGCTCACGGTCTCGCCATCGACGACGAACATCGCGAGCTCGGGGAAATCGAACCGCGTCTGCATCGCGGTGATCAGCGTGGCGAACGACGCGCCCTTCAGGTCCGACAGCGTCTCCGCTTGGTGCACGAGCATCGGCGGCGGCCCCTCGACGACGTACTCCTTGACCACGAAGGTCAGAACCTCGAGCAGGGTCTCTCGGTCGGCGTCGGCGAACGCTTCCTTCACGTTGCTCGCGATGTCGCGGATGTCTGGGCGGGACGGCATATGGCTCCTAGAACGTGGCTCCGTCGAGATCGATGCCGGAGGTCTCGCATCCGACGAGGCGCGCCCCGGTGAGGTCCGCGCTGCACAGGTTGACGCCGCGCAGGTTGCAGCGCACGAGCACGGCTCCGCGCAGATTCGCGCCGTAGAGGTTCGCGCGCTTGAAGTCGACGTCGAACAGCGAAGCGCCGGACCAGTCGGTGCGCGACAGCGACACGGTGGCGTGCTCGTAGCCCTCGAACACGACCTTGAGGAGCACCGCGCCCGCGAAGTCCGCGGAGTACAGCTCGGAGTCCTTGAACGTCGTGCCCTGGATCCGGGCCTTGTGCAGGCGGATCCGCGCCATCCGCACCGGTCCGATCGTGCAGCGAAGCATCTGCGCGCCCGTCATGTCGAGCTCGGTCATGTCGCAGTCCGTGGCCGTCACGCGGTGCCACAGCGCGCCCTTCCACGACGACGCACGGAGATCCGTGAGCTGCAACGTCGCGCGTTCGAGCCGCGACTCATCGCCGTCGGCGTTGCGCAGGTCGAGCTTGTCGAGGGTCACGCCGTCGAGATCGATGGAGCGAAGCAGCACGTGCTGCGCGGCGAAGCCGGCGATGGTGCGCCCCGCGAGATCATCCTCTGCCACCAGCCGCTCGAGCTGGACCCGAGACTGGACCACGCCTGCGTCGGCGGCTGGTTCGCTCATCCCGACGAAGATACCCCGAAATCGCTATGGGCGTCGCTGCGCGCCGTTGCGGTACGAGAACGTCCGAGCGGCGTCGGCCATCATGTCGTAGACGCGCTCCTTGACCTCCTCGAGCGCCTCTTCGAGCTTCTTGCCGGCGGCGCCCTTCTTCGCGCCCTCGCCTCCGGGCTCCCCCTTGGCGGCGCCGTCGCCCGACGCGACCGCGGCCTCGTGATGCTCTGCTTCCGCCTCGTGCTCTTCGGTGAACGGCATCGCCTCGGTGGACTTGCGATACAGACCGCCGCCCTGGTTCCGCTGCGCCTGCGCGACGTGCGTGAGCTCGTGGGCGAGCAGTGCCTGACCCGCGGCGCCCGCCATCGACTTCTCGGCCGATCCGCCCATCAGGATCA
>JBBRED010000275.1:0-11697 GCA_038203335.1 Haliangiales bacterium | reverse complement strand
GTCAGCGATCGTCCGTAGGCCTTCACCGCGCGCGCCTCGTCGGC
This sequence comes from Haliangiales bacterium, assembly GCA_038203335.1. Classification (GTDB taxonomy): domain Bacteria; phylum Myxococcota_A; class Polyangia; order Haliangiales; family Haliangiaceae; genus JABFXX01. The sequence continues at coordinate 11,653 of JBBRED010000275.1, read as the reverse complement.
GAGCCGGCGCTCGTACAGTTCGCCGAGCTCGTACGCCAGATACGCGGCGGAGTTCGGATCGGAGGTCTGCTCGAGATCGCGGGCCACGGTCTCGGCGCGTTTCTCGCTCCCCGCGTCGCCGACCTCCTCGAGGGCACGATCGATCACCGTCGGCGAGTCGAGGCTGGCCTCGAGCGGCTGATCGATGACGATGTTCGGCGTGTCCGTGCCGACCTCGACGCCCGCGCCATCCGCCATCGACGCCAAGTCGGCGCCCGCCGTATGGTAGTCCTCGATCTTCTCGACGCGATCTACGGGGCGCGGCGGAGGCGACGTCGGAGGGCGCGTGCGGGGCTCGGCGATCGCGACCGGTGGTGGGTCATCGTCCGCGTCGCGCGCGGGCGGCACGATCACCGACGGAGGAATCGCGACCGCACTGATCGGAGCGGGCGCGATCATCGGCCCGGTCGACCGCGGGATCATCGGGGGCTTGGCGCCGAGCGGTGGCACGCGCATCGCGGCGCCGGGCGGGCGCGGCGGAATCGCGACGATCGGCCGGTTCGGGATCGGCGGCGGCGGCAGCGCCGGCACCGCGCGGGGCGGGGGCGGCTTCCGCAGCGGCGCTTCCTCTTCGACGACATCGGACAGGTCGACCGAGATCTCGCCGGTCGTCGATCCGATCTCCGACTCGTCCTCCTCGTCCATCATCGCGTCGATCCGCGACGCGAGATTCGAGACACGGTTCAGCAACGAACCGGACGGGACCTTGGCGGTGGGCTCCGGCACGCTACCCTCAGCGCCCGGCTCATCTTCGGGTGGTGTCCCCAAGTCAGACTAGGATCGCTAAACAGGCCATGAGGTGTCAACGCAGCGCACCGTCATTCCACGTGTTTACGATTTAGCCCGAGGCCTTGCGCCGCTACCGAAAGCCCCGCTACACACGGCGCGCACATGCGCGCGTTTCGCCTCGGTGACGACACCCTGACCTTGGAGGCACTCGCCGAGGTAGCTCGCGGCGGTCGCGCCGTCGAGATCGGCACTGGCGCGCGCGCGGCCATGGACCGCGCGCGGCGCGTGGTCGACGAGGTGGTTGCCGGCGGCGATGCCGCGCCGGCCGTCTACGGCGTCAACACCGGCTTCGGTGCGCTCGCGGAGGTAAGGATCTCCGCGAGCCAGGTCGCGCAGCTCCAGCAGAACCTGGTGCGCTCTCATGCCGCAGGCGTCGGCAAGCCGCTCGACCGCGAGTCCGTGCGCGCGATGATGTTGCTCCGCGCGGCCGTGCTCGCCACCGGGCGCAGTGGTGCCCGCACGCTGTGTTGCGAGCGCCTGTGCGAGTTGCTCGCCGCCGGCGTTCACCCCGTGATCCCCGCGCGCGGCTCCGTCGGCGCCTCCGGAGATCTCGCCCCGCTCGCCCACCTCGCCCTCGGCATGATCGGCGAGGGCTTCGTGGAGTACCGCGGCGAGACCCTTCCCGCCGCCGAGGCGCTCGCCCGCGCGAACATCCCTGCCCTCGTGCTCGAGGCCAAGGAAGGCCTGACCCTCCTCAACGGCACGCAGCACATGACCGCGGTCGGCGGATTGACCATCCTCGACGCCGAGGCCACCTGCCGCATCGCCGACCTCGCGGGCGCGCTGTCGCTCGAGGCGCTGAAGGGCACCATCCGCGCGTTCGACGAGCGTGTGATCGCCGCGCGCCCGCATCCGGGCCAGATCGCGGTGGGCGCCGTACTTCGCCGGCTGCTCGCGGGCTCGGAGATCGCCGAGTCGCACAAGGACTGCGGCAAGGTCCAGGATCCCTACTCGCTGCGCTGCATGCCGCAGGTCCACGGTGCGAGCCGCGACCTGATCGCGTACGCGCGCACCGTGCTCGAGCGCGAGGTCGGAAGCTCGACCGATAACCCGCTGGTGTTCGTCGATGGCCCCGACGGTGACGAGATGATCAGCGGCGGCAACTTCCACGGCCAGCCCGTCGCGATGGCCCTCGATGCCGCGGCGATCGCGGTCGCCGAGCTCGCGAACATCTCCGAGCGCCGCGTCGAGCAGCTCGTGAACCCGCACCTGTCGAGCGGGCTCCCGCCGTTCCTCGCCCCGGACTCCGGCCTCAACTCCGGCTTCATGATCGCGCAGGTCAGCGCCGCGGCGCTGGTCTCCGAGAACAAGGTGCTCGCACATCCCGCGTCCGTGGACTCGATCCCTTCGAGCGCCGGTCGCGAGGACCACGTGTCGATGGGCGCGACCGCCGCGCTCAAGCTCGCCATCATCCACGACCACGTTCGTACCGTGCTCGCGATCGAGCTGCTGTGCGCAGCGCAGGGCCTCGATCTGCGCCGCCCGCTGCGCACCACGAAGCTGCTCGAGGCGGCCCACGACGTGATCCGCGCGAAGGTGCCTGCGATGATGGTCGACCGGCCGCTGTCGCCCGACATCGTCGCGGTGCGCGAGATGATCGACGATGGCTCGCTGCTCGCGGCGATCGACTGATGCGATGACAGCCGAGACCGAGGACCGCCAAGGCGCTCGCGCGGCCGCTCCCCTCGCTTGCATCAGCGCGTAACGCGCCCTGCCGCTCAGCGTCGTTTGACGTGAGGATGCACGGGCTCGGCCTCGGCCTCGGTCTCGACCGGCGCGCCGCCCTCGATCGGCATCGTCTCCGGATCGAAGTCCTGTGTGCGCGAGTTGCGCGCGACTTCCGCGAGCAGCGCCATCGTCATCGGATCGTGGAGCGTCTGCGTGCGCGGTGAGGACGGGGCCTCGTCCTGTTCCTGCGGCACCACAGCTTGCTCCCCGGTCTGTTTCACCAGACGGCCAAGCTCGGCGCGGTCCAGCTCCTGCGTCGCCCGGTCACGGTCGTTCCGCGTCCCCATGTCCCAAAGGTATACGGAACTTGGGCCCATCCGGATCGATAAAAAACCGTAATGGGGATCGCCAACGATTTTTCGTTGGCCCAATCGTACGTTCGGCCTCTCGGAACCGGAATCAGGACCGCTTGCCGGGCACCCCACCCACGAAGACCGACTCGATCAGGGAGGTCGCGGCCCCGTAGCGGTACGGGATGGTGGCCGGGTCATCGCAGCCCCAGACCACCAGGTCCGCGCGGCCGCCGGGCTGGATCGTGCCGCCCTTGGCGATGCCGAGCGCCTGCGCGGCGTGACGGGTGACGCCGAGCCACGCCTCCTCGACCGTCATGCCGAAGTGCGTGGTCGCGAGCCACATCTGGAGCGGCAGCTCCTCGCAGTAGCTGGATCCCGGATTGAGATCCGTGGCGATCGCCATCGCCACGCCCGCCGCGCGCAGCTTCTCCACGGGCGGCACCGGGAGCCGAAGCTGGACGCACGCACCCGGCAGCATCACGGCCACCGTGCCCGCGGCCGCGAGCTGTTCGATCGCCCGGTCGCTGACCTGCTCGAGATGATCGGCGGAGAGCGCGCCGAGATCCGCGAGCAGCTCCGCCGCGCCGAGATCGACGAACTGACCGGCGTGCCCGCGCACCGGCAGGCCCGCGGCCTTCGCCGCGCCGAGCACCGAGCGGGTCTCGGCGAGCGTGTACGCGCCCTCGTCGCAGTAGATGTCGACCGAGGTCGCGAGCCTGTGCTTGGCGACCGCGGGGATCAGCTGATCGCACAGCTCCACGATGTACGCACTGCGATCCGCCGTGCGCTCCGCGGGCACCAGATGGACGAGGAGCGTGGGCACGATGCGGGGGGCCGGACGCTTCGCGGCGGCGGCGATAGAGCGGAGAAGGCGCAGCTCGCCGGCGACAGTGAGGTCGTAGCCGCTCTTGACCTCGATCGTCGTGGTCCCCGCGGCGTGCGCGGCGTCGAGGCGACCGAGCAACAGCTCGAGCAACGTCTCGTCGGAGGCCGCGCGCGTCGGCCCCAGCGTGGCACCGATGCCGCCACCCGCCTTCGCGATCTCGAGATAGCTCTTGCCCGCGGCGCGCATCGCGAACTCGTTCGCGCGATCACCGGCGAAGATCGCGTGCGTGTGGCAATCGACGAGGCCGGGGGTGACCAGCCGGCCTCCGGCATCGACCACACGCGTGGCGCCCGGGCGGTCCGCCTCCGGACCGACCCACTCGACGAGCCCGCCGCGGATCGCGATCGCTCCGCGATCGACCATGCCGAGCCCGAACCGCGCCGGATCGCAGGTCAGCACGCGCGCGTTGCGGATCACCAGATCGGCGGTCATCGTCGCTCGTTTCCGCGCTTGAAGTTGCCGGTCCTTCGCGCGACCAGGAGCTGCAGCGCGGGCTCGTCGCCGGCGGCGACCGCGGCGCGGATCTCGTCGGCATCGATTCCGGTGATCGTCCGCACGATGCGGCCGCGGAACTTGATCAACACCTTGTCGCGCCCGACCTGCACGCCGAACGGCTCGTCGGTGAGCTTGCCGCGCTTGTCGATCGGCTTGCAGGTGCGCCCGGTCTCGCCCATCGCTAGTCCTTGCGCCGGCGCGGGATGACCACGCCGCGCTCCTCGGCCGTCTGGATCGCCTCGTCGTAGCCGGCATCCGCGTGGCGGATCACGCCCATGCCCGGATCCGCGGTGAGCACGCGCTCGAGGCAGCGCGCCGCGCGATCGGTGCCATCGGCGACGATCACCTGGCCGGCGTGCAGCGAGTACCCGATGCCCACCCCGCCGCCGTGGTGGAAGCTGACCCAGGTCGCCCCGCTCGCGGTGTTGACCAGCGCGTTGAGGATCGCCCAGTCGGCCACGGCGTCGGTGCCGTCCTTCATGCCCTCGGTCTCGCGGTTCGGCGACGCGACCGAACCGCAATCGAGGTGATCGCGGCCGATCACGATCGGCGCCTTGACCTTGCCGGTGCGCACCAGCTCGTTGAACCGCAGGCCCACGCGGTGACGCTGGCCGTAGCCGAGCCAGCAGATGCGCGCCGGAAGTCCCTGGAACGCGATCTTCTCGCGCGCGAGCTTCATCCAGCGGTGCAGCATCGGATCGTCCTTGATCTCGTCGAGCACGGCCTCGTCGGTGACGCGGATGTCGTCCGGATCGCCGGAGAGCGCGGCCCAGCGGAACGGGCCCTTGCCCTCGCAGAACAGCGGGCGGATGTACGCGGGTACGAAGCCGGGGAATGCGAACGCGTCGGTGACGCCGGCGATCTCGGCCTGCGCCCGGATGTTGTTGCCGTAGTCGAACACGTGCGAGCCGGCGCGCTGCATCGCGATCATCGCCTGCACCTGCACCGCCATCGACGCGCGCGACCGTCGCACGTAGTCCTCGGGATCCCTCCCGCGCAGCACCGCCGCCTCTGCGAGCGACATGCCCTGCGGGATGTAGCCGACGAGCGGATCGTGAGCGGACGTCTGATCCGTGACGAGGTCCGGCGTGACGCCGCGCTTCACCAGCTCGGCGTAGACATCGGCCGCGTTCGCGACCAGCGCGATCGAGCGCGCTTCCTTCTTCGCCTTGCACTCCTCGACCCGGCGCAGTGCGGTCTCGAGATCGGGCGCGAGCTCGTCGAGGTAGCGGGTGTCGAGCCGGCGCTGGATGCGCGAGGCATCGACCTCGATGCCGAGGAACACCGCGCCGGCCATCGTCGCGGCGAGCGGCTGCGCGCCGCCCATGCCGCCGAGCCCGCCCGACAGCACGAACCGGCCGGAGAGATCCGCGTTGGGTCCGTAGTGCACCTTCGCGGCGGAGGCGAACGTCTCGAACGTGCCCTGCACGATGCCCTGCGAGCCGATGTAGATCCACGAGCCCGCCGTCATCTGCCCGTACATCATCAGGCCGCGCTTCTCGAGCTCGCGGAAGTGCTCCCAGGTCGCCCACTTGCCGACCAGGTTCGAGTTCGCGATCAACACGCGCGGTGCTTCCTCGTGCGTCTTGAACACGCCGACCGCGCGTCCCGATTGCACGAGCAAGGTCTCGTTGTTCTCCAGCCGCCGCAGCTCGCGGACGATCACGTGGAAGTCCTCCCAGCTGCGCGCCGCCTTGCCCGTGCCGCCGTAGACCACGAGATCCTCGGGGCGCTCGGCCACGTCGGGATCGAGGTTGTTCATCAGCATCCGCAGCGCGGCCTCCTGCTGCCACCCCTTGCACGACAAGGTGGTGCCGCGCGGGGCTCGGATCGTCTCGGGCATGGCCGTCCTTAGCACGAACGCCGGTGCCGGTTTGGCAGGGCGGTCCTCACACCCGCTTGTCGCGCTGTCCATCGGCGCGCCAGGCATCGCGCACTTGCGTGCACTTCACGCATGGTCCGCACGTTGCTGAGCGTACCGGCATGCACCCCGCGCTGCGCCCGTACGTTGTCCGTCCGTCCCCTCGCCTCGCCCGCTATGTCTTCGTCGGCGCCCTCACCGGGTTCGCCGGCGTCGCCCTGTCGTTCGCCATCGTGCACGTCATCGACGTTCGCCACGGCAACGACCGCCAGGCGGAGATCGAACGGCGCCACGAGGCACGCGCTCGCTGCGCGCACCGCGCGACCGGCGTCATGCTCTCCCGCACCATTGCCCATGACCTCGCGGTGCGTGCGTGGCCGAGCTGGGTCGCCGACCATCCCGATCGCGCCTGCCCTACCTCGATCGCGGAGCTCGCGCCGTACCTCGGGTCGGGCACCGAGGTCGACTCGTGGGGCCACGCGTACCACTTCGCGTGCGGCGGCTCGCGGCTCTCCGTCGGCTCCGACGGTCCCGATGGCATCCGTGGCACGCGCGACGATCTGTGGAGCGACCGATGAAGCTCGCGCCGGCGATCAAGCGCCGCGGCTACGAGCTCGGCAAGAGCAACCGCCGCGCGCACGGCCTCGGCCTCTTGGCATCGGTCGGGCTCGCGACCGTCGTTGTGCTCAGCGGGTTGTCTCAGATGCGCGCCGGGCGGATGAGGTGCTGCGGCGAGACCAAGCAACAGATCGCAAGGTCCACGATCTACAAGTACGCGTTCGAGGCGTACCCGTCGTGGTCGGCGGCAAATCCCACGCACACGTGCCCGGCGAAGCTCGAGGTGCTGAACGAGTGGATGAACCACAAGGACATCCGCGACCCGTGGGGTACCGACTATCGGTTTCGCTGCCGATCGCTCACCGGCGTCACCATCACCGTCATCTCGGCCGGCGAGGATCAGGAGCTCGGCACCGCCGACGACATCCGGAGCGATCGATGACGCCCACGGGCCTGCTCCGCGTCGAGCGCGCGCACCTGCGCAAGGTCGCGATCCTCTACGTCCTGCTCGCCGGAATCGCGCTCGCGGTTCCCGCCGCGCTCGCGCAACCGCGTGGCGAGTCACCGCATCCCATCCCTGAAACCAGCAAGAGGTAGGGCCATGCGGCACGCGACCTGTGGAGTGGGGTTCCGGACGCGCGCGATCGCAACGGTCGCGTTGCTCACCATCGGCACGATGGCGGCGGTACGCGGGGTGTTCGAAGCGCTGTTCTTCTGAGCCGAAACGACGAGGGGGCGCCGAAGCGCCCCGCCCGTGAGTGATCGCGAGGGCGATCAGTCCTTCTTGTCGGCCTTTGCGTCTTCCTTGTCGGCCTTGGCCTCTTCCTTCTCGGCCTTGGCCTCTTCCTTCTCGGCCTTCTCGGCGGCCTTCTCCTTCACGTCGGCCGACTCCTTCTCGACCTTCGCTTCGACCTTGGCCGTCTCCTTCTCCGCCTTGGCCTCGATCTTCTTCACCTCGGCCTCGACCTTCTTGGTCTCCTTCTTCGGCTCCGGCTTCGCCGCGGTCGAAGCCGCGGCGGCCGCGACCTCGCCACCGATGCGCATGGCGTAGAACGAGCGCCACGCGAAGAACATCGAGATCACGAGCGAGACGCCCGCGATGCCGTAGCGGATGTAGTTGTACATCGGCTCAGGAGCGCCGTGCGATCCGTCGTGGTGGAGGCCGGCGGCCTTCTCGGTGAGCTGCAGCGCGAGACCGACGGCGAGCACGCCGAACAGCGTCGTGAACTTGATGACCGGGTTGAGCGCGACGGACGAGGTGTCCTTGAAGGGGTCGCCAACGGTGTCACCAACGATGGTGGCCTCGTGCAGCGGCGTGTTCTTCATGCGGAGCTCGGTCTCGACGATCTTCTTCGCGTTGTCCCAGGCGCCGCCGGCGTTCGCCATGAAGATGGCCTGGTAGAGGCCGAACAGCGCCATCGAGATCAGGTAGCCGATGAAGAAGTACGGGTCGATGCAGGCGAACGACAGGGTCGTGAAGAACACGACCATGAAGATGTTCTTCATGCCCTTCTGCGCGTAGAGCGTGCAGATCTCGACGACCTTGTTCGAGTCCTCGACGGAGGCCTTGGTGACCGAGTCGTCGAGCTTGATGTTCGCCTTGATGAACTCCACCGCGCGGTACGCACCGGTCGAGACCGCCTGGGTCGACGCGCCGGTGAACCAGTAGATGATCGCGCCGCCGCAGATGAGGCCGAGGAGGAACGGCGGGTGAATCATCGACAGGTTGCCGACGGCCTCGGACTTGAGACCATCGGTGACGAGCATGATGAGCGCGAAGATCATCGTGGCCGCGCCGACGACGGCGGTGCCGATGAGGACGGGCTTGGCGGTCGCCTTGAACGTGTTGCCAGCGCCGTCGTTCTCCTCGAGGAGCTCCTTCGCCTTGTGGAAGTTCGGGGTGAAGCCGAAGTCCTTCTTGATCTCGTCCTCGATGCCCGGCTGGCTCTCGATGACCGAGAGCTCGAACACCGACTGCGCGTTATCCGTCACGGGGCCGTACGAGTCGACCGCGATGGTGACCGGACCCATGCCGAGGAAGCCGAAGGCCACGAGGCCGAAGGCGAACACGGCCGAGGCCGCGTGGTACGCGAACGAGGCCGCCGCCGGGTCACCGCCGCCCATCGGGATGCCGGCGAGCGCGTTGGTGCCCGACAGGATCTCGTGGAGACCCGCCGTGGTCGAGATGAGGTACGCGATGCCCATGAGGCCCGCGATGACGAGACCCATCCAGTATCCCGAGAAGTTACCGGCGGTGAGGCCGGCGAGGATGTTGAGCGACGGGCCGCCTTCCTTCGAGGCCGTGACGACCTCGCGAACGTGGCCGGAGTTCACCGAGGTGAACACCTTCACGAGCTCGGGGATGATCGCGCCGGCGAGCGTGCCGCACGAGATGATCGCCGAGAGCTTCCACCACAGACCGTACGGCAGCGCCGAGTCGCCGGTGCCGATGAGGAAGTAGCTGACGAGGAACGTGAGGCCGACGCAGACGAGCGAGGTCAGCCAGACGAGGACGGTGAGCGGGTGCTCGAAGTCCATCTTGTCGGCGTTCTGGTAGCGCGCCTTGGTGATCGCCTCGTTGACGAGGTAGCTGCCGACGGACGCGAGGATCATCACGATGCGCATGCCGAACAGCCAGACGAGGAGGACGGTCTGCGTCCAGCCACCCGGGTCAGCGGGGGCGCCGCTCGGCAGGTAGCCCTTGAGGCCCGAGTTCGGGAGCGCGACGAGGATGAAGGTGATGAGCGCGACGCCGGTGACGCCGTAGGTCTCGAAGCCGTCGGCGGTGGGGCCGACCGAGTCGCCGGCGTTGTCACCGGTGCAGTCCGCGATCACGCCGGGGTTACGCGCATCGTCTTCCTTGATGTTGAAGACGATCTTCATGAGGTCCGACCCGATGTCGGCGATCTTCGTGAAGATGCCGCCCGCGATGCGGAGGGCCGCTGCGCCGAGCGACTCGCCGACCGCGAAGCCGATGAAGCACGGGCCCGCGTAGTCGCCCGGGAGGAACAGCATGATGCCGAGCATGAGGAGCAGCTCGAGCGAGATGAGGACCGTGCCGATCGACATGCCGGCCTCGATCGGAATCGCGTAGACCGGGTACGGCTTGCCGCGGAGCGCCGCGAAGGCCGCGCGCGAGTTCGCGAAGTTGTTGACGCGGATGCCGAAGAAGGCGACCAGCGACGAGCCGAGGATGCCGACCACGCTGAACGCGGCGATCGCGGCGACCTTCGGAAGCGGGACGCCTTCGAGCGCCGCGAAGTACACGACGATGACGGCGGCGATCAGCACCCACAGCCAGGCGATGAACTTCGCCTGGGTGATGAGGTACGTCTTGCACGTCGAATAGATCAGCTCGCTGATCTCGATCATCGCCTTGTGGGCGGGGAGGTTCCGGAGCTTCTGGTACTTCACCAGGCCGAACAGCAGGCCGATGGCGCAGACCACCAGGCCGAGGGCCAGGATGTTCCAGCCGGTCGTCCCCAGGAAGTGCACCTGATGGAAGTCGGGCAGCACCAGCTGGGCTTCACTGCGGGGGCGAACCGCCGTACCAGCGACCGCGGTGGCGGTCTCTGCAAGCCATGAAAGAGAAGACATCATCTGGGTAGGTCCTTCCGGGTCGAGCTTCGGAAGGGGGCGTTATAGAGAGGTCGGGATCCGGAGTGCAAGGGGTGAACACGCTCCAAGTGTGCGACGTAAGGATGGATTCCCAGAGCGGACGTGGTATGGAACGCTGCCCACGAAGGTTGCCTCGCCATGCGCCGCCCCGAGATCCTGGCTCCTGCCGGTGACCGCGACGCACTCGCGGCCGCCCTCGCCGCAGGCGCGGACGCCGTTTACCTCGGCCTCGACGACGGATTCAACGCACGCGCACGCGCGGTGAACTTCCCGAGCGACGGCCTCGCCGAGGTGGTCGCGTGGGTCCACCGCTCCGGCGCCCGGCTCTACGTCACGATGAACACGCTCGTCTTCGAGCCCGAGCTCGTCGTCGTCGAGGAGCTGCTCCGCCGGGTCGCCGCCGCCGGCGTCGATGCGATCATCGTCCAGGATCCCGCGGTCGCGCTGCTCGCGCAGGCGATCTGCACCGACCTCGAGGTCCACGCGTCCACCCAGATGACCGCGTCGTCGCCGCTCGCCGTGGGCCTGCTCGCGCCGCTCGGGCTCTCGCGCGTGGTGGTGCCGCGCGAGCTCTCGGTCGACGAGATCCGCGCGTACGCCGCGGGATGCACGGTGCCGCTCGAGGTGTTCATCCACGGCGCGCTGTGCGTGGCGTGGAGCGGTCAGTGCCTGTCGAGCGAGGCCTGGGGCGGACGTTCGGCGAATCGCGGCCAGTGCGCGCAGGCCTGCCGCCTGCCCTACTCGCTCGTCGTCGATGGCGATGCGCGCGACCTCGGCGAGGTCGAGTATCTACTGTCGCCGAAGGATCTCGTCGGCCTCGAGGCGGTGCCCGCCCTCGCGGAGATCGGCGTCGCGTCGCTGAAGATCGAGGGCCGGCTCAAGGGCCCGAGCTATGTCGCCACCTCGGTCGCGCAGTACCGGCGCGCCGCCGCACTCGCCGTCGGGCTCCCCGCGCCGGAGCTCCCCGTCGACGTGCCGCTCGATCCCGCGGCGCTGCACGTCGCGTACAGCCGCGGCATCTCCGCTGGATTCCTCGGCGGCGCCGATCATCAGACTCTCGTCGAGGGCCGGTTCCCGCGCCACCGCGGCCTGCCGCTCGGCAAGGTGATCAAGGTGGACCGCGACATGGTGTTCGTCGTCCCCGCCGCGGAGCAGCGCCCCGTCACCGGCGGTGGTGCGCTCGCCGAGCCGCCGGAGCGCACGCACGCCTCGCCGCCCCTCGTACCGAAGGCCGGCATGGGCGTGGTGTTCGATCGGGGGCGCCCCGAGCACGAGGAGCAAGGTGGCCCGATCTTCGCGGTCGATCCGATCGCCGACGGCTACCGGCTGCGGTTCGGCGATCCGGGACCGGATCTGTCGCGCGTGGCGCCGGGCGACTTCGTCTGG
>JBBRED010000274.1:0-11706 GCA_038203335.1 Haliangiales bacterium | reverse complement strand
GCCGCGAACATCACGGTCACGCCCAGGACGGAGAGCATCAGGGTCATGATCAAGGAGGCGATGAATCGCGGGACGATCAGATAGTCGATCGGAAGCACGCCGCTCATGCGCAGCGCATCGATCTGCTCGGTGACCTTCATTGACCCGATCTCGGCGGCGATGCCGGCGCCGACGCGTGTGGCGAGCATCAGCGCCGTCAGCGTCGGGCCGAAGTCGCTGATGATCAGCCGCAGGTACTGCGGGCCGATCTGCGAGTAGTCGCCGGTGACGCGCGAGAGCTGCTGGCACGCCTGGTAGGTCATCACCATGCCGATGAAGCCGAGCGTGACGACGATGAAGATCAGGCTGCGGTTGCCGATCGCGTGCATCTGACGCGCGAGCTCGCCGGAGGGCCGGTTCTTGCCGCGCCGGAACAGGCCCGCCACCGTGCCCACGTACACGCGCCAGAGGTCCACGCCGACGCGACCGGCCAGGAGCGCCGCGGCCCCGATCCGTTCGATGCGTCTGCGGACGAAGCTCATGGTCAGCCGGTCAGGTAGGTGAGGAGAAAGTCGAGCAGCATGATCGACACGGCGGCGGCGACGACCGCGGAGTTCACCGCCTTGCCAACACCAACGGCTCCGCCGCGCACGGTGACGCCGAAATAGCAGGACGTCATGGCGACCGCGCCGCCGAAGGCGATCGACTTGTACACGCCGTGGAGGAAATCGTACGGGCGAAGGTTGTCGGCGAACGAGTGGTACATCGTCGACCAGTCGATGCCGAGCATCCCGCGGCCGACGAGGCTCGCGCCCAGCAGCGCGATCAAGTCGCCGAGGATGGTCAGCGCGACCAGCATCACGATCATCGAGATCACGCGCGGCACCACGAGGTAGCGAACGGGATCGATGGCCAGCGCGCGCAGCCCATCGAGCTGCTCCGTGACGGTCATGGTCGAGAGCTCGGCGGTGTTGTTCGCGCCGACGCGGCCCGAGAACATGAGGCCGATCAGGATCGGCCCGATCTCGCGGAGCACCGCGTACCCGGCGCCCCAGCCCGCGAGCGAGGTGGCGCCGAGCTTCTTCACGAACGGCCCGGTCTGCAGCATCATCAGGCCGCCGGCAAAGAACGCGGTCAGCACCACGATCGGCACCGATCGATTGCCCATCTTGTAGAGGTTCTTGATCAGCTCGCGCCGGTCGATCCGCGGCGGCACGAGCGCCCGGATCACCTGCCCGGTGAGCACGATGATGCCGCCGACGTCCTGGGTGAGGCGCAGCGCCCCCGTGCCGAGGCGCTCGATCGCCCGCCCGCCGATCACGAGACCTCTGCCTGCGGCATGTCCTCGAGCGGACCTTCGAGCTCGCCGCGCACGAACTGACGGACCAGCGGATCATCCGCGTCCGCGATGGTCGCCGCCGGGCCGCGGTAGATGATCTTGCCGTGATAGAGGAACGCGATCTCGTCGACGAACTGGGCGAGCGCGGTCACGTCGCTCGAGATCGCGAGCACGGTCGCCTTGGTGCGCTTCTGATCCGCGGCGAGCAGGTCGTAGATCTTCTGCGTGGTCACGGGATCGAGGCCGGCAGTGGGCTCGTCGTAGATCACGAGCTCGGCATCGGCCACCGTCGCGCGGGCGATGCCCACGCGCTTCTTCATGCCACCCGAGAGCTCCGAGGTGAGCTTGCGCTCGCTACCGGCGAGGCCCACCGAGCGCAGGCGGTCGGCGACGCGCGTGGCGATGACCGCCGGATCGATGCCGCCGCGTTGCTCGAGCGGGAACGCGACGTTTCGCTCGACCGAGAGGAAGTCGAACAGCGCGTAGTTCTGGAACAGCATACCGATCCGTCGCCGCAGCTTGCCGAGCTGGACCTCGCTCTTGCCCACGACGTCGTGCCCGAGCACGTGGATGTCGCCGCGATCCGGCTCCTCGAGCCCGCACACGAGCTTCGCGATCACGCTCTTGCCGGAGGCGGCCGGGCCGATCAACCCGAGCTTCCCGCCGACCGCGAGCTCGAGCGTCACCCCGTCGAGCACGGTGTGATGCTCGTAGCGCTTGTACACGCCGGTCAGCGTGATCGCCGGCTCAGTCACACCCCACCTCCGCTCGCCGCGCCCGGTACTTCGACTCGGGCGACTGCTTGACGAGCTTCGCGATCGCCGCGCACGCCTTGTCCTGGTCGCCAGCGGCCTTCTGCGTGACCGCGAGCTCGAACAGCGCATCGTCCTTCAGGATCGAGGCCGGGTAGTCCTTCGGTAGCTTCTCGAACGCGTGGATCGCACCGGGGAGATCGTGCAGATCGTCGCGCAGCACGAGGCCGAGCAGGAGCTGCGCGTCGTCGAGCCAGATCGAGAAGTACGATCCGGAGAGCCACGCGACCTCGCGCGTCTCGACCAGACCGCGCAGCCGCTTCACCGCGCCCTCCGGATCGCCGAGTGCGCGAGAGATCCGGGCGCCGTTCCACCGCGCGTCGTCGCGCAGTCCGCTCCTTGGATACTCGATCGGGATCCGATCGTAGAGCGCGCGCGCGCCCGCGGGATCCGCCAGCTCGTGCTCGGCGAGGTCGGCGAGCGACCACACGAGGTTGTCGGCGACCGCCGTGCGCCCGAGCGCGGCGAGGAGCTTCGTCATCTGCTCGGCGAGTGCGCGGGGATCGCGGCCGCGCCCGTCCTCGAGCAGGCGGCGGAGCGCATCGACGGCGGCGGGCTCGCCCGGCCAGTCGGTGACCACGCGCCACAGGGCCGTCCACGCGGGCACGGTGGCGCCGGCGCTCAGCTGGAGCTCGCCGGCGCGCTCGACGGCCGTCGCGCTCGTGGCGGTGTCGTCGGGAACCCGCGCGGGGATCGCGAGGTACGCGTCGATCGCCTCCTGCGTGCGATTCGCGTGGGCGAGCACCTCGCCCTCACCGAGGAGCGCATCGGCGCACGTGGCCTTCGCGCGGCGCGGGGGGCGAAGCGCACCGCACTTCGCCTGCGCCTCGCGATACGCGGCGATCGCGCCGTCGGTGTCACCGCTATCCGCGCGGCGCTCGGCGGTGCTCAGCTCCGAAGGCGTCGCCGGGGCAGAGCACGCGGCCACGAGGACGAGCAGGCTGCGCATTCAGGCCAGCGTGGCCGCGATCTCGGCGATGACCTTCGCCGCACGGAGCACGCCCTCGCGATCGACATCGAGGTGCGTGACTGCGCGAATGCGGTGCGCGCCGGCGGTGCCGAGATACACGCCGTCCTCGCGCGCGACCCGGATCACGGCCTCCGCGGCGCCGTGGAGAACATCGATCATCACGATGTTCGTGTGTACCATCGAGACATCCACGGCGAGGTTCTTCGCCCCCGCGAGCGCCTCGGCCATTGCCTTCGCGTTCGCGTGATCTTCGCCGAGCCGCCCCCGGTGATGCTCGATGGCGTAGAGCCCACCGGCGGCGAGGATGCCCACCTGCCGCATGCCGCCGCCGCGCATCTTACGGAGCCGGTGACAGCGCTTGATGAAGTCACGGGTGCCGCACACCAGCGAGCCGACCGGTGCGCCGAGGCCCTTCGACAGGCACACGCTGACCGAATCGAAGCCCGCGGCGAGCTCCTGCTCGGTGGCGCCGCTGGCAACGGCGGCGTTCCACAGCCGCGCGCCATCGAGGTGCGTGACGAGGCCGAGCGCGTGCGCCTGGTGCGTGACCTCGGCGAGCTGCGCGCGGTTCCACACGATGCCGCCGCCCATGTTGTGCGTGTTCTCGACGGTGACCACCCGGGTCGGTGAGGTGTACGGGTCGTCGGCGGACTTGAACGCGGCCTTGACCTCCGCGGCGGTGAACCGATGGTCGGGCATCGCGAGGGTCTGCACGCCGGCGAGCGCGGCGAGCGCACCGGACTCGTGGCGCCAGACGTGCGCGTCCTTGCCAATGAGGATCTCGTCGCCCGGCTGCGTGTGCGCCTTGATCGCGATCTGGTTGGCCATCGTTCCGCTCGGCACGAACAGCGCGGCCTCGGTGCCGATCAGCGCCGCCACCCGCGTCTCGAGCGCCTTGACCGTGGGGTCCTCGCCGTAGACGTCATCACCGACCTCGGCGTCGGCCATCGCCTGGCGCATCGCCTTCGTCGGACGGGTCACGGTATCGGAGCGAAGATCGACGACGGCCATGGCCGGTAGCCTAGCCCAACGCGCCGTCGCGCGTAGCTACGGCGTCTTCGAGATCGGAGGTCCGCCCTCGTCGGGCTTGGGCGGGTCCTTCTGCGAATCTTTCGGTGGCGGCTCCTTCGGATCGCTCGGAGCCGGGGAGGGCGAGCCGAGCTCGGAGCGCAGCTTGCGCTCGAGCCGGTTCAGCATCGCGACCTCCATCCAGTCGGGACGATCCTCGATCTGGAGGACGAACCGCACGCTGGTCCGCTTGTCGCGGATCACCGTCATCACCTCGAGCGAGCCGCGGAACGTGTGCCCCTCGTCCTTGAGCTCGAACAGCACGTAGCCGGCATCGGGATCCTTGTCGGTCACCTTCACGTGCTCGTCGACGACGAGGAACCGCACCGTGGCGGGCCACACGCCATCGCGCGTGTACGCGAGCGTCTTCTCGGAGCGCGCGAACGCAGACGTGGACAGGGCCGCGACGAACAGCAGGCTAGCCAGGGGCCGGCGCATCGGACGAATCGTCGCCGCCGGTGCCCGTGCGGGCCAGTTTCTTGCCGTCTCCGACGACGATCGCCTCGGGGACCTCGGGCGGCGGCGACAGGTCGCGCGGCTGGCGCCGCAGATCCGCCCACGACACCCACGGGGTCAGGATCCCGAGCAGGCCCATGCCGACGTACCAGGAGACTTGAAGAAGGTGCTGCGTGATCGCGTACGCGAGCGCCGTGGCGTGCAGGTCGGTGGTCTTGTCCATGACGCCGGGCAGGTACAGCGAGAGCCCGAGCAGCGTGAACCACTGGAACTGACCGACCAGGCCCGGCGAGTTCGGCAGCGAGATGCCCACGCCGACCAGGCCCATCACCGCGAAGCCGCCAACCAGCGAGAGGTCGAGACCGAACGCGCGCGCGAGCAGGTACACGCCGAGCCCGTTCGCCGTCCAGTAGATGAGGCTCCACACGAGGAACAGCGACATCTGCTTGCCGTTCTTGAGCGCGCCGAAGCCGCGGATCATGTCGAGCACGCGCAGCTCGATCAGGCGGGCGGCGCGCGGGAAGAACCGCGGCAACAGCGACATCTTCAGGCACCACGAGACCGTCTGCTCGGGCCGCCACATCGCGAACAGAAGGAACACGAGCGCGCCGGAGAACACGCCGAGCGCGGTGTACGCGGTGGGCATCATCCAGCCCGGCGCATCGGGCCCGCGCTGCGCGAAGAACGTCCCGAACACGAGCAGCGAGATCAACAGGCCGTCGACGATGCGCTCGACCGCAACCGTGCCGAGCGCCGCCGATGCGGAGATGCCGCGCCGCCGAAGCAGACCGGGCCGCACGAACTCGCCGAGGCGCGCGGGCAGCGCGAGGATCATCATGAAGCCGACGCTCGAGATCGCGAGCAGCGGGCCGGCGGGCACCTTCACGCCGAGCGGGGCGAGCAGGTGGTTCCAGCGGAGCGAGCGACACAGGTGCACGATCAGCTGGAGGCCGAGGTACGCCGCGAGGTACGGACCGAACGAGCTCCACTCGAGGCGCTGGAACGCGGCCGCGAGCTCGTGGCGCTCGCTGGATCCCGGCCACACGAGCCACAGGCACAGCGCGAGCATGCCGAGCGAGAGAGCGAGGTTGATCGCGAGCTTCATGACTCAGTCCGGGAGGTCGCCCGCGAGGATCGCATTCGGCGCGTGATCGAACAGCCGGGTGACCGCGGCGTGGCCGAGCTTCTTGTCGATCCAGGCGAGCCCGGCCGCGGCCTGCTGGAGGTCACCGAGCTGGTGCGCATCGGTCGCGACGGCGGTGGCGAGCCCGCACTCGAGCAGGTGCCGCGCGGCCTTGGTCTCGCGCTTGCCATGAAACCCGGCGACCGCGCCGAGGTCGACCACGAACGCGCACGACAGCCGCAGCGTGCGTGCGAGATCATCGTTGTCCCAGAGCGCGTGATAGCGCTCCGGGTGCGCGAGCACGGGGAGCTTGCCGGCCATCCGAAACTTGAATAGCCGATCGGCCATCCCCACGGGCATGACCGATGGTGGGATCTCGACCAGGAACGCGCTGGTCCCCCGGTAGTGCGGGATCGTGTCCTCGGTCGAGCGCTGGTAGAACACATCATCCCACATGTTCTCCGCCCCGAGCCGCAAGGTGGGGTGGGACGGCCTTCGGACCGTCTCGAGCTGCGCGAGGGTTTGCTCGATCCGGTCCCAGGCCGGCATGTACTGAGCGGCCTTCTGATGCGGGGTGACGCATTGCTCGGTGATCCCCAGAGCCGCCAGCCCATCGAGCATCGCAACTGCCGTGGACTGGTCCGGAGCGCCGTCATCCAAGCCGTACAACACGTGGCTGTGGAGATCGACATAGCCCATCGAGAACGCGGGGTGTATCCCAACGAGTTGCCAGGCACAACATCGCGTTGCCGTGGGAGATCCTGCGTGATAATGATCGATGGGTCCGGGTGGTGACCCCCCCGTACGAAGGACGTTCCATGGCCCAGTCCGAGAAGCGTGAAAATTCGGTGTTGTTCTCTCTGCGGGAGCTCCGGCAGATCGAGGAGAACCGAGTCCAGGAAGAAGAGCATGCCGTTCGCTCCGCCGAGGAGGAGCGCCGCATGGCGAAGGAAGCCCAGGAGAAGGCGAGCCGCGATGCGGAGGATGCTCGCATCCGCTCCGAGCGCGACGCCCAGCTCCAGATCGAGACGGCGCGTGAGACCGCCGAGCGCCAGCGCCAGCAGGCCGCGCTCGAACAGCAGCGTCTCCAGCAGGAGATGGAGCTACGCCGCGCCGAGGTCGCCAAGAAGCGCCCCACGTGGATGCTCGTCGTCACCGGCATCGCGCTCGTCGCCGCGGTCGGCCTGGTGTTCTTCGCCATCCAGCGCATGAAGGAGTCCGACGCATCGAAGGAGGCCGAGAAGGCCGCCCAGGTCGAGCGCGACGTGGCGGTCAAGGCCGCTGCCGAGGCGCAGGACAAGGTCGAGCGGCTTGCCCGCGACCTCGAGGATCTCGACAAGAAGCTCGGGTCCGCGGTCGACGGAGTTGTCGCCGCGCAGACCGATGCCGACCGCTCTGCTGCGAAGGGCAAGCTCGAGGCGCTCCGCAAGGAGAAGTACGAGATGGAGCAGCGCATCGCCGAGGCGAAGGCGGCCGCCGCACGCGCCGAGCGCAAGAAGGGCTTCAAGGTCTCGAAGGAGTGCGAGGCGAACCCGCTGGCCAAGGGCTGCACCTGAGCTGACGCTCGCTGCGGGTCGATCCTTGGGCGGCACTCCGGTGTCGCCCTCGTTCGTTTCGGCGATGCAATCGAGCGAGTGACGCCGTGTCTTCTCGCTCATGCAGCCACGGTTTGAGGGTTCGCTGATGACCTCGCTCGCGGAGCTCCGCGCGATCGAGCAAGAGCGTATCGAGGCGGAGCGCGCGGCCATCACGGCCGAGGTCGAGGGGCGCAAGCGCGCGCTCGTCGAGGCCGAGCAGCGCGTGAAGGCGGAGGCCGAGGCGAAGCTCGCCGCCGAGCGCGCCGAGGACATCCGCATCGCCCGCGAGCGCGAGCAGGCGGAGCGCGCCGCGCGCATGCACGTCGAGGGCATCGAGGCCGCGGAGCGGGCCCGGCTCGCGGCGGCGCTCGAGCAGGAGCGCACGGCGCAGGAGCTCGATCTCCGGCGCCAGGAGGTCGCGAAGAAGCGGCCGACCTGGATGGTGGCCGTCACGATCGGTGCGGTGCTCGCCGCCGGCGCGCTGACCTGGTTCGGCGTGGATCGCTATCAGCAGGCGCAGGCAGCGAACGCGCAGGAGGCGATCGCAAAGCAGGGGCTCGCCGACGCGAACGAGCAGCGCGACAACGCGATCGCCAGGATGAACGAGATGGACGTCCAGCTCGCGGAGCTGAGCACCAAGGTCGACCGCGCAATGGATCAGGTGCTCGCCGCGAACGACGCCGCCGCCCGGCTCGCCGCGAAGCAGAACCTCGACAAGCTGCGCGCGCAGGAGGCCGAGATCCAGCGGCAGCGGGCCATCGAGGACGCTCGGATCAAGAGGCTCAAGCGCGTCGAGAAGGTCAACATCTCCGAGGAGTGCAAGAAGAACTCGCTCGCCCGCGGCTGCATGTAGCCCCCCCGGTTCCGGTGCGGGCGCAGTACCATCGACGGATGCGCTGGCTCGGCGGACTCGTCATCATCGTCGCGTGCGGGCTCGCACCCGCGTGCGACTGCAACAGCAAGATCAACAACGGCCCCGACGCCGAGCCGTGCACGCCGCCAGCCCCGTGCGCGTCGAGCGAGGTCTGTCGCTACGACAGCTGCGTCCCCGAGCCGCAGCCGTGCTCGACGAGCGCGGACTGCAAGGGCGACACGTACTGCGATACGACGCACGGCGAGTGCATCCCGTGGGGCGTGGGACCGGGCAGCGGTAGCGATCCGGCGTGCAAGCGCGATCCGGTGCCGGGCGTGTTCTTCCCCGCGGCACAGTGCGAGTGGATCGCGCCCCCGGCGGGCGATGCGTTCCCCGCCCACGTCAACGTGCTCGCCACGCCGATGGTCGGCACGTTCTACAAGCAGGGCGAGTTCTCGGTGCCCTCGATCGTGTTCACCTCGTACAACTTCACCGATGGCGGCGGCGAGTCGTGTATCGGCACCGCGCCCACGCAGTACTTCGGTGTCATCCGCGTGATCGATGGCCGCACCTGTGCTCAGCAGGCGACCCTCTCGAGCCCGAGCGTGATCGCCTCGGCGAGCGTCGCGATCGCGGACATCGGCGGCATCGACGGCACGCCGGAGATCATCGCGGCGCGCACGATCGGCGGCCTCGTCGCGTTCACGTTGAAGCCCACCGGCTGGGAGGTGCTGTGGCAGACCTCGTCGCGGTTCGCCGACGACCTCTGCGACTGGGCCGGCCCGAGCGTCCACGACCTCGACGACGACGGCATCCCCGAGATCATCTTCTACGGCGCGGTGTACGACGCGCAGGGCAACACGATCGACGAGTCGATCGCAGGGAACGTGGACTCGGTCGGCGTCGGCTACATCCCCGTGATCGCCGACGTCTCCAACGACGGTGCGCCGGATCTCATCGCGGGCAGCGAGATCTACGGCTGGGACAAGGTCGGCCGGCACTGGACGCCGAAGCGCGCGCTGCCCGGCGTCAACGGTCACGTCGCGGTCGCGGACTTCGGCACGTTCCCGCAGACCGGCGCCGATGACCGCGCGACGCTCGATGGCGTCGCGGAGATCGCGGTCATCTACAACACGGCGAGCCCCGCGGCCGGCGTCGCGAAGGTCTACAACATCTACGGACGCGAGGTGTTCAGTGCGAGCCTCGTCGCGCTCGCCTCGGTTGCCGGCGTGCCACAGATCGGCATCGGTGGACCGCCGACGATCGCGGACTTCGATGGCGATGGTCGCGTCGAGTTCGCCTCCGCGGGCGCGAGCGCGTACCACGTGTTCGATCCCGACTGCCGCGGAACACCGACGGCGGCCACGTGCCCGTCGCTGCGCACCGACGGCATCGCGTGGGTGCAGCAGTCACAGGACTACTCGTCCAACACCACGGGCTCCAGCGTGTTCGACTTCGATGGTGATGGCCGGGCCGAGGTGGTCTACGGCGACGAGTGTTTCACGCGCGTCTACGACGGCATCTCGGGCAAGGTGCTGTACTCGCGCTACCGCACGTCGTGCACCTGGTACGAGAATCCGCTCGTCGTCGACACCGACGCCGACTTCAACGCCGAGATCGTGACCACGTCGAACGCGAACTGCAGCGTCACGTGTCCCACGCTCGATCCGATCTTCGATGGCGTGCAGTGCTTCGATGACTCCGATTGCCCGAGCGCCGCACCGTGCAAGCGCGATGCGGTCGCCGATCCGCTCGGTCGCTGTCGCTGCGCCGGGGATGCCGACTGCGGTGGCGACGGCTTTGTCTGTCGCGATCCGGAGGCGGGTCCGGCCGCGGGCGGCAAGGTCTGCCGCGCGTCGCATCCCACGGGTGCGGCCGCCGCCGGCGTGCGCGTGCTCGCCGACACGGTCGACCGCTGGGTCAACACGCGGTCGATCTGGAACCAGCACGCGTACTCCGTGACGAACATCGACGGGACCGGCAAGGTCCCGCGCACCAGCCAGTGGCTGCAGAACTGGAAGCAGCCCGGGCTCAACAACTTCCGTCAGAACGCGCCGGGCGAGGGCGTGACCGCCGGCGCCGTACCCGACCTCACCGTCAAGCGGGCGAAGGTCGAGTGCGGCACGGGAGGTCCCACGGTCACCGCGGAAGTGTGCAACCGCGGCACCGAGCCGGTGGGCGTGGGGATCCCGATCGCCATCTACGCGACCGGCAATCCACCCGAGCTGCGCTGTGTGGCAACCACCACGGAGCGCATCTTCCCGGGCATCTGCACGACCGCGAGCTGCGCGTGGACGGGGCCGACCGGCGACGGCCTGGTGGTCGTCGACGATCGCGGTGACTCCACCGGCACCAACCTCGAGTGCCGCGAGGACAACAACTCGCTCGCGATCTCCGTCGAGTGCCCGTAGCCGCTACTTACACGCGGCCGCGGACTGCTTGACGGCGTCTGCGGCCGACTTGCAGGCGGTGCCGAGCGCGGCCTTGCCCTCGGCGGGCAAGCTCGCCCACGCGGTCGAGGTCTGCTCGAACGACTGCTTGAGCGCGTCGCGCGTTGCCTGCGGGAGCTTCTCGCACGTTGCGAGCGCGTCGATCGCGGCCTTGTAGTCCGCGCACTCGGCGGGCAGGTCGCCCGCGGCGGCAGGCGTTGCCTCCTGCGGCTTCTTCTCGTCGGGCTTGGCTTCCGTGGGCTTGGCCACTTCCTCGGTCGGCTTTGCGACTGGATCGACCTTCTTCTCGTCCTTGCCGTTGCTCCCGCAACCAGCCATGCCGAGAGCCGTCGTGATCGAGATCATTGCGAGCATCGTGCTGAGCTTCTTCATCGTCTGAGTCCTCATGGACCATCGGGTCCGTTCGACGAAGGTGCGGCACGGCCAGGAGTGCGGCCACGCTTTCTTTGTATTTTCAACGTATTGGCGCCGATGCGGTTGTAAGCGGCAAACGACGACACGGCAACGATGGTGCGACGTGTGATGCCGTCTCGACGCGACACCACGCGAGGATGTGATGGCAGCGCACCAACCCTCGAACACGTATTCGTCGACAGGTTGCTTCGATCCATGAGGGTAGGCGCGATCATGACGATGATGCTCGGCGCGACCTTCGCGACAGGATGCGTCGGCGCCAGCAAGCGCGCGGTCGAGTACCGGAACAAGGCTGCGCGCGCTACGCCGCCGGCATGCTCGATCTCGCGCTCGCCGACTACTGAAGGCGAAGGAGCTCGACAAGGGCGGCAAGATCGCCGGCCTCGAAGAACAGCGCCGCCGCGTCACCATGGCATCCACGAGGCCATGGGCCTCAAGGTTGACGCACCATGATTCCTTACGAACGGCGCCAGCTCGACCTTGGAGCGGTCGCATACGACATTCCGAAGCTGCTCCGCTCAGCCTGCGAGGCGCTGATCGAGGTCGTGGAGCACAACGGCTGGCTGCCGATCACCGAGATGCAGGCATCCGTGGACGATCCTTGGGAACCGTACGAACGCCGGCGTGCTGCGGCATTCGCGGTCAAGCGCGGGGTCAGGTTCCGC
>JBBRED010000273.1:0-11722 GCA_038203335.1 Haliangiales bacterium | reverse complement strand
GGACCGGGTGCCCGTCCCCGATGACGGTCGGGAATCGCACGAGCGAGCCCATCTCGGCGGGAACCACGCTCGGCTGGTGCCATGCGACGGCCGCGGTCACCAGCGAGCGCACCGCCTGGGGCACCGATGCCAGGGCCGCGGCGGTCAGCGCGCGCGGCATCGTCGGCGTTCCGCCGATAAACCGACCGAGCAAGAGGATCGCCAGGCCGAGCGCGAGCACGCGAAACGGCGTCACCAGGGCGGCGTCGAGTCCGAGCTTCACGCGAGCGACCGACGTGCGCTGCGCGATGTCCTCGTCGATCTCGCGATCGGTCTTGATCTCGGCCGGCTTCGGCTTGCCGTTCGACGCGGTCGTCGCGGCGACGCCGGCGTCATCGGCACGAACCTCGGGCCCGACATCGAGGCGGGTACCGAGAGCGAAGGCCGCCACGCACGCGCACAGGACCACGCAGATCAGAGGCCACCCATAGCGACTCGCGACGACCTCCGGGCCGACGTTCCGATCCGGAACCAAGGCGACGAAGAACGGCCGGAACGGACGCGCGAGTAGGTCACCGAGGGTCAAGGGCAAGCTCGAATCTGCAGCGAGCGTGCCACAACTCGCGGGGGCATCCGCGCCGTGACAAGCGCGATGGCGCATGCCGTCGACGGTGAGGTGCTGCGACTGCGACGCCGCTGCGACGCCCCGCGACCCCGGGTTCAACGGTGGGTAGCGACGCGCGTGCTACCGTGAGCTCGATGAGCGAGCCGCATGCGACCGTTCCCCACGGCCGTGCCGGGATTCCACTCCGTGCGTTGCGCGTCGAGGTCGTCGAAGGTCCGAACGCCGGCCTGACCGGCGACGCGCGAGCCGAGACGTTCACGATCGGGACCGCCAACGGCAATGATCTCGTCCTCACCGACCAGACGGTCTCCCGCTACCACCTCGAGCTCGGGCGCGGGCGTGCCGGCGTCCGCGTCGTCGACTGCGGCTCTACCAACGGCACGCAGGTCAACGGCGTGCTGCTCGGCACCGGCGAGATTCCCGCGGGCGGCACGATCCTGCTCGGACGCACGCGCCTCGTCGTGACCGATGGCGAGCCCGTGACCCTCGAGCTCCATGCGAGTGACGCGCTGGGCGGTCTGCGAGGCCGAACCCCGGTCATGCGTCGCCTGATGTCCTCGATCCAGCGCGCCGCGCAGAGCGACGTGTCGGTGCTCGTGGTCGGCGAGTCCGGAACCGGCAAGGAGCTCGTCGCGCGCGGGCTGCACGATCTGGGGCCGCGCTCCGCGAAGCCGTTCGTCGCGGTCGATTGCGCGGCCATGTCACCGGCCCTGGTCGCGAGCGAGCTGTTCGGCCACGAGCGCGGGGCATTCACGGGCGCCGATCATCAGCACATCGGTGCGTTCGAGCGCGCCGATGGTGGGACGCTGTTTCTCGACGAGATCGGCGAGCTGCCAACGGCCCTGCAGTCCAACCTGCTGGGCGCTCTCGAACGCCGACGGTTTCGCCGGCTCGGTGGCCGTAGCGAGATCGAGATCGATGTTCGCGTGGTCAGCGCCACCAACCGCGACCTGCGCTCGGAGGTCAACTCGGGTGCCTTCCGACTCGACCTCTACTACCGGCTCGCCGTCGTCACGCTCTCGCTCCCACCACTGCGTGATCACCCCGAGGATATCGAGCTGCTCGTCGAATCGTTCCTGCGCGACGCGGGCCACGCCGGTCCCGTGGCCGAGTTGATCTCGGAATCGACGATGCGGACGCTCGGGCAGCACCACTGGCCGGGGAATGTCCGCGAGCTCCGCAACCTGATCGAGGCCACGCTCGCGATGGGCGAGCCGCCCGCGCTCGAACGGCACACGAGCCGCGCCGATCCGACGGATCCGTTCACGCCGCTGCTGGGGCTCGAGTACAAGGCCGCACGCCACCAGATCCTGTCGCAGTTCGAGCTCCGCTACTGCGCCGCGCTGATCGAGAGCGCGCGCGGCAACGTGTCGCGCGCCGCACGCCAGGCACAGATGGATCGATCGCACCTGCTCGAGCTCCTCCAGCGCCACCGTCTGAAGTGAAGAGTCAGGGCCGCCCCGACCAGGGCAGGCCGCCGCCGCGTCGAACGAGCGCCCCGATGTGCCTCGGCCGAGAGTGGACCCACGCCGCGAGCTCGGCGAACGCCATCGGATCGCGTGCGAACAGCGCGGCGAGCGCGCGCTGCGGCTTGACCGCGAGGTAGCCCTCGACCGTCGTGTCCTCGCCGGTGTGCAGCCAGCTCACGAGATCGCGGCCAACGCCCGTCTTCGCGTCCGCGTCGTAGAGCGCGCGTGCGGTCGCGGGAAACGTGGCAGCCCACGCATCGAATGCGCTCGCGGTGTTCTTGTGATTGCCGATCCAGCGCGACGTCACCTCGGGATCGCTGCTCGCGACCCGCTGCTCGGCCGGTGGCGTGGGAGGAGCCGCCTTGCGAGGAGCGGCATCGAGCGGAGCGCCCGCATCCACCGGGCCCGGTTCGACAGCCACCGCGGCGTCGACCTCGGCATCGCTCGGGACGAAGGCGTCGGTGCTCACGGCCACCACCTGGGTCGTCCCGGCATCCGCGGACCGTATCTCCTCGGGCGCCGACGGCACCGCCACGAGCACGATGACGACGACGGCACCGATCAGACCGATCGCGATCAAGGCGTTCGAGAAGGTCGAAGCCGCACAGCGCGCGAACGAGTTCGATCTCGGCGGCCACGCCGGGCGCGCGAAGGACGCGCTTCGCCTCGCCGCCGACGAGATGAAGCTCGCCGCGGAAACCGCCAACCGCAACTAGCGGCAACGAACCCCATGTTCATCAAACGCCTCGTGATGTGGGTGGCCGCGCTGGGCGCCGCCGGCTCCGCGTACGCCGATCCATGGAAGTCCACCTCGGAGGTGAGCTGTCAGAGCAGCGCGCCCGAGAGCGGCGGGATTCGCAGCGTGAAGAAGATCGAGCTGATCAAGCCGATGAAGGTGTACCGGCTGTTCGGCGGCGGAGCGAGAAAGCTCGGCGGCTACTGGACCACCACGCGCTACCGCAAGTCCGATGCGACGCGCGCCGCGCTGGGCATCTGTGCGGAGTGGATCGATGGAACCAAGAGCCCGATCGATCACAGCGTGAGCTGCACCGCGCCCGTCGGGACGAAGATGTGCCGCGGCACGACGCAGGCGGTGAAGTGCGGCGGCGGCACGACCTACAAATCGAGCAGCAAGTACCAGTTCTTCATCCCGGTCGAGGAACGTTCGAAGCTCAAGTGCTGAGCCGGACCGACGACCTATTCAACTCCAGGAGATTCCTATGAAGCGGATCGCTCAATTGATCATGGGCACGTCGGTGCTCGCCGTCTCCGTCGTCGCGTTCGCGCAAGCATCCGAGTTCCGGAAGCGGATCCAGTCGGATCTCGATTCGTGGAAGCCGGAGTTCACGTCGAGCTGCGGCAACAGCGACAGCCTGACGTTCAAGTTCGATGGCAAGCTCGACTCCAACCCGAGTGACGTGTCGACGCTGTGCAGCGCCGCGTTCGAAGGCACGGTCTACGCGTGCAGGGAGAACGAGGTCGTGAAGAGGAAGATCGGCCAGGTGACGGCGATCAGCTGCACGAAGAGCGCCGGCACGATCGGCTACCGGCTCGCGGGTAGCAGGTTGACGATCACGGTCGACCCCGCCTACAGCAAGGACAAGCCGGACATCCAGCGCGACGCCCTCGTCGCCAAGCTGAGGAAGGATCTCGACAACTAGACCGCAAGCAACCGAAGGCCGGCCCCGCCGGTCAGCCACGATGCGCAGCGCCCGCGCGGCGCTAACGTGTGCGGCCTTCGCACCGACCCCAGGACGGCGTCAGGCGGTCATGGCGCCTGCGCGGCCAACCACCGCGCTCGAGTGGCGCTTGACGACCTGCCAGTGGCCCGAGCGGCGAGACCACACATCCGTGCACCACGCGGATGTCGACCAGGTCTTGCCGCCGATCGTACCGACGAACGCGAGCAAGGAATCGGTCACCGCTGTCTCCCCGTCGATGGTCACGCGCATCTGCGTGTATTCGAACGAGGTCCCCTGGACCTGACCGTTGATCGCGGACTCGAGCCACGTTGCGCGATCGACGAGATCATCGGTCGTGATCGAACGAAGCAAGAATCCCGGCGCGAGGATCTGATCCAGCACGGCGCGGTCGCGATCGACCCAGCCCTGCATCCAGGAGTTCTGCAACGCCTCGATCGCCGCGACGTGGTCCATGAGGTAACCGTCTCACGGTTCGCGACGGCACGATCGGCGTCTCAGTAGAACCAGGGGACGCCCGACCAGTCGGGGGCGCGCTTCTCGAGGAACGACTCTCGCCCCTCCTTCGCTTCCGGAGTTCCGTACGCCAGCCGCGTCGCCTCGCCCGCGAACAGCTGCTGACCGACGATGCCATCGTCGGCCAGATTGAACGCGTACTTCAGCATCCGGACCGCGGTCGGGCTCTTGCCGAGGATCTTCTCGCCCCACGCGATCGTGGTGGTCTCCAGATCCGCGTGCGGAACCACCGCGTTCACCGCGCCCATCGCCGCGGCTTGCTCGGCGGTGTAGGCATCGCCGAGAAAGAAGATCTCCCGCGCCTTCTTCTGGCCGACCATCTTCGCGAGGTACGCGGAGCCGTAGCCGCCGTCGAAGCTGGCGACGTCTGCATCCGTCTGCTTGAACATCGCGTGCTCGGCGCTGGCGAGCGTCAGATCGCACACGACGTGCAGGCTGTGCCCACCGCCCGCGGCCCAGCCGGGGACCGCAGCGATCACGACTTTCGGCATGAAGCGAATGAGGCGCTGCACCTCGAGGATGTGCAGACGCCCGAGCTTCGCGAGGTCGGGAACCTTCGGGGCATCGGCCGGTGACGCACCATCGACCTCGTAGCGATACCCGTGTTCGCCGCGGATGCGTTGATCGCCGCCGGAGCAGAACGCCCAGCCGCCGTCCTTCGGCGACGGACCGTTGCCGGTCAACATCACGACGCCGACGTCACTGGAGATGCGCGCGTGATCCAGCGCGGCGTAGAGCTCGTCGACGGTGTGCGGACGGAACGCGTTGCGAACCTCCGGGCGGTTGAACGCGACGCGCACCATCCCGAGGCGCACGTGCCGGTGGTACGTGATGTCCGTGAGCTGGAACCCGGGGACGGAGGTCCACTGGGATGGATCGAAGATCTCGCTGACCATGGCGCGCACCGTACGCGATGGCCGCTTCACCCCTCAAGGTCGTCGCCACTCCAGTCATGAGCGCGCGGTTCGATTCGCATCGGGCAACCGAACCCCGGCCGCGCTGGTCTCACCGGAGGTGGAGCGCTCGCACACCGGTGTCGCGCTCTCGATCGCGGCGCATGCGGTCGTCGGAGTGATCGCCGCCGCGTGGGTGGCGACGCCTCCCCGCCCCGCCGCCGCGCACGAGGCGGTCGAGCGCGAGCCGCTCGAGGTCGAGATCATCGCCGCGACGCCGACCTCGCCGCCGCCGGTCGCGAGCGCGGAGCCCGCCCCGGCGGCGCGTGACACAACGGCGACCGCGCCCCGCGGCAAGGCCGTGCCGCGGACGACCCGGATGACCTCGACCACCACCGCGCCGGCGCTCGAGCAGGGCCAACCCGCGATGATCGTTCCGGCCCCCGTCGCCCCTGCCCTGCCCGCGGTGCAGTCGATCGATCACATCGCGGACCGCGCCCCGACGGCCGGGCCGCCCGCCACCACGATGCCCGCGAACCCGCAGTTCACGATGCGCGTGGATCCCGACGGCACCGCGCACCTCACCGACCTCCCGAACCTGCGCTTTGTGACCCGCCCGAGCGCGGCGAAGGTCGAAGAGGTGCGCAGCGAGCGCTGGCTCGAGGGCCATCACGAGCAGTCGAACGCCGTCGACATGAAGCTGCCGCCCGCCGGCGCGATCATCGCCGAGTTCGACGTCACCGACTGGGCCATGCGCGCCACCGGCGGCGATCCGTATGCCCACGAGAAGCTCGAGGTCCTCGACGCCACCCGCGACGAGCGTGCACGAATCGGTGCGCGTCACCGCGAGCAGCAGGAGATCCGGATCCCGTCGCTGGTGCGCGCGAGCCTCGCGACGATCGTCGCGCTGCCCCCCGCACAGCGCTCTGCCGCGCTGCTCGAGCTGTGGCGGGACTGCGAGGACTCGACGGCCGGGGAGATCGCGCGAGCGACGATCGTCGAGTACGTCCGCGCGCGGGCCGAGTTCTCCCCCGCCGATCGGGCATCGCTCGCGGGACGCTAGCGTTGACACGCTCCGGCGCTTCATGTCCCATCCCATGACATGAAGCTGCTCACCACCGCGTTCCTCGCTGTCGCCCTGCTCTCCGCCTGCAAGAAGTCGGAGAAGTCCGAGAAGGCGCCTGCACCGGAAGGCTCGGCCACCCCGACTCCCGAGGACAAGAAGCCCGAGGAGAAGGCGGAGGAGCCGAAGCCGGAGGCCGCGCGCGCGATCATCTCGAGCTGCGATCACGGCGGCAGCACGTGCACCGACTACGTCGACGCCGAGGAAGCGAAGAAGCTGTGCCGCCCGAACATGGACGGCACGCTGTCGCAGAAGCCGTGCCCCGCGGCGGGCCTCGCGGGCAGCTGCGCGCTGCCGGAGGGCGGCTCGATCCGCCGCTACTACACGACGGGCGAGAGCCCGACCACGGCTGCCGACGCCGAGGGTCACTGCAAGAACGCGATGGGCGGGACGTTCACCGCCGCGAAGTAATCCGCCGCGCGAGCCCCGGGCGCGTGTTACGAGGACCCGATACGGACGCCAGGGGTGGCGCTGATCATCGCGATGGCGCGCGTGGTGCCACGCGTTGAGCTCCTAGCGACGAACCTCGTAGAGCTTCATCGGCTTCTCCTTGCCCTTGAGCACCGCGTCGGGCAACGACTGCAGCGGGAAGCGTCCGCCGAGCGCCATCGCGGTGGCCTCCGACACGAGGATCTGCCCGCCGGCGGCGATGCCGCAGAGGCGCGCGCTCGTGTTCACGGTGTCGCCGATGACGGTGTACGAGAGCGACTTCGAGCTCCCGACGTAGCCGGAGATCAGCCCTCCCGTGTGGATGCCGATGCCGGCCGCGAGCGGCGGCGCACCGAACGATCGGCGGTGACCGTTGAGCTGGTCGAGGACCTCGAGCTGCTCGAGCGAGCACTGCACGCAGCGCACCGCATCGTCGGCGTGGAACGCCGGAGCGCCCCAGAACGCCATGATGCCGTCGCCCATGAACTTGTCGAGAGTGCCCTCGAACTTGAAGATGCACTCGACCATCAGCTCGAAGTATTCGTTGAGCAGCTCGACCATCGCTTCGGCCGTCGTCTCCTCGCTCATGCGCGTGAAGCCGCGAAGGTCGCTGTTGAAGACGGTGGCGACCGGAACCTGAATGCCGCCCTTCTTGATGTCGAGCTTTCCGGAGATCACCTGCTCGGCGACGTTCGGCGAGAGCAGCCGCGAGAACCGATCGCGCGTCATGATCTCCTGCTGCACCTTGAGGCCGAGCATGGTGTTCGAGATCAGCATCGCCACCTGATTGCCGACGGCGGTGAGCAGCTCGAGATCCTTCGCCTTGAACGAGGCGATCCGCTCGGAGTCGAGCCATAGCGCTCCGATGACGTCCTTGTCGTGGAGGAGCGGCACCACGATCGCGCTCGTGATGCGGTTCAGGAACATCGACTTGCCGCCGGCGCCGAAGTCCGATCCGGCATCGTGTGTCATGACGCCGGCGCGCTGGCTCGTGACGTGCGCGAGGATCGTCGACGAGATGTTGATCGGCACGTTCGCGCCATCGCGCCGCCGGTGAGCACGCGGTGTGAGGGTGCCGTCGGGCTCCTTCAATAGAATCACGCCGCGATCGGCATCCACGAACCGGAACAGCGCGACGAGGATCTTCACGAGCAACGTGTCGAAGTCGCGCTCGAGGCCGATCTCGCGCAGCAGCTCCCATGTGATGCGCAGCCGCTCGTAGTCGAGCCGCAGGGCGGCGTTGTCGCGCGCGGCCTCGTCGAACGGCAGGAACTCCTTGCTCTGTGCGGCGACCTGCTGGCCGATGGCGTGCTTGGAGTCGTCGACGCTGACCAGGTGGTCGGCCACCGGCTTCTTCATCATCCACTGCGGCGTACCTCCGATCAGCGGAGCGCCCGTCGCGGGGTCGAAGTTCGCCACGAACGGGTGGTGGATCACGCCCGGGGACGGAGGCGGCGGCATGAACTGGAACGGCGCAGATCCGTCGTCGAACTGGAACGTGGTGTGCCCGAGCCGGATCTCGTCGCCGAGGCGGAGCATGCGCGAGCCCACGACGCGCTCGCCGTTGATGTACGTGCCATTCATGCTGCCGAGATCGCGCAGCACCATCGAGGGGCCCTGCTGCTCGATGATGCAGTGCTCCTTGCTGACCACCGTGTCGAGTAACTGGATCGCGCTGTTCGGATGGCGCCCGACGCCCTGGTGCGGTTGCAGCTCGATCGTCTGCCAGCCCTGATCCGTGATGTAGATGATTCGGGCCATGCCCTGCGAGGATATCCGAGAACGCCGGGTTCAGAATCGCCGAGCGGCAGCAGAGAGGTCAGCGCTTCAGTCGTTTGCGGAACTGCAGAACGGTCTCACCGCTGTAGTCGGCCTTGTAGCGCTTCGAGAGGTAGTACGAGTCCTGCGGCACATACGTGCCATCGAGGCTGATGATGCCGTCGGTCGGGGAGATACACATCTCGCCTTCGCAGCGCTCGTCGCACTCGCCGTCGCCCTCCACGTGGCTCCAGCCCATACAGACGATGCCGAGCTCGGCCACGCGCAGGTAGCGGCCGCGGTTGACCTTCGTGCCCTTGTAGGGCTTCGGCGGATCCGAGCGCGACGGCGCCTTGAGCAGCGCCGCCGTCACGGCAGCATCGTCCTGGTCGGCGCGCAGCAGGTAGACGCCCTTCTCGGTGACCGCGACCTGCGTCAGCAGATCATCGGCGCCGTCGTTGTAGGGCTGCGATTCCTTGCCGGCGGTGGCGGTCCAGCGCAGTCGCGCGACGTCGGCGTCACCGATGCGGCGCACGTCGTACGTCTCGATCGTGATCTTCTCGGATGGAACCTCCATCCGTTCCTCGGCGTGCGGCTCGAGCACCCACTTCGCGCCCGGCGCGACGAGGATCTTCCAGAACCCCTTCGCCGGCGGCTTGCCGGTGCCAGCCCCCGATACGGAGACGAGGGTCAGCAGTGCCAGCGCGGTCTTCGCCCATCTCGCCATCGGGCGAGAGTAAGCGATCTACGAAGCCGGTGGGTTCGCGGCCGGCGGCGCCGCGCGCGGCTTGACCGACTCGTAGATCACCAAGAGCAGGACGGCGCCTGCGATCGAGGCGAGGAAGCCCGCGCGGTCACCGTGCTCGTACCAGCCGAGCGCCTGGCCGATCAGCGTGGCGAGCACCGCTCCGCCGATGCCGACCAGTGACGTCATGATCCAGCCCAGCCGTTGAGCGCCCGGCTTGATCCAGCGGGCGAGCAAACCGATGAAGAAGCCGATCAGGATGGTCGTGAGCATGTCTCTCCTTTCCGTACAGCGTTCAGCATGCGCACGAACGCCGTGTCGCGCAATGGCCGCTCAGAACAGGCCGATGATCGACATCACGCCGAACGACAGCAGCGCGCTGAGCGGCATGGTCACGACCCAGGCGACCACGATGTTCGCGGCGACGCCCCACCGCACGGCGGAGACCCGCTTCGTGGTTCCGACGCCCATGATCGACGCATTGATGACGTGCGTGGTCGAGACCGGCACGCCGAGGCGGCTCGCCGCGATGATCGTCACCGCGCCCGCCGTCTCCGCCGCAAAGCCCTGCAGCGGCGAGATGCGGATGATCTTGCTCCCCATCGTCTTGATGATCTTCTTGCCCCCCGCCATCGTGCCCGCCGCGATCGCCCCGGCACAGATCACGACGACCCACAGCGGCACCTCGCCGGATGCCACATCGGGACGCATCCAGTCCGGCATGCCCGCGTGACCGGCGGCAACGAACGAGACCAGCGCGAGGGTGATGATGCCCATCGACTTCTGCGCATCGTTCGAGCCGTGCGAGAAGGCCATCATGCAGGCCGAGAGCAGCTGCATCCGCCGCGCACCGCGGTTCACGGTCGTCGGTCGCATGGTCCGGACGATCCACAATAGCGCGATCATCACGAGCATCGCGGCGATGAAGCCGAAGGCCGGCGACACCACGAGCGGGATCAACACCTTCTCGACCAACGTGTTCCAGTGAAACGCGTGGACGCCGGCGTGCGCCACCACCGCGCCGGCGAGACCGCCGATCAGCGCATGCGACGAGCTCGATGGAATTCCCTTCCACCACGTGATCAGGTTCCAGATCGTGGCGCCCGCAAGCGCGGACAGCACGACGGACTGCGTGACGATCGCCGGATCCGCGAACCCCGTCGCGATCGTCTTCGCCACCGCGGTGCCGAGCAGCGCGCCAATGAAGTTGAAGGCGCCCGCCATCATCACGGCGGTGCGGATCGGCAGCACGCCGGTCGACACCACCGTCGCGATCGCATTCGCCGCGTCGTGGAAGCCGTTGATGAAGTCGAAGATGATCGCCGCGATGATGACCGCGACGAGGAGACTAACCATGCTTCACCGAGAGGTTGGTCAGCCGCTCGGCGAGCTCCTCGCACGAATCGACTGCATTCTCGAGATCCTCGAGGACGCCCTTCTCGCGCAGCAACATCTTGGCATCGATCGCGGGATCGCGAAACAACGCGGCCACGGCGTCGCGGTAGATCTGGTCGGCCTCTTTCTCGAGTGACTTGATCCCCTTCACGTCCTCCATGAGATCGCTGTACGCGTGCGTGCGCAGCTTCGGCATCGCCGTCCTGAGGAGGTCCGTGCACCGGACGAGGACCGCCATCAGCTTCGCCATCGCCGGGCTCGGTCGCTCAACACCGAATAACGCGCAGGCACGGGCGGCGCCATTGGTCAGATCGAGGATGTCGTCGATCGTCGTCGACAGGCTGTGCAGATCCTCGCGGTCGATCGGCGTCACGAACGTACGAGCCAGCGCCTCTTCCATCTCGTGGACGATGCTGTCGCCCAGGTGCTCGAAGTCCTGCACGGCGTCGCGAACCATCGGTCCGTTGCCTTCGACGAAGGTCGCGAGCGCGACGGCACCATCATGGGCGACGACGGCCTGACGCTCGAGGAACGTATAGAAGTGGTCGGCCTTGGGTACGAAAAACCGGAGAACCGATGCAAAACCCATGCGATACGAGAACCCAATTGGATCAGCAGGTCAATCCCGCGGGAGCCGCCCTTACTCGGGCATCCGCGATCCGCTTAGCGGGCGAATACGCACAGCTTGTGCCAGATGACCAGTTACGCTCCCTCATGATCACGATCGCCATCACCAACGTTCAGGACCTCGTCGAGAAGCAGAAGGGTTGGATCGTCGCGAACGTGGTCGGCGCGTTCGTCGATCTCGAGGAGAAGGTCGAGGAGATCGTCATCGAGAAGCTGCGCGCCGCCCTCGCAGCCGAGGGTGTCGAGGCAGTGATCGCGCGCCGGCCCGGGTGACGCTCCCGGTCGCGGGGGCATACAGTCCGCGTCGTGATCACCCTGTCGCGCTCGTTGGCCGCACTCGCACTCGTCGCATGCGGCTCGCATCCGTCGCCCTCACCGAGCGGCGGCACGGCCGGACCGCAGACGCCGGCTCCGCACCTCCTCACGCCGGCAACGCCCGCGCAGCCTGCTGCCCAGGGCATCT
>JBBRED010000272.1:0-11733 GCA_038203335.1 Haliangiales bacterium | reverse complement strand
ACCGCGACGGTGTACGACAGCGCCGAGAAGGAGCTGGGCACGGCCACGATCGCGAAGGGCCAGGAGGAGAAGCTGTACGTCGTGCTGGCGACGAACTCCAAGATGTATCTCAAGGTCGTCGGCTCCGGATCCGAGGTGGAGCCGTACGCCATCACGACGAAGGCGTCGCCGCTGGTCGACGAGGATGAGCCCAACGACACCGCCGAGGAGGCTCGTCCTCTGAACCTCGATCGGGCGAGGACCGCGCTCCTCCAGTCGGCCGCGAACAACCCGAACGGAAGCGCGGACTTCTATCGCATGCTCGTCGCCCGCGATGGCAGCCTGCGGGTGGTGGTCGAGCCGGGAACCGACGAGATCACCGTCGCGGTGTCCGTCGCGGACCGCAAAGGCACGCGGATCGCCGAAGCAACGGCACCGAACGCCGGAGCGACGGTGACCCTCGACACGAGGATCAAGCGCGGCGAGTTCGTCATCAAGGTCTCCGAGAAAGACGAAGCCCCGACGCGCCCGTTCAGCGCCGGCACCGCGAAGCGCTACCTCAAGGATGGCTACCGCATCACCGCAACGGTGAAGTAGCTCGCGTCACGGGAGCGCCGTTTCGCCCAAATCACCGTCGTGCATCGCGAGCATCCGGATCGCGCAGCGCAGGAAGTCTCCCTCGGTGACAAGGCCGACGAGCTTTCCTTCATCGTCGAGAACCGGAAGGGAGCTGAATCGGTGATCGATCAACATGGTCCCTGCAGCGGAGGCGCGCGAGTCCGGCCGCACGCTCCACAGCCCTTCCGACATGATGTCGCGGATCAAGATCGATGACTCGATCAGCTCGCGTGTCGTGTCTGCGACCTCCCGAACGGAGCTGACCTTCGCGGAGAGGATGTCCCGATCCGTGACCATGCCGAGCAAGCGGCGGTCGGCATCGACAACCGGCAAGTGCCGGAATCCGTGGATGCGCATGACCTCGTCGGCGAGGGCCAGCGACTGCTCGGGAAAGAAGGTCACCACGGTCGTGGTCATGATGTGCTTGACGAGGACGGCCATGCCGCATGGTGGCAGACACACGGGCGCGTTGGGACGTTGGAGTGACTCAGAGCCCGAAGTTCATCTGGAGCCCGGCGGCGAACCAGCGAACGAACATCCCCCGCGACGACGTGAACTGGACGCCGGCCTCGGCGTTCGCCCAGAGCGCGAGGACTGGCGTTCCTGCGAAAACGGAGACGCGTTCTGGAACTCGCCGCCTGCGACTACCAGCTCGATCGCAACGGCCACCGGTACACGACCCGGTCGATTCGCTGTGCTACGGGCGCGATGAGATCAGCGTCGATAGCTACCGCTGCGACCTCGCGTCCGCGATCGGTAACACGAGCGGTGCCGGCTGCGCGGCGTCCAGGCGACGGTGGCCCTGCGACCCGCGGCCCGCTCGCCGTGTTCATCGCCCCGTGAGCCAACTCCCCCGGGAGGAGGTGTTACCGTAGCCTCTCAGAGGAGAGGGGAACGATGAGCTTTCTGCGCAAGATGTTCAGCGGCAAGGTCAGCACGGATGACCCGCGCCGCTTCCTGGTCGAGGTCATGCTCGGTGCGATGGAGGCCGATGGCGACGTGACCGAGGAGGAGGTCGCGACTCTCGAAGGCAACCTCGCCAACAACTCGGTGTTCGAGGGGCTCTCGGGCGAGGAGATCGGTCGCATCACCGACCTCGCCGCCGATGCGATCCACAAGGCGGGTGGCGGCAAGAACCGGATCGAGGCGATCGCCGCCGGCCTGCCCTCGCGCCAGCAGCGCCTCGCCGGCTACGCGATGGCGTGCGAGGTCTGCGTCTCCGATCGGCAGCTCGCCGAGGCCGAGATCGAGTTCCTCGACAAGCTCCAGGCGGCGTTCGCCCTCGACGAGGCGGAGTCCAAGGAGCTGTTCGAGGCCGCGCGCAAGCACTCGGGCCTGCAGACGCTCGAGGAGAAGTCGGGCCGCGTGCGGGAGATGATGCCGGCGTTCGTGCGCTGCATGGCGCTGATGGCGGCAGCCGACGAGGAGATTCACCACGAGGAGCGGCTCGCCGTTCGCGCGGTACTCCACAACATCCCCGACATGCAGGTGCTCACGGCGGCCGAGCTCGACGAGGCGATCGACGTCGCGATCGAGCGCACCACCGGCAAGGACCACAAGGCCGAGCTGGCGGACGTGGCCGCATCGATCACGCAGCCCTCCGATCGTTACTGGACCGCGGTGTACGTGATGATCATCGCGCTTGCCGACGGCAAGAACGATTGGCGCGAGGTCCAGTTCCTCGAGTCGATGAAGACCATCTTCGGGCTCACCGAGAACCAGATGGACGTGGCGATGAAGACCGCCGCGCAGTTTCCCGCGATCGATCTCGGCGGCAAGGCCCCGTCCTAGCGGCGAGTGCGGTTCTTGGCCGCCTGCGCGCGCGCCGCCAGCGTGGCCGCGCGCTCGCGACGCAGCGCCAGCGTAGCCTCGGCGTCGAGGTCGGCGGCTTCGTCGACCACCGGCGCTTCCTCGCGGAAGCCGTCGCGCTGCGCGGCCATCACAAGGCTGTCGTTCGGGAACCGCCGCGTGGGCTCCTCGTCGTGGCCGGTCTGCGCCTGCGCGATGCTGGACGTAACGCGGAACACGCCGCTGGCATCCACCAGTTGGTCATCCATGTCGTCGTACGAGGGACGCGCAGCGAGGTTCTGCAGCCGGGTCGGCGCGGGCGCGGCCTTCGGCTTCACTCGGGGCTTCAGGTGCGCGTTCACCTTCTTCTTCGTCGGCATGACGGTCCTCCCAGCCTCCAGCGTATCCCAGGGCCCGGGTAGGATGGACACGTGATCGAACGGATCGTCGATAGTGGCCTCGTCCCCGAACCCCTCCTGAGGGCCGGGATCCGCGCCGTGTGCGCGATGCGACTACGTCAGGAGCGGCGCAGCGTCGAGGACGAGCAGGCGCGGCACGAGGCGCTGGTCGCCGAGCTGCGCGACTCGGAGATCGCGATCGAGACCGCCGCGGCTAACGCCCAGCACTACGAGGTCCCGCCTGCCCTGTTCGAGGCCGTGCTCGGCCCGCACCTCAAGTATTCGAGCTGTTACTGGCCCGCGGGCGTGACCACGCTCGGCGATGCGGAGGCGGCCATGCTCGCACTCACCGCGGAGCGCGCCGAGCTCGCGGATGGCCAGGACGTGCTCGATCTCGGCTGCGGCTGGGGCTCGTTCTCGCTGTGGGCGGCCGCGCGCTATCCGGGATCGCGGTTCACGGCGGTGTCGAACTCGGCGCCGCAGCGCGCATTCATCGAGGCGCAGGCCGCGACGCGCGGGCTCACGAACCTCGTCGTGAAGACCGCCGATGTGCGGACCTTGCTGCTCGCCGCACGCGCGTACGACCGCGTGGTCTCGATCGAGATGTTCGAGCACATGCGCAACTACGAGCTGCTGCTGCGCCGGATCGCGGACTGGTTGCGCCCCGACGGTCGCCTGTTCGTTCACGTGTTCGCGCATCGCCACCACGCGTATCCGTTCGAGGACGCCGGCGGCGCCGACTGGATGGCCCGCGAGTTCTTCACCGGCGGCATCATGCCGAGCGCGCAGCTCCTGCATCACTTCCAGGATGATCTCCAGCTCGATGCCGAGTGGCACCTGGCCGGCACGCACTACGCCCGCACGGCGGAGGCCTGGTACGAGAATCTGATGACGAAGCGCTCCGAGGTGCTCGCGATCCTCGCCGGCACGTACGGTGCCGAGGCGGCGCGGAGGTTTCAGCGCTGGCGCGTGTTCTTCCTCGCGTGCGCGGAGCTGTTTGGATATCGCGGCGGGCGCGAGTGGATCGTCGCGCACTATCGGTTCGCGCCGCGCTGACCTACGGGTGGCCGTTCTCGACGTAGATCCAGCCGGTCGCATTGATCACGCCGACCGACGGCCAGTGAAGCGAGGGGCGATCGCCGGCGACGCGGAAGTAGCCGGTCTTGCCGCCGTCGACTCCGATCAGCAGCTCGCCCGACGACGTGGTCACACCGCGATCCGGATCCTCGAGAGTCATTCCATCGGCCCCCACGAAGCGCGCCTCCGAGCCCGGGTTCACCGGCATGACCCGCTCGTCGAGGATCGTGTCGGACATGCGGGTCACCGCGACGTTGTTCGACGGAACCTCCGCGTCATCGAGGAACGTGTACGCGACGAGGCCGCGGTTCAGCGCGTACGGCATGCCGCCCATGTAGAGCTCGTCGCGCCAGTACGCCGCGAGCCCCTCGGAGGGCGCCGCGATGGTCTCGTCGATCGATCCGCAGCCGAACAGGCATCCGACGCTGCGATCCGAGATGGTCGGCGCACGCCCCGCACCGGTCACCAGCATCACGATGATCGGGCTCGAGTCGCGCGGGCGAACCACGATCGGGCCGAACCGACCGGTGGCGTCCGTCGTGGTCTTGCCGAGCCGGCAGCCCGCCTGCGGGAAGCTCTGGGCCGCGACCCACGCCTCGGTGAGGTCGACGTTCGCGCCGGCGATCGGTGCACCGGTCTGCCGGTCGATGACGGTTCCCGAGACCGTCACCTCCGTCGTTCCACCGCTGCAGCTGGCAGAGATTGCCACATCGGGCTCGTCGAGCCGATCCGGCAGCGGCGGGTCGGTGCAGGCGACGAGGAACGCGGGGAGCCAGACGAGGTGCGTGAGGCGCATACGTCATCCATGACGAGCACGTCACGCGCCAGCTACCCGACCGCCACCCGGCGCGCTCCCAGGGCGCTCCACGCGGCCCCGGTGTCGAGGCTTTGACGGTCGCGTTCGGAAGCGCACGTCAAGCGGCAGCCGCGGCCGTCGCCATCTCGAGGAAGGCACGGGCGCTCGCGGGACGATCGTCGGGTGCCTTCGCGAGCGCTGCGAGGATCGCTGCCTCGAGGTTCGCGGGCACGTCCTTGCGGAGCTGGCGCGGCGGCGGTGGCACTTCGGAGAGATGCGCGAAGCCGATCGCGATCGCGTTGTCGCCGTGGAACGGCGTGCGGCCGCACACGAGGTGATACGCGAGGGCACCGAGCGCGTAGACGTCGGTGCGCGAGTCCACCGGCTTGCCGCGGACCTGCTCGGGCGCCATGTAGTGCGGCGTTCCGAGGATCGCGCCGGTCGCGGTCAGGCCATCGCCGACCGCCGTGGTCGCGAGGCCGAAGTCGATGATCTTCACCGCGCCGCGCTCGCCGACGAGGACGTTGCTCGGCTTCAGATCACGGTGAACGACGCCGGCCTGGTGCGCCGCGTCGAGGCCGGTGCAGATCTGCTTGAGGATGTCCCGCGCATCTTCGATCGGCACGAGACCGCGCTGCGCGATGACCTCCGCGAGCGTGCGGCCCGCGAAGTACTCCATCGAGAGGTAGAGCAGCCCGGGCCGCGCCTCGCCGAGATCGTGGATCCGGATCACACACGGCGAGCTGACCTTGCGCGCGGCGGCGGCCTCGCGGCGGAAGCGCGTGACCATCGCCTGCTCGTCCGCGGCGAACGCGCTCGAGATCACCTTGAGCGCGACCAGCTCACCGAGCACCTCGTCGTCGGCGAGATAGACCGCTCCCATGCCGCCCTTGCCGAGGAGCCGCTGCACGCGATAGCGCTGCGCGAGGACCTGGCCGGGCTCGAGGGACGTCGTCATCGCGGGTCGCGGTGCGGGTTGATGCGCGGTCGCGGTGCGATCGAGCGCGGGCGGCGTGGGCGCCGCGGGATCCTGGGTTGGGGACGGGACCGCCTTGGGCGCGGGCTGCAGGATCAGCGATCGCTGCTCGTCGATCACCTTCGCGAGCTTCTGGTTGAGCTCGAAGTCCACCGAGCAGACGATCGACTCGAGGTTCTCCACGCGCTCGCGCAGGAGCTTGTTCTCCTCGGTGAGGCGCTTCTGATCGTCCTTCCCCCCACCGGTCTGCGCCTCGAGCTCGAGCTGGCGCTCCTTCAGCTTGTTCTGGCCGCGGATGTAGATGACCGCCGGGGCCATCCCCAGCGACATCACGATCGCCAACAGTCCTGCCAGGTCCGCCATGCCGCGGGCTCAACTATAGGCGTCGATCGGAGGGCACGTGCACACGAGGTTGCGATCTCCGTACGCATTGTCCACGCGGGCCACCGGCGGCCAGTACTTGTGGGCGCGCAGCCAGGGCGCAGGGAACGCAGCCTGCTCGCGCGGGTACGGGTGGTTCCACTCGGTGCCGGTGCACTCCGCCGCGGTGTGGGGCGCGTTCTTCAGCGGGTTGTTCGCACGGTCCATGGTGCCGTTCTCGATCGCCGCGATCTCCGCGCGGATCGCGATCATCGCGTCGCAGAACCGATCGAGCTCGGCCTTCGACTCGCTCTCCGTGGGCTCGATCATGAGCGTGCCCGGGACCGGGAACGACATCGTCGGCGCGTGGAAGCCGTAGTCCATCAGGCGCTTCGCGACGTCCTCGCCCTCGATGCCGGCGGACTTCTTGAACCCGCGGCAATCGAGGATCAGCTCGTGCGCGACGCGGCCGTTCTGGCCCGTGTAGAGCACCGGATAGTGCGCGCCGAGACGGTGCGCGATGTAGTTCGCGTTGAGGATCGCGACCTCGGTGGCCTTGCGCAGACCCGCCTCGCCCATCATCGCGATGTACGCGAACGAGATCGGAAGGATCGACGCCGAGCCCCACGGCGCCGCCGACACCGGCCCCACCGCCTGCGCGGAGGTGGCGAGCGGATGCCCCGGGAGGAACGGTGCGAGGTGCTTCGCGACGCCGATCGGCCCCATGCCGGGACCGCCACCGCCGTGCGGGATGCAGAACGTCTTGTGGAGGTTGAGGTGACAGACATCGGCGCCGATATCGCCCGGGCGCGTCAGCCCGACCTGCGCGTTCATGTTCGCGCCGTCCATGTAGACCTGACCGCCGTGCTTGTGGACGATCGCGCAGACATCCTTGATGCCGTCCTCGAACACGCCGTGCGTGGACGGGTACGTGACCATCACCGCCGCGAGGTTCTTCGCGTTCTGCTCGGCCTTCGCCGCGAGGTCCTTGAGATCGATCGTGCCGTCGGTGTTCGACGCGACGACCACGACCTTCATGCCGGCGAGCACCGCCGACGCCGGGTTCGTGCCGTGCGCGCTCTGCGGGATCAGGCACACCGTGCGGTGCGTTTCATTCTTCGCGGCGAAGTAGCCCGCGATCGCGAGGAGTCCGGCGTACTCGCCCTGCGCGCCGGAGTTCGGCTGCAGCGACACCGCGGCGAAGCCGGTGATCTCCGCGAGCCAGGTCTCGAGCTGCTCGAACATCGCCTTGTAGCCGCCCCATTGATCGGCGGGCGCGAACGGGTGGATCCGTCCGAACTCGGGCCAGGTCACCGGAATCATCTCGGTGGTGGCGTTGAGCTTCATCGTGCATGACCCGAGCGCGATCATCGACGTGGTCAGCGACAGATCCTTCGACTGCAGCCGAGTGAGATAGCGCAGCATCTCGTGCTCGGCGTGGTACCGCGAGAACGTGGGGTGCGTGAGGAACGTCGACGCGCGTGCGAGGCCCGCGGGCAGCGCGGGCAGCGCCGTGTCCTTGACCAGGTCCGCGACCTCGAACGGCAAGTCGCCGGTGCGGAACGACTCGAGCACCGCGTGCACGTCGCCGAGGTTCGTGGTCTCGTCGCACGAGATGCCGACGCCGTCGTCGTAGCGGCGGAGATTGATCCCGCGCTCGGTGGCGGCGAGGAGCACCTCGGCCTGGCGGTGCGCATCGAGGTCGACGCGCAGCGTGTCGAAGAAGCCCCCCGCACGCGGCGCGTAGCCGAGCTTCGCGAGACCGGCGGCGATCACGGAGGTGAATCCGCGCACGCGCTGGGCGATCTGCACGAGGCCCGCGGGCCCGTGGTAGACGGCGTACATCGACGCCATCACCGCGAGCAGGACCTGCGCGGTGCAGATGTTCGATGTCGCCTTCTCGCGACGAATGTGCTGCTCGCGCGTCTGCAGCGCCAGGCGATAGGCAACCTTGCCTTTCGCGTCGCGCGACACGCCGATGATGCGGCCCGGAATCTGGCGGCGGAAGTCGTCCTTGCACGAGAGGAACGCCGCGT
Source organism: Haliangiales bacterium (assembly GCA_038203335.1). Lineage (GTDB taxonomy): Bacteria > Myxococcota_A > Polyangia > Haliangiales > Haliangiaceae > JABFXX01. Next base: position 3,705 of record JBBRED010000272.1, on the reverse strand, counting down.
GCGGACCGCCAAAGCCCATCGGAACGCCGAACCGCTGCGCGGTGCCGATCGCGATGTCGGCGCCGAGCTCGCCCGGCGGCTTGAGCAGAGTGAGTGCGAGCAGATCCGTGGCCATCACCACGGCACCCTGCGCCGCGTGGACCTTCGCGATCAGCGCGGTGTGATCGACCACGGCGCCATCGGTCGCCGGGTACGAGAGCAGCGCGCCGCACACGTCGCCCGCGTCGAGCTTCCACTCGCTCGGCGGCGCGACCTCGAGGCGGATCCCGAGGGGCTTCGCGCGCGTGCGCATGACGGCGAGCGTCTGCGGGTGCGTCGCGGCGTCTGCCCAGAACGTGCGGCGCGCGCGCGACACGCCCTCGTAGCACATCATCATTGCCTCGGCGGCGGCGGTGGCTTCGTCGAGGAGCGAGGCGTTCGCCATCGCGAGCCCGGTCAGCTCTTCGACCATGGTCTGGTAGTTGACGAGCGCCTCGAGGCGGCCCTGCGAGATCTCCGCCTGGTACGGCGTGTACGCCGTGTACCAGCCCGGGTTCTCGAGGATGTTCCGCAGGATGACCGGCGGGGTGATCGTGTCGTAGTAGCCCTGCCCGATGAACGAGCGCAGGACCTGGTTGTCGGCGGCGAGGTTCTTCAGCTCCTCGATCAGCTCGTGCTCGCCGAGTGGTTCGCCGAGCGACAGCGGGTGCGTCAGGCGGATCGCCGCGGGCACCGTGGCGCTGGCGAGCTCCTCGAGCGTCTTGTACCCGAGTGCGTGAAGCATCTCGGTGATCTCGTGCTCGCTGGGCGCGATGTGGCGGCGCGCGAACGTATCCGACGGAGCGAGAATGTCAGGGTGCACCGCGGCACCCTACCGAGGAAATCACGGCTTGAACAGGGACAGGTACCGCTCGGGAAAATCGGCCAGATCCATCGGTTTGCCGCACTCGGGACACGGCAACTTGGGCGCTTGCATGCGGCGTAGTTGCTCCACATACACCGCCGCATCGATCAGCAGCGCAGCCTCGGCGCCGCACCCCGGGCACACGTACTGCGCGTGGAACGAGGTGATGCGTGCGCCGTGGAATTCGGGGCGCAGGTTCATCTGCGTGATCAGAACGTCGGCCACCCGCTCGAATGTCACGACGCCCTTGTCCTTGAGGCCACGGACGAGGCGCATCCACTCGCGCATGCCGATCGAGTTGATGAACGTCACGCCGGCGGTGTCGATCGCGATGTTGCCTGGCGGCACCTGCGGCGCCAGATCACCGAGCGGGCTGGAGTCATCGATCCGACCCGCCAGCACAAGGCGTCCCGGGGTGAGCTCGACATCGAGGCGTCCCAGCCGCAGCTTGGTCACGAGGAGGCTCCTTCGGCGTCGAACGCGCCCGAGAATGTGTGGAACGACGCGGACCGCCCGATCTCCGTCGGCTTGTAGCGAACGTCGACGAGCGTGATCACCTCGGTCATCGCACCGGGTGCGCAGCCGACGATGAACTGGTTGCAGCACGCATACGCGAGCGGCATGCCCATCCCGCTCTCGCTGGAGGTCGCTTGCTTGCCACCGGCGGCGAGTCGCGCCCCGATCGCCGCGAGGTCGATCGAGCCCCAGCGATCTCGGACCTCGATCGCGAGGTAACGCGCATCCGTGGCCCAGCGCACCGTGACCACGTCACGCCCCGCGAGCGGGCGCGAGCGATCGCGCGGATCGGCGCGGCGCGTGCGAGCACCGGAGCCATCGACGGGCGCGATGTAGAGGGCGTTCGCGATCAGCTCGTCGGCGATCACGCTCACCAGGGAACCAATCCGATCAGGGAGGCCGATCGCGACCACGTCCCGTGCGAGCGAGTTGACGGCGTTGTCGCGATCGCTAGCGTCCTCGAGCGTGTAGCTCCGGACCTCGGCGCCCCACGCGATGTACTTCTCGAGACCGAACACCGAGGCGCGGACGAGCTTCTGGATCGTCGAGAGCAGCTCCTCGGCGAGGATCGGCATCGGATGCGAGACGACGTGATTCCAGCCCGCGGTGAGGAGCTGGTCGACGACGCCCGCATCGGCCGAGGCGAGGCCCTCGCCTGGCACGGCGATCCACGCCCGCGCCGGGGTGGAACGCAGATCGGGCTTCGCGGCGGCAAAGCTGGTGTCGACGATGGCGATGGTCTGGTCGTCCACCGCCTTCAGCAGCGCGTCGAGGCTGTCGACCACCTGGACCGGGCACTGCGTCGCTCCGACGAGCCGCTGCAGCGCGCGCTGCGCCTTGCGGTCGGGATGCGCGACGAGAAGCTTACCCCGCGGTGCGGAGGACGGTTGCACGTAGCCCAGTGTGTCAAAAATCGGCCTCGGCCGCCTCTGCGGCGCCTAGTAAAGGACCGCGAGGGTAGCTGAGCCGCCGACCGACCGATCGGCGGCCCCTCCGACGTCCTTGGTATCCGGATCGTTGTCGCGATTACGCGCCATGTCACCGGTACCGGTGAACGCGAATCCGACCTGCTGGAACTCGGCAAGGAGCCGGATCGCGAAGCGGTTTCCGAGCACGATGTCGAGGCCGCCCGAGGCGTACACCCCGTAGACCTTGGCCCGCCCGTACGAGGTGGGCTGCTGGATCGGGCCGGCGTCGGTGATCAGCAGACCGCGGCCACCGGCGGTCAGGGCGAGCGCACTGAACAGCGGGATGCGGAAGCTAAGCCCCGGATCGATGACCGTGTAGTTGGTGTCGGGGACGTCGAGCGAGCCCGCATCCATGAGACCGGTCTTGTCGGTGGTGAACCGGCGCTTGCCGTACCCCACGCCGAGCGTGATCGACGGACTGGTCGCCGTGCTGCCGAGCACGAAGCGGAGGCGGACGCCGAACGAGTACCACTGCTGGTTCGCCTTGACCGCGACGTTGGGCTCGTCGGTGGTGCGCAGGGTCAGGAGCAGCGTCTTGTCGTACTCGGCGGCGATGCCGAGGCCGGCCGCGATGCTCTTCGGATTCGCGAACGCGAGCGGATACAGCTCGGCCTCGAACCGGCCGCCCGGCACCGGCGCGGTCTTGAACGGCTTGGGTCCCTCGGGGAAGTTGCCGCGCGAGTTGTACGTGAGCTGGCGGTTCTTGAACGACACGCCAACGTCGAGGCGGGCCGCGACGCGATTCGCCGAGTGCTTCGGCGCTCTCGAGGAGCTGGCTCCGATCTCGGTCTCCCCGTCCATCTCCTCGTCCTCGTCGCCGCGCGCGACGCGCTTCTTCGTTTTCTTCTTCTTCGTCCCCTCGTCGTCGTCACCCTCCTCGTCCTCGCCCTTGTCCTTCTTCGCGACCTTCTTGTCCTTCTTCTCGGGCTTGTCCTTCTTCGTCGCGAGAGGATCCTCGTCGCCCTCGCCTTCGCCCTCGTCGGGAGCCTTCTTCTCGCTCTCGCCGGCGATCTTGGTGACCATCTTGTCCCGCAACTTCGAGCGGAACCGATCCGACTTCGCGTTGTTGAACGTGACCGTGAAGCCGCGCGCCTTCTTGCCGTGGATGTAGAGCGTGAAGTGGAGCGTCTTGTGCGGACCTGACTTGTCGAGCTTGCCGATCGCGATCGCGTCGGCCTCGACCTCGGTCGACAGCTTCTTCGCCTGCTTCTCGGTCATGTCGCTGTCGAACCCGAGCTTGTCGACGGCCTTGTTGACCACGCGTTGCGAGATCACCGTCAGGTCTTCGGAGTCGAGGGCCTCGGTGACCGCATCGGTCACGGCCCCACTCGCGTCACC
>JBBRED010000271.1:0-11738 GCA_038203335.1 Haliangiales bacterium | reverse complement strand
GGTTGCGGCGATCGGGCGGCGGGGTCCGGCGATCCTGGGGCACGGGCTCGGAGCGCTGGCGGCGGTCGTCGGTGGCCTCGGCGCGGCGATCCTGCGGCGCGGGACGCTCGGGACGCTCCGGGGCGCGCTCGGGAGCGCGCTCGGCTGCACGCTCGGTCCGCGGCGCCGGGCGCGTCGTGATCGGCGGGCGCGAGTTCGGCGTGGCCGCAGTGCGCGGGCGCAGCGAGTGCGGGATGGTCAGCTCCTCGGGCGAGGGGCGAGCCTGGCGGCGCTGGTTGACGAGCGCGGCGACCAGATCCTCGGGCGAGCGATCGGAGAGCAGCGTGCGCGCGACCTCGCGGTCGTCATCGGTCGGATTCTCGACGAGCTCGCGGATCTCGAGGACGAGCTGGTCCTGATCGCGGATCCGGATGTCGTCGGCGTTCGGCGGCAGCTTCCATAGCGGCTCGATCCGGGCGGCGCTGAACATGCGCTCCACGAACCGGCGCGCCTGTTCGGTGACCACCACCACGGCGATGCCCTTCTTGCCCGCGCGCCCGGTACGGCCGCTGCGGTGAACGAGCACCTCGCGGTTCTGCGGGAGGTCCGCGTGAATGACGACGCCGAGGTCGGGCAGGTCGAGGCCACGGGCGGCGACATCGGTCGCGACGCAGACCTTGGCGCGGCCATCGCGCAGCGCCTGCAGCGCCTGGTTGCGCTCGCGCTGCGAGAGCTCGCCCGACAGCGTGGCGACGGAGAACCCGCGCTCGCTGAGGTTCGCGGCGAGCCGCGTGACGCCGTCGCGCGTGTTGCAGAACACGAGCGAGCCGCCGGTGTTGTGGTAGCGCAGGAGGTTGACGACCGCGAGGTCGCGCTCGCGCGAGATGATCGTGACGGCGACGTACTCGATGTCGCGGTGCTTCTCACCCTCGCTGGAGGTCGCGAGGCGCATCGCGTTCTTCTGGTACCGCTTCGCCATCGAAGCGATGTCCTTCGGGATCGTCGCCGAGAACATCAACGTGCGGCGCTCGGGGGGCGCGGCCTGGAGCAGGCGCTCGAGGTCCTCGCGGAAGCCCATGTCGAGCATCTCGTCGGCCTCGTCGAGCACGACGGCCTCGAGCTTGCTGAGCACGAGCGCGCCGCGATCGAGGTGATCGCACAGGCGACCCGGCGTGCCGACCACGATGTGCACGCCGCGAGACAGCGCATCGCGCTCGCGCCGTGGGTCCATGCCGCCGACGCACGTGGTGATCCGCGCGCCGGTCTCGGCGTACAGCCAGCTCAGCTCGCGCTGGACCTGGATCGCGAGCTCGCGCGTGGGCGCGACGATCAGCGCGCGCGGCGCTCCGGCGGCTCCGACGCGGTCCTCGTCACCGAGCAATCGCTTCGCGAGCGCGAGCCCGAACGCCACGGTCTTTCCGGATCCGGTCTGGGCGGACACCAGCAGGTCGCGGTCCTCCGTTTCGGCGGCCATCACCGCTGCCTGGACAGGCGTCGGTTCGGCGTAGGACTTGGCGGCGAGGGCTCGACGGAGAGATGGGTGCGCGAACGAGAAGGACATGAGGTGACCGGGGCGCGGACCCTAGTCGGTTACTCCCGGATCCGCAATGACTAGGTCGGTGCCGTCGGCAGGAGCTGCCGTAAGTGCCATGCCTGGGTCACCAAAGCGAGCTGGGCGCGTCTGCTGGTCCGCGCGATCGACGCCGCGTGGATGCCCGCGATGACCACGGTGGCGAGGGTGGCGCCGACCACGAGCGTGAACGTCCGTCCACCGGAGATCACGAGGGCACCCGCATGACTGAGGAGCCCGCCGTCGCGGAGCTCCCAGGTGATCGCGAGCAGGCCGCGCGCTTCGAGCACGAGCGGGATCACGAAGCTCGCCAGCATGACCACCACCAGCACCCACGACCGCTTGATGAACGCGGGGTACGCCATGCACGACATCGTGACCACGCAGGTCAGCGCGGGCACGAACGTGAACGGACCGGCCATGCGGCCGAGCAGGGCGAGCAGGAGGCCGTTGAGGATCGCGTAGCAGAGCATCTCCACGAACGAGCGCTCGGGCCGGCGGCGAATGGTCCACGCGGCGCCGGCGAGCAGCAGCGCGGCGCCGAACACGGCGAGCACCTCGGGCCACTTGCGGATGCCGTTCCACGCCGCGATCGGCAAGAACGATGCGATCGCGAGGTACGCGACGATCGCGGTGCGCGCGTGTCGCCGCACACCGTCGAAGTCCGCGGCACGAAGCGCCGCGACCAGCTCGGGCGGCGGCTCCTTCGGCGGCTCGAGCACGAGCGTGGTGATCAGCTCGGCCGCACCGCCGAGCTCCGGATCGAGCGCGAGGGCGCGACCGGCGGCGAGCATCGCGTCCGCGCGCTTCCCGAGACCGAGCGCGGTGTGCGCGCGAAACAGCTGCTCGTGGGCGAGGCCCTTGCGGCGCGCCATGTCGCGATCTCCATCGAGATACGCCTGCACGCGCTCGCCCATCTGCCGGGCGCTCGGACGCGAGGTGGCGTCCATCGAGAGCGCCTGCGCGGCGAGCGCGTCGAGCTCCGGTGGGATCGCGAGATCGGGGAAGCGCTGTGCGGGAGACACCACCGTGGTCGCGTTGAGCGTGCTCGAGATCGCGGCCTGCGATTGCCGCGGATGCACCGGCTGCTTCGTGAGGATCTCGAACAGCAGCGAGCCGAGCGCATAGACGTCGACGGGGCGACCGACCTCGCCGGCGGAGTGCAGCTGCTCGGGCGCGATGTAGCCGGGCGTGCCGAGCAGCTGACTCGGCTCCGCGTTGCCATCGAGGCTATCGAGATCCGTGGTCACCACCTCGGTCACTGCATCGGTGAACACGCGCGCGAGGCCCCAATCGAGCACGTAGACCTCGCCGAAGTCGCCGAGCATGATGTTCGAGGGCTTGAGATCGCGATGCACCACACCGCGCGAGTGGGCGAACTCGACCGCGAGGCAGACCTCGGCGAACGCGCGCAGGAGCCGCTGGCTCGCGGGCTGCTCCGAGGGGAGTTGCTCGCGCAGCGTGCGCCCGGTCAGCCGCTTCATCGTGAAGTACGGGCGGCCGAGCTGATCCTTGCCGAGCTCGTGTACGGGTACGATCGCGGGGTGATCGAGCCGCGCCTGGATCCGCGCCTCGCGAAGAAATCGATCGACCTCGATCTTGGTCGGCGCGTCGGCGTTGAGGCGCTTGAGCGCCACGTCGCGGCCGATCCGCCGATCGTGCGCGTTGACCACCTCGCCCATCCCGCCCTTGCCGATGACCTCGCCCAGCGCGTAGGCGCTGACCCCGGTGATCGGTGGTTCGAATCCGTGCTCCACGGGCTGGCTCTCGGCGCGCCCGCGGACGACGGTATGCGGCTCGTCCCCATCCGACTTCATGGCGGTATCGTACGGGAATTCAGGGGCTTGACGGTCGGTTGTAATTTCCGTCGCCCCTGACACCTTCTCCCTGGTCGCATGCCGGAATCCGCCTCCTGTTGTTGTGCTGACTGGGTCTCGACCCTGGCGCGCGGTCACGCCGGTCGTCTCGCGGGCATCGCGCGCCGCGAGGGCGTCAACGCGGCCGATGCGCTCGACGTCGTCCAGGATGCGTTCCAGATGCTGATCGCGCGCCCCGATGCGGCCGCGCTGCGCGACCGACCCGAGGATGCGGCGCGCGTGCTCGCGGCGATCGTCCGCAACGCCGCGCGCAACCTGCGCCGCCGTCATCATCACGCGAAGCCGCACCTCGACGTGGAGGCCACTCCGCTGCCGGCGGAGGCGCCGCAGCCCGACGAGGCGCTGGTCACCGCGCTCGAGATCGCGCAGCTCGAGGGCTGCATGGCGAGCCTCGGCGACGTGCATCGCCACGTCGTCACGCTGCGCGTGCTCGAGGAGCTCTCGGGCGACGAGGCCGCCGCGGCGCTCGGCCTCACCAGCGGTCACGTCGCCGTGCTGCTGCACCGCGCGCGCAAGCAGCTCGAGCGCTGCATGCTCGCCTAGGGCGAGGCGATCGCCACGTCGCCCGACAGCGCGCGGTCGAGCACGCCCGCGACGAAGCCGCGCGGCCGGCTTCCGACGATGCGTCCGACCTCGCGGCCATCGCGCAGGATCACGAGCGTCGGCATCGAGCGAACGTTGAAGCGCTCTGCCACGATCGGCTCGTCGTTGACGTCGAGCGCGGCGAGCCGTACGCGGCCCGAGTACTCGGTGGCGAGCGCGGCGAGCACGGGCTCCATGGCCTTGCACGGAGCGCACCAGCGCGCGGTGAAGTCGATGGCGGTGACGCCGGGGAGGGCGGCAAGTGTTTCGAACGACGACAGATCCAGGGTGGGTAAGGCGGTCATGCAACCAGAGGTGCCGACGGTCGCGGGCATTACTGGATATATTCGCCGGCCATGAAGTTGGTGCTGGTGCCGGTGTGTTCTCTGGTTCTGATCGGGTCGGCGGCGGCGGGAACGGCGGTCGAGAAGCCCGCCTTCACCGCGACCCCCGCGGAGCTCCTTGCGGCGGCGAAGACCTCCACCGCGGGGGACTGGCCGGTCTCGATTCTCCGCGAAGATCACGACGTCAGCTTCGACGAGCGAGGGCGGGAGACGCACCGCTGGAGGTTCGTGTTCGTGGTCCGCACGCAGGGAGGCGCCGATGACTGGGGAACCGTGTCGGCCGCGTGGAGTCCGTTCTATCAGGACAAGCCGAGCATTCGCGCGCGCGTGATCCAGCCCGACGGCACCAGCGTGATGCTCGATCCGAGCGTTCTCTCTGACGCCCCGGTCGTCGAGAAATCGTCGGCGGTGTTCAGTGACCAGCGATCGCTGCACGCACCGTTGCCGCGCATGCAGATCGGCGCGGTGGTCGAGGAGGAGGTGACCACGGTCGATCGGGAACCGATCCTCGCAACGTTCGGCGAGTCCATGGTGTGGCTCGGCAACTGGGCGCCCACCGAGTCCGTGCGCATCACGCTCTCGGCGCCGACGGCGAGCAAGGCCCACATGGTGATGCGCGCTCTCGAAGCGAAGGTGCGCCCGCGCCACGACGTCAAGGGCGGGCGCGAGTCATGGACGTTCGACCTCGGACTCCAGCCCCCGACGACCGATCGCGAACGCTCCGTGCCCGGTGACGTGATCGTCGATCCTCGCGTCGGGATCTCGACCGCGCCGACCTGGGCGGCGGTGAGCAAGGAGTATCGCAAGGTGCTCGAGAAGCGGATCGCCGACGGGCCGTTCGCACTTCCCGCGGCGCTGCCGCGTGCGCCGACCCTGGACACCATCAAGGCGATTACCGCCTGGCTGCACGCGCAGGTTCGCTACACGGGGATCGAGTTCGGCGAGGCATCGAACGTGCCGTGGTCTCCAGCGGAGACGGTCAAGCGCGGGTTTGGCGACTGCAAGGACAAGGCGACCCTGCTGGTCGCGTTGCTCCGCCAGGCGGGGATCCGCGCGGACCTCGCGCTTCTGTACGACGGGCCGGGGCGCGATCTCGATCTCGATCTCCCGGGCATGGGCGTGTTCGATCACGCGATCGTGCGTGCGCGAATCGGAACGACCGACGTGTGGATCGATGCGACCGAGGACCTCGTACCGGCGGGTGATCTACCGATCCGCGATCAGGGCCGGCGGACGCTCGTGATCGCCGACGATGCGACCGGGCTGAGCACGACCCCGCGATCCACGAACCACGTCGTTCGCGAGGTGCGGACCTTCGAGATTGCCGAGGAAGGCGGGGCACGCGTCACCGAGACCACGACGTCCACGGGCGTGTTCGCGACCCACGATCGGGAATGGATCCGGGACACGCGTGCCGATGACATCAAGAAGGCGCTCACCGAGTACGCTCGCACCGAGTACCGCGCGACGTACGGGAGCTATTCGAGCTCCTCGGTCACCGACCTCGACCATCCGTTCACCTTCACGACGACCGCGACGGCCTCGGGTCGCGCATTCACGTATCGCGATCACCTCGAGATCGACCTGTTCCCGACGGACGCGCTCGACAAGGTTTCGTCGTACCTCACCGACGCGCCCGCCGCCGACGAGAAGGTGCGGCACAACGACTACGAGTGGGTCGTGCCTCACGTGATGGAGATCGAGAACCGGATCATTCTCCCCGCCGGCTTCGAACCTCCGGCTCCCGAGCCCGTGCGCGTTCGCAAGCTCGGAACGGCGACCCTGACCGAGCAGCGCACGATCGAGAAGGACACGGTGGTCGTCCGCGTTCGCTTCGAGTCGGGAAAGCAGCGGCTGACCCCGGCCGAGCTGAAGGACACACGCGCTGCGCTCCACGGTCTGTCCAGCGAGACGACGCGGCTGGTGCTCACTCATCGCGCGTGGGCGGCCATGGCGAAGGGGCAGGTGCGCGAAGCGATTGCCGAGGCGAACCGACTGATCAAGCTGCATCCGAAGGAGGCGCGCCACCACACGGAGCTGGCCACGATGTACGTGCATGCCGGTGCGGGCCTCGCGGCACGACGAGAGATCGCGAACGCGGTGCAGCTCGAGCCGAAGAACGCCGACGTGTACGTGGTCCAGGGATGGGTCCTGCGTCAGGACACGCTCGGGCGCGACTACGGATTCGATCACGACCACGCCGGTGCACTGGCCGCCTACCAGAAAGCACGCGCTCTCGATCCAACGCACGTTGGCGCGGCGGTCGAGCTCGCCCGTGTCCGCGAACACGATGCCTATCAGCCCGGTGCGACGGCCGCCGACCGGACCGCGTCGGTGGAGGCCTGGAGCGCCGCGACCAAGCTCGATGACAGGGCGGACTACGCCTACGCCTTGGCGCGCGCCTGGTTGCTCGCGGAGAAGCCCGCCGAGGCGGAGAAGGTCGTTCGCGCGATCGCGGCATCCGAGGCGCGAGACACGTTGCTGATCGTGGCCGTCGCGGCGCGCGACGTGCCCGCGGCGGTCAACCTTGCGAACACCATGCGCAACGGTGCCGGCCGCACCACGCTCCTCAACGCGGCCGCCAGCGACCTGATTCTTCTCCGGTACTACTCCGCGGCCAGCGCGCTGCGGCTCGAGTCCGGTGCGACGCGACCCGGTGCGGCCGACGTCCTCATGTTCGCGCGCATGAAGCGTCACGACGAGAAGCTGGTCGTAGGCAAGAACCCGGCACGGGTGGTGGCTGACCTGATGCTGGCGGTCGTCGATGACCACTACCGCGCGGTGGCCATGTGGGACTCCACGACCCGCAACGACGTCCGGAGGACGCAGATCGGGTTCCGCAATCAGCTCGCGCCGGCTCGTCGACTCGGACCGCTCGTGCTGCGCGACATGATGAGCTCGGTGATCGACACGCGCGTCGAGGGTGGCGCGGTGGGGCCCTGGCGGGTCGGCGTCGACATGCTCGGACAGAAGTTCGCCATCTACGTGGCGCTCGTCGGCGGGGAGGCGAAGTTACTCGGGTCTCCGGACTCGGCGCGCGGCGTGGGCAGGTTCGCGCTGCAGCGCCTCGAGGCCAAGGATCCGACCACGGCGCGTCAGCTCATGGACTGGCTTCGCGCGGATATGGTGCAGTTCGCGCCCACGTCGAAGTTCCCGAGCGTGTGGGGTGATGCGGTCCCGCGCGACGACAAGACGCTGGCCGTTGCGGCCGCGATCGCGGCAGACGGTTCGAGTGGCGAGCGATCGATCCCGATCCTCGCGAAGTGCGAGAGCGCCGCGCCGGAGGCACGGAAGCTATGCGACCCGGTGCTCGCCTCGGTCTACTCGGCGGCGAAGCGGTGGGCGGATCTGGAGAACCACGCCGCGCAATGGCTGGTGCGCGAGCCGACCTCGCTACGTCCCATCAGGCTGCGCACGGCGGCGCTGATCGCGCTCAAGCGATTCGACGAGGCGGATGCGGCGGCGCTCACGCTCGCAAAGGATCCGAACGACCACGACGTTCTCTCGTACCGGGCGATGGCGGCGGTCCAGCGCCGCGGGGTCGATGACGCGGTCAAGAAGCTCGAGGTCCTGGCCCGGTCACCATCCGCCAGGCCCGACGACAAGAACGAGTACGCGTGGTTCCTGCTCGTCGAGAAGGGCGATCTCAAGATGGCGCTGACGGTGGCGCAAGACGCACTTCGAAGCGCGAGCGAAGAGAACATTCTCAATACCGTCGCGGCGATCGAGGTCGAGGTGGATGATCTCGCGCAGGCACTCGAGCACACGAAGAAGGCGATGGACGAACGGTTTTCACAGGAGCCGGTGGACTCGGACCGCTACGTGATCGGCCGGCTCTACGAGAAGCTTGGCTTACGCGACGACGCGATCGCGATCTACCGGAAGATCGATCGTTCGGCGCCGCACTATCCCGACTCCGTGTTCCTCGCGGCCGCTCGGCTCGCGGCCCTCGGCGTGCCGTAGCGGGCGTGGTACGACGCTGTCGTGGCCCCGCCGCTGACCCGCAAGACCGCGCACATCGCGCTGACCAGCGATGGCACCGCGCGGATCGTGGTGGTCGCGGACACCCACTCGCAGCCGCACGCACGCACCGCCGAGCACATCGCGGCTCTCGCGCCCGATGCGATCCTGCACGCGGGCGATATCGGCGATCTGAGCGTGCTCGAGGAGCTGCGCACGATCGCGCCACTTCACGCGGTGCGCGGCAACATCGATACGCGCGCGCACGAGCTGCCGGATGTGCTGACGCTCGAGCTCGAGGGCGGCGGGAAGCTGCTGCGCGTGCTGATGACCCACATCGCGGTGTACGGGCCGAGGATCCGCGCGGACGTGGCGAAGCTCGCGCGCGCCGACAAGGCGCAGCTGATCGTGTGCGGCCATTCGCACGTGCCGTTCATCGGCGTGGACAAGGGCCTGACGGTGTTCAACCCGGGCTCGATCGGGCCGCGGCGGTTCCACCTGCCGATCGTGTTCGGCACGATCACCATCACGCCGACGGGCGTCAAGCTCGCGCACGTCAACTGCGAGACCGGCACGGCGTGGAGCCCACCGTAGTAGGCTGGGCGAATGGGTGAGATGGATGACATCGAGGCGTTCGCCCGTGCGAACCGCCGCAAGCGCGGGATCCGGTTCACCATCCTCGGATTGATCTGCGCGTCGCCGTTCCTGTGGCTGACGTACACCTGCCAGAGGCAGCACGCGCGCAACGCCGCGTATCGCGAGGAGGCGCGCGAGGCCAATGCGCTCTCGAAGGAGCAGCAGGCCGACCTCGACAAGCTGCTGCCCCAGATCGCGAAGATGATCCAGGGCGCGGTGAAGGCCTACGCCGAGGACGTGACGCCGGCGAAGCTGGCCGCGGCGCTGCCCGGGGACGCACCGTGCCGGCGCCAGATCGACCGGTACGGCTACGTGTTCGTGAAGCCCGGCCAGCAGCCGGAACCGCTGGCGATGAAGTCGGCGGCGCAGTCCCTCGAATCGCTCCAGGCCCAGATCCAGCGCAGCGAGGATGGCGCCACCAAGTGGGAGCTCGAGCAAGCGCAGAGCCTGGCGCGCACGCTCGACGAGACGGTGATCGTCGTCGGCGAGCGCACCGCGCCCGTGATGATGGGCGACTCGTTCATCCCCGGGCAGGTCCGCGGCACCGCGTACGTGTACTCGTCGGTGAAGCGGAAGATCGTGTGCGCGGGCGACATCGACGTGGAGAACTCGTCGGAGATCAACTTCGAGTACATGACGTCGACGGGCTACTCGGTGACCGGCGGCGATGGCAACAAGCGCGCGGCCGCGCAGTCCAAGCTCGACACGGACCTCGCCGAGCGCACGGCGAAGGCGATCACGAGCGAGCTCAGAATCGTTCGCTGATCCGCCGATCGGTCAGGTCCCTCTCGCGCGACGCGCCCTTGCGCCGAGTGCAAGGAGACTTACCAAATGAGGGATGTCGGACGAGGAAACCCCACCGGTTACCGAGGAGACGGACCGCGCCGCGGCTCTACGAGCACTTCGCAATCTCGAGGCCGCCGAGGCCCGTGTCGAGCGCAATGCGAAGCGCGAGACCGAGGAGGCCAAGGGTAGGCTCGTGATGGAGCTGCTGCCGGTGCTCGATAACCTCGATCGCACGATCGAGGCCGCCACGCAGCACGGCGGCGATCGCGCGATGCTGGAGGGCGTGCAAATGGTGCGCGCTCAGCTCGAGGGCGTGCTCGCGAAGTACGGCGTCGAGACCATCGACGCGACCGGCCAGCGGTTCGACCCCGCGATCCACGAGGCGATCGGGCTGTCGCCGGTGGCCGATCCGGGCGCGAACGGCGTGGTCATGGTCCAGCACCAGCCGGGGTACCAGTTCCACGGTCGCCTGCTGCGGCCGGCAAAAGTCCTGGTCGGCAAGTACCAGGCGCCGGCGCTGCCTCGCGTTCCGCGCCCGTACTGGCAATAGCCCGAGGGCGTGCGACATACTCGGGCATGCGCTCGTGGTCGTGCCTCCTCGTCGTCGCGCTCGGGTGCGGCAAGAGCGCCGACAACGCGCCTCCGCAGGTGGCGCCGATCGAGGATCCGCCGTGCGATCCCACGACGCCGAAGGTGTGCGTCGACGGCGACGTGGTCGCGTGCGAATCGACCGGTCGTCTCGGCCGCCGGCTCCGCGCCTGCCACGACGGCTGCGATCATGGCGTGTGCAAGGGCTCGTGCTCGAGCGACGCGGTCAAGCTGATCTACCTGGTCGACTCGGCGAACGACCTTCTCAGCTTCGATCCGCGCCTCCTGCCGAGCGATCCGTTCCGCTTGATCGGCAAGCTGACGTGCGGGTTCGGGCTCGGCAGCCCGTTCTCGATGTCGGTCGATCGCAGCGGCATCGCGTGGGTGCTCTACGACAACGGTCAGATGTTCAAGGTCGACATCACGAACGCGCACTGCGAGCCATCTGGCTACCAGGCGGGCGCGACCGGATCCACGACGTTCGGCATGGGCTTCGCGACCGACGTCCCGGGCGGCGACCTCGAGCAGCTGTACCTCGCTGCGAACAACGGCTCGAGCGCGTTGCATGCGATCGATACGGCCCACGACCTGAAGCCGAAGCCGGTCGGCACGATCACCGCGACCACGACCGAGAGCCCGGAGCTCACTGGCGGCGCCGATGCGCGGCTCTACGGGTTCTTTCCGGCGAGCTCGAGCATCGCGTTCGTCCAGGAGATCGATCGCACGAGCGGCGCTCCCGTCGGGTCGAAGCTGAACCTCGGAACCACGCCCCTCGGCAACGTCAACGCGTACGCGTTCGCGCAGTGGGCGGGCGTGTTCTACATCTTCACGACGACGTTCGACGACAACTTCGACTTCAACAACTCGGTGCGCACCGTCAACCGGGCGACCGGGAACTACGAGGTCACGATGTCGCACATCCCGTTCCGGATCACCGGTGCGGGCGTGTCGACCTGCGCTCCCGAGCGCGATGCGAAGCAGCCCTGACGTGCCCTAGCGTGGCGCGCCGAGCAGCAGGCGATTCTTTGGCGTGATCGCCGGATCGATCGTCTGCGTGATCACCACGTAGCCCGCGGCGGTCAGTCGCTGCGCGCGGCCGACATCGATCGCGAGCGGGCCATCGAGCCAGCCATCGAGCGGCGAGCGCGTCACCTCGTGGCAGCACGGCAGCACCGCGATCCGCGCCTGCACGGCGAGCGCGGCGGCGAGCACCTGATCGGTGAGCGCGCCGCACGCGTGCACCGAGGCCACGAGGTCACCGGTGGCGAGCGGCACGTCGGCGAGGCGCTTCGCCGCGAACGTTATGCGGCCGGCGAGACGCGGCCAGGTCGCGACCAGCTCGGCGGCGAGGATCGCGGCGCTCGGCGGCAGCACCGGATCGATCGCGAGGGCGGTGGCCGAGGTGTCATCGAGCAG
>JBBRED010000270.1:0-11753 GCA_038203335.1 Haliangiales bacterium | reverse complement strand
CCCGATGCGAAGCGCAAGGAAGCGCTCAAGCTCATCGACGACATCACCGAGCGCTCGGCGGCCCTCACCCGATCGCTGCTCGGGTTCGCCCGCCGCGGCAAGCACCGCGCGACCACCCTGTGCCTCTCCGACATCGTCAGCTCGATGAGTGAGCTGCTCAAGCGCACCTCGACCGGCGTGGAGCTCGAGCTCGATCTGCAGGCCGCCGATCGCGGCGTCCTGGTCGGCGATCAGAGCCAGCTCGAGCAGGTGATCATGAACCTCGTCGGGAACGCCCGCGACTCGGTGGGCGAGGGCGGCCGCGTGGTGATCCGCACGCGCGACGAGGTGCTCGAAGTTCCCCCGCCGCATGCGCTCGGCGCGGCGACCACCGGCCCCCACGTGGTGCTCGAGGTCTCCGACAACGGCGCCGGCATCGATCCGGAGCTGCGCGACCGCGTGTTCGAGCCGTACTTCACGACCAAGACCAAGGGCCCCGATCGCGGCACGGGACTCGGCCTCGCCACCGTGCTCGGTATCGTCGAGCTCCACGGCGGGTCGGTGGAGGTCGGTCCAGGCCTCGATGATCGCGGCACCACGCTGCGCGTGTTCCTGCCGTCGACCGGCCGCGCCAACGAGCCCGTGGTCGTTCGTCGTCGTGCCGCCGTGGTCCCGCCCGGCTCGGGGATGCTGATGATCGTCGATGACGATCCGATCGTGCGTCGCGCGGTGGCCCGGGCGGTCGAGACGCTCGGCTACTCCACCGTCGAGGCGACCAGCGGCATCGACGCCGTCGAGATCTATCGGTCGCACAAGGACGAGATCCGCGGCATCGTGCTCGACATGGTGATGCCGCAGATGAGCGGCAAGGCCACGTACGTCGCGCTGCGCGAGATCGATCCGGCGGTGCCCGTGCTCCTGATGAGCGGCTACGCGGTCAACGAGGAGGTCCAGGCCATCCTCGACCTCGGCGTGAAGGCGTTCGTCGCGAAACCGCACTCGGTCCAGCAGCTCGCCGAGGCGCTGTCCGTCGCGCTACAGCGGTGAGCTGGCGGCCGCGGGGCCGAGCATCGCGCGGCGGATCACCGGAATCGGTGCGCAGCCGTGCGAGAGGAAGCCGTCGTGGAACTCGCCGAGCGAGCCGCCCGGGTTCAGCTTGCGCCAGTCGGCGTAGAGGTTCTTGATCATCAGCTTGCCGAGCGCGATGGCGAGCACGGCTCTCATCCGGCGGAGCATGCCCGTCCGCCCACCGGCCGCGCGTCCGCCTGCCGGCCGGACACGGACACCGCTCCCCAATGATCATGCAGACATCCTGTCGGCACGCCCGATGCCTCAAGCGCCGCCCATGCGAACCATCCTCTCGTGCGTCCTCGTCCCCTGGCTCTTCGCTACCGCGTTCTGGATCCTGTTCGGCGCGTGCGTCGCGAACGTCCCCGACGAGCCCGAGCCCGTCTCGCGCCTGATCGCGAGCTGGGATCCTCTCGCATGCGGCGAGCCGCATCGCGTGGTGCTCGAGCTCGAGGACGAGGACGGCAATCCCATCTCGTCCTCCACGCCGTGCTGGCTCGGCGGTCTCGCCGTCGACCTCCCACGCTGGGGCTGGTACACGGGCCGGCTCTACACCTGGGTGCTCGACCAACCCATCCGCTCCATCCGAAACGTCTCGATCCCCGTCGACGCGGCGATCATCCGCTGGCAGGTGATCACGCCGCCGTAGTCACTTGCGTTCGGCATGCACGATCGGCGGTTCGCCCCCCTGCGCCGCGCCGCACTGGATCGTCAGCACCACCTCGACCGACTTCGTCGTGATTTCGTCGTACCGCGAATGCTGGCGCCGGCTGCTGGCGTCGTCGATGACGCGGTACGAGCCGCCACACGCCGAGGCGGCCTCGTGGTGCGCCGCCTCGACCACATCCGCGAGCGAGTCGTAGTCTCGTCCCTGCGCTTCGACGAGGAACTGATTCGGGCCGAGCGGCCGGCGGTTGACGTCAATGCCGCAGCCAGCGGAGAGGGCCATTGCGAGCGCGCCGAGTGCCCAGAGGTGAGGTGCCATGGGGACAGCGTAGCCTCGCTGCGCGTCGGCGAAACTGGGTGGCCGATGTTTGCCAGGCGCCGACACACTACCCAACGTGTGCGAACCGTTACGCAGCGGCCGGTGACGATCGTCGTGGGGCACTCGAACCACGTGTCGCCGCACCGCGTGCCGCCGCGCGCGACGAAGCGACGCCGGCCCCTGCGCCGCTCGTGCAGACGGTTGAGATTCGTCCGATCGCCCACGCAACGTCAGTCGTCGTGGCAACGGCGGTCGTCGGGAAGGATCGGCCGTGAATGGCGGCCGGGCGGCCGACGAGAGCTACGCGGCGGTCGGCGCGGCGGTGGGATCGAGGCCACGCGCGCGGAGGTCGCGCACGAGCGCGGGCTCGATGCCGAACCGGTCGAGGACCGCGCGGAGGTCGGCGCGTGCCCTCGGGTCGAACTTCTGCACCCGCTTGCCGAGGATCAGCTCGTTCTTCGCGGAGTGCTCCCAGCCGACGAGCTCCGTGACGGTGACCTTGTAGCCGTGAGCCTCGAGCACGAGACCGCGCACCACGTTGGTGAGGTGGGAGCCGAGCTCGCGGCGATGGAGCGGGTGCGCGAACAGCGCGGCGGTGGCCGCATCGGCGGGCCTGGACTTTTCGAGCTGGCGCGCGACCTCGGCCTGGCAGCATGGCACCACGGCGACGTGGTCGGCCTGCTGCGCGATCGCCAGGGCGAGGGCGTCATCGGTGGCGGTGTCGCACGCGTGCAGCGCGGTGACGACGTTCGGGCGGCGCTCGAGGGGCGACGAGGCGATCGCGCCGGTCGCGACCGAGAAGCGGGCCTGCCCGAACCGGGCGGCGCGCGCAGCGGCCTGCTCGGAGAGCTCCGGACGCGCTTCGATGGCGACGAGCGAGCCTTTGCCCGCGGGGCCGAGGACCAGCTCGTAGAGCACGGCGCCGAGGTAACTCTTGCCGGCGCCGCAATCGACGACGACGGGGTCGGGCGTGCGCGCGTAGGAGTCATCGAGCGCGGGCTTGAGCAGGCCCACCAGGTGACGGATCTGCTTCAGCTTGCGGCGCGCGTCGGCGTTGAGCTGGCCGTCGCGGGTGAGGAGGTGCAGGTCCTTGAGCAGATCGATCGACATGCCCTTCGGGACATCCGGGTCGCTTGTCGGATCGTGCGGAGGCTTGGCCACGCGGCACTCTAGCGCGGGGTCAGTGAACGTGAAGGGTCCGCGAGACCTGCTTGAGGATCGCACCCGAGGAATCGCGGCTCGTGATGCGAAGGGTGCGCTCACCGGTGGCGGTGAACGCGTACTTGATCATGCCGCGCGTCGACTTGAAGTTGCCGGAGACGATGTCGGTGAGCGGGAAGCTGTCCGAGGTGACCTCGACGGTGGCGGCGTTGCCCACGACCTCAAGCCCGATCTCGTACTCGAGCTCGCCGGTCTGGTCGACGAACACCTCGGGGGCGTCGGTCGAGTCGATCAGGCCGTTGCCGACAGCGACGACCGCGCCCGCGGCGTCGAGGCCGCGGATCTCGACGGGGCGACCGGTGCGGGACACGTTGAAGGTGTAGTCGAGCTGCGCGGTGCCGCCGGTGGTATCGGCTACGCCGACGAGATAGTCCTCGACGCGGATCTCGACGCGCGCGGTGCCGGCGGGGGGCGCGGCGAAGAACGTGAACGAGCCGTCTGCGTTCGGCAGCCAGTAGAACGGTAGCGCGGCCGCGCGGGGCGTGGTCGCGCTCTCGCCGGCTTGCGCGAACGCCTGGAGCTCGGCGAGGGTGCCGTTGAACTTGTTGAGGTCGACCTCGCCGCGCACGCCGTCGACGGTGCCGCGATCGCTGTTCTGCCAGAACGTCCAGCGGGTCCACGGCATGGGCAGGTCGGGGCACTTCGGCGTGTACTGCGCGATCCACAGGGTGTTGTCCGAGAACGTCTTCGCGCCGCCGACCTCGTCGCGCCAGAAGTACTTGCCGGTGTAGATGATCGGCGTCGCGCCGGTGCCCGTCTTCACGAGGTCGTGCCAGGTCTTGATCCGCGACGCGATCGCGGACGCCGACAGACCACCGGTGGCCTCGACATCGAGCACCGGCGGCAGGTCCCCGGGCTGGTAGCGGCCGATCGCCTTCACCATCATGTCGGCCTGCGCCCCGATGTTCTGGTTCGGACGGAAGAACTGATAGGCGCCACGGATCACGCCGGCGGCCTTCGCGCCGTCCCAGTTGCTCGCGAACTTCGGATCGCGAAATCGCGCGCCGTCGGAGAGCCGGATGAACGCGAACTGGTTGCCGGCGGCCTTCACACGGCTCCAGTCGATCACGCCCTGGTAGTACGACACGTCGATGCCTTGCGTGGTCGCGCCCGGCGCACACACGCGCGCGGCGATCGTGCCGATGCCGGTGCCGGTGCTCTCCGTGCCGCTGCGATCATCATCGTCGAGGCCATCGCCGGCGACGGCATCCTCGTCTGGATCGCCGCCGACCATACAGGCGGGTGCGAGGGCCGCCGTCGTGACCATCAGCGCGAGCGTGGCAACCATTCGCATGTCCACGAGTAGAGCAACGCATGTGCCCCGACCGAACGCGCCATGCGGCGGACCGAACGCGCCGTGCGCTCTCCGCGCTTGATTCCGAGGCCGTGGGGGGAAAGTCGACGGCTAGTCTCACCGCCGATTGCCGCGCCGCGTGACGCCTCGAGTGGTCGGGTCAGGCGTCATCAGCGGCGTTCCACGCCGCCGCCCACCGCGCCTCGACCGCCGCGTTGCCACCCGAGCCGCGGCCGGGGATCGCCATGTACGCGCGACCATCGTTCGTGGTGATCGTGACGGCTCCGTCCTCGTCAACCGAGAGAGCGGTGATCGCGGTCGCCTCGGCGAGCTCCGCGCCGAGCCACGTCAGGCCACCAGCACCGCCGAGCGCGGGGCCGATGTCGGTGATCGAGAGGCCGGTGACCGCGCCTCGGCGCGTCGTCGCGACCACCTCGAGCGCCTCGCCATCGCGATCGATCGCGAACACGATCGCGCCGCGGCGCGCGGCGATCGCGTGGATCGCGTCGGCCTCCGCGAGGGTCACGGCGAGCCGGACCTGCGCGGTGCGCGGCGCCGTGATGGTGACGGGCTCCTCCGCGGGCCCCACGACCGGCGCGGGTGCCGACAGGCCCAGGGCAACGGCGACGAGGGGCAGGAGGGTGTGCAGCATGAACCCGAGATAGTTCACCCCCCGGGCCAGGACCGAAACCGAGGATCTGCCGGTGGTTAGCTACCTGTGTGGGTGCGGGCCCACAGATCGGCAGACCGAAATCGACACGGTCAAAACTTGTCGTGTCCCCGGAGGGGAGTACGTTCGACGCTCATGCAGTGGATGGACATGCGCGTCGCCTATCCCGGTCAGTGGCTGGTGGTGGAGCTGCTCGAGGACGAGCATGTCGAAGTGATCGAGCTGTGCGCCGACGGGTGCGCAGCGAAGCACAAGGCACTGGAGCTCCGGCACTCCCACGCGGGACGGATGTTCTGCTCCGTGCACACGAGCTATCCAACGCTCGCGTTTGATCGCCCCGAGCCGCGCGCGGCCTCGGCGTCGCGCTAGCAGGTCCCACGAGCGCGGCGCGCAGCAACGCGACGCGATCAGAGAGCCGCGAGCGCGGCCTGCCGCGCCCGGAACGCGCGGGTCTTCACCGCAGCGACGGAGAGCCCGAGGTCCTTCGCGATCTCCGTCTCCGTGCGCCCTTCCGCGTAGCGCTTCCAGAACACCGCCGGGTACTTCGCTCCGAGCCGCGCGACGGCCTCGGAGACGAGCCCCAGGTCGACCTTCGCGATCACCTCGGCGCGAAGATCCGTCGGCGCCGGGTGCTGTTCGAGCCACGGGGTTCCGTCTTCGTCCTTCACCGAGCCGCTCGCCGGAATCTCGCGCGCGAGCCGGCGCTGCTTGCGCAGGAACATCAACGCGGCGGTGGCGGTCACCCGGTACAGCCAGGTCGAGAACCGAGACTCGCCGCGGAACGAGTGGCGGTAGCGGTGCGCCAGAAGCATCGCGTCCTGCGTGACGTCCTCCGCATCCTGGTCATCGCGCACGTACTTCAGCGCGATCGACTTCACGTAGGACCGAGTCCTGACCGGATCAGCATCCATGGTGACGGGTGCCTGCATCGAGCCCTCCTTGCGGAGAGGGGTATACGCACCAACCGCGCCACCCTTGTCTAACTCCTTGAACAAACAGTTCTGAATACTTGGGTCCACTCCAGGCATCCCAAGTGTCCAGAGATGTGGACACCGTCTAGACGGCTGGACAGCGCGGCGTATGCTCCGCAGGTGCCGGTTCGTCATGTTCTGATCGTCGACTCCAACGCCTCCACCATCGCCTCCGGCACGGGCGCGCTGGCGGGGATGGAGGTCGAGGCGGTCGCTACACCGGTGGCCGCGCTGGAGCGCGTCACGGGCTCCGCATTCGATGTGGTGCTGTTCGATCCGGCGCTCGGCGACGACGACGACGGCGCGCTCAGCCTGCTTCACCGCCTGCGCACCGTGGCACCCGACACCGTGGTGGTGATCTGGAGCGAGGCGCCGACCGTGGGCTTCGCGGTGCGCGCGATGCGGGCCGGCGCCCTCGATGTCCTCAAGAAGTCCGGTGAGGACGCCGAGATCCGCTCGGTGGTGGAGCGCGCGATCTCCCACGGCGCGCTCGCGCGAGAGGTCCGCCGCCTTCGCGGCGAGGTCGAGAAGGCGCGCGGCCTCGGCGAGGTGATCGGGGACTCCGCGCTCATGCGTCAGCTGCTCCAGATGATCAACCGCGTCGCCGCCTCGGATGCGACCGTGTTGATCGTCGGCGAATCGGGCACCGGCAAGGAGCTGCTCGCGCGCACGATCCACCGCGTCGGTCCGCGCGCCGAAGGACCGTTCGTCGCGTTCGATTGCTCCGCGCTCGCGCCATCGCTGCTCGAGGCGGAGCTGTTCGGCCACGAGAAGGGCGCGTTCACCGGCGCGAATCGCGCGCGCCGCGGCCTGTTTCGGGAGGCGAACGGCGGCACGATCTTCCTCGACGAGATCGGGGACATCGACGCGTCGGTGCAGAACAAGCTGCTGCGCGTGCTGCAGGAGCGCGAGATCAAGCCGGTGGGTGGCGATCGCCCGGTCGCGATCGACGTGCGCGTGGTCGCCGCGACGAACAAGGATCTGAAGGCGCTGGTCTCGCGCGGCCAGTTTCGCGAGGACCTCTACTGGCGACTCGCGGTGTTTCCGGTCCAGGTGCCGCCGCTGCGCGAGCGCAAGGAGGACATCCCGCTGCTCGCCGCGCACATCCTCGCGAAGCGGCGCGGCGCCGCAAAGTCGTTCGCGGGCGGCGAGGTCCCGTACCCGACGCAGATCACCGCGAAGGCGTTGCAGCGGCTCGCGAGCTATCGCTGGCCGGGCAACATCCGCGAGCTCGAGAACGTACTGTCGCGCGCCGCCATCCTGTGCGACGGCGAGATGATCCGCACGCACGATCTCGACATGCTCGGCCTCGATCGCCCCTCCGCCGGAAAGCTCGATGACGCCGACGCGCGCGTCGACCTGCCGGCGATCGATCTCTCGCGACTCGGCGATGGCGAAGGTCTCAAGGACCTGACCGAGAAGACGATCCGCGCCGTCGAGCGCGCCGCGATCGCCGCCGCCCTGCGCCGCGATCGTAATCCCGCCGCGGCCGCCAAGCGCCTCGGCATCAGCCGCGCGAGCATCTACACGAAGATGAAGACGTACGGCCTCGGCGTGGACGGCACGCCGAGCATCGACGACGCCTAGTTGTGGCCGGCGTCGCCAGGGACGCGCAGGTCGTGCGACGGGATCCATGCGTTGCCCTCGACGACGACGCGCCGGAGCTTGCCCGCCGAGGTCAGCGGAATTGCGGTGACCAGCTCGATCGTGAGCGGGATGCCGCGCAGGTGCGTGCCGACGAACTCGCGGATCAGCGCCTCGACCTCGGGCGGCAGCCGGCCCTCCGAGGTGGGAACGACCTTGAGCACGAGTGAACCATCGGCGCGCTGCACCGCCTGGAACTGGCGCGTGTACTTCGCCATGTTGAGAAACAGGATGTTGAACAGGATGCCCTCGACCGGATTGCCATCGCGGTCGCGCATGGTGTCGGTGACGCGGCCATCGACGGCGCCGAACCGGGGCAGGGTGCGGCCACACGCACACGGTACCTGTGCGCGCGCGGTGGCTAGATCGCCGGTGAGGTAGCGGATGAACGGGCAGGCGAGGTTGTGGAGGTCGGTGACGGCGACCTCGCCCTTCTCGCCGGGACGCGCTGCGCGCACGCGGCCGTCGGGCTCGCGCACGAGGAGCTCGACGATCAGGTTCTCGGCGGACTCGTGGAGACCGTCGTGGGCCTCGCACTCGCTGCCCATCAGCATGAACTCGCGGCAGCCATAGGTCTCGAACACGGCGGGACCGAAGGCCTGCGCGAGGTCAGCGCGGTCGTGCTCCCACAGTCGCTCGGCGCCGTAGATCACGGGGATGGTGTCCCAGTCGCGGAGACCCTGTTGGTTGACGTAGCGCGCGAGATCCGCGAGGGCCTGCGCGTATCCGGCGAGCACCTGCGGGCGCTCGCTGCGGATCAGATCCACCATGCTCTGGAGCTGCTCCGGTGAGCGGACCATGCAGCTCGCGTAGACATCGCGCCGCAACTTGCGATCGATCGCGATCTTCGCGCGAGTGAGCGGCGAGGGCGGAACGGCGGCAACGCCCCACAGGTGCATCGCCTTGTCGCCCCTGTGATAGCCGCCCCAGCCGAAGCCGCGCCATCGGGTGGCATCGCGCCAGTGCCGGCTCTCGGCGCCGAAGCGAACCACGAGCGGCTGCCCGGTGGATCCGCTCGTGGTCTTCGTGACCGCGACGAGCGGCCAGACCGCGGTGCGCGTGTCGACGGTGGTCTGCGCGGTGCGGCGATCGAGGAGCGGAATCGAGCGAAGGTCGTCGAGGGAGTGAACGTGATCCGGATCGATACCGGCGGCGTCGAACGCCTGGCGGTAGTAGGTCGTGTTTCGGTACGCGTGGCGAAGAACGCGACGGAGGAAGCCGATGCGGCGCGAGGTGAGCTCGTCCAGGGAGTTGCGCTCGCTGCGCTGCAGCTCCCGCAGCAACGGGAACGTCGGGCGTCCGCGTAGACGCTCCCAGGTGGGGTAGAGGACCCTCCCGAGGACCGTTCCGTACGCATCGAACGCCATGATCACACCGTAACTCCTCCAGCGTTCAGAGCTGTTCGCAGCGGAAGTGAGCGGAACGTGAATGATGGGTGTGCTCCTGTGAGACGTGCGCCTGCGTCTCGCTGCGCGCAACCGTCTCGCCGGTGTGCGAGAGTGCGTCGGTGACCGATCCGTGGCGGCCCGTTGCGAAGGTTTCCCAGGTGCGCTCCGGCGACGTGCTCGCCGTCGAGGTCGATGGCAAGCAGATCGTCGTCGGCCGCGATGGCGACCGCCTGTTCGCGATGCAGCGCCAGTGCGTGCACCGCGGCGGTGATCTCGCCGAGGGCATCGTGTCGCGCGGGCACCTGATCTGCCCGAACCACGGGTGGCGGTTCTCCACTGCGACCGGATGCCACGCCGACGCATCGGAGTACTGTCTCGTCACCTACGCGGTTCGCGTGGTCGACGACCAGATCGAGATCGACCCACGACCGCAGGAAAGGACGCCCACGTGACCACGAAGCGACCCCTCGTCAGCCTGATCGAAGGCGACGGTATTGGCCCCGAGATCGCCGCCGCGACGGTGAAGGCGCTGGACGCGGCCGGCGCCCAGATCGAGTTCGAGCGCGTCGACGCGGGCCTGGCCGGCGTGGAGCGGCACAAGGATCCGCTGCCGCAGGCCACGATCGATTCCCTGAAGAAGACGCAGGTTGCGCTCAAGGGGCCGCTGGCCACGCCGAGCGGCGGCGGCTATCGCTCCGTGAACGTCACGCTCCGCCAGCAGTTCGACATGTACGCGAACGTTCGCCCGGCGAAGACGATGGCGGGCGTGCCGAGCCGGTACACGGACGTCGACATGGTGATCGTGCGCGAGAACACCGAGGATCTGTACGCGGGTGTCGAGCACTACGTGGATCCGCGGCGCACGGCGGCCGAGTCGATCGCGATCATCACGAAGTTCGGCAGCGAGCGATGCATCGTCTACGCGTTCGAGTACGCGCGGAAGCACGGTCGAAAGCGGATCACGCTCGTGCACAAGGCGAACATTTTGAAGATGTCGAACGGCCTGTTCCTCGACACCGGCAAGGAGGTCGCGAAGCGCTATCCCGACATCCAGTTCGACGACATGATCGTCGATGCCACGGCGATGAAGATGGTGCTCCACCCCGAGCGCTTCGACATGATCGTCACGATGAACCTGTTCGGCGACATCCTCTCGGATCTCGCCGCGGGGTTGATCGGCGGCCTTGGCGTGGCGCCGGCGGCGAACATCGGCGACTCGGGCTGCGCGATGTTCGAAGCGGTGCACGGCACGGCGCCGGATATCGCGGGCAAGGGCATCGCAAACCCGACCGGCCTGATGCTGTCGGCGGCGATGATGCTCGACCACCTGGATCAGCGCGACGCGGCGGCGCGGCTGCGCAAGGGCGTGAGCGCGGCACTGATGAACCCCGAGACGCGCACGGGCGACCTCGGCGGTAAGACGAACACGGCCGGCTACACCGACGCCGTCATCCGTCTGATGGACTAGACCTCGACCGACGAGACCTGGCTGAAGCGCTGGTACAGGCGCTCGACGGCGCCGATCGGGGCGTAGCCGAGGGCGGCGACGGCCTCGCCGAGGCGAACGCCCGGGCTGCGGTCCTGGAGCTGGAGCGCGCGGAACAGTTGGTAGCGATCGACGATGCCCTGGTCGACGAGGTACTCGCCGAACGAGATCTCCTTGAGGCCGTCCTCGACCACATCCACGCCCTGGCTCGAGTACTCGAAGTAGTGGCTGAGGTCTTTCCGGTTCTTCGCGTTCCCGTATCCAGCGGCGATAAATGAAGTCATCTGCATGGCTTGACGTCCTCGGCCCAGGGAGGAGCACGCGATGTGCCATCCCCGTGGGCCGGTCGCAACGGATCACCCGATGGATCATCGGTAGGTTATCGGGTAGCGGACCTGAGGCGTGTACGGCGCGGCTACTCGAGTAGCCGGCTGGTCTTGCGAATACCGGCAACCCGATTGGCTAACGCCGGGGCGTGTGGCACGACCTATCGGGATGACCCGGCTCGCCGCCCTGCTCGTGTTCGCCGCCTGCCACAAGGACGGCCCGTCTCCGGAGCGCTCGACGCCGGTCGAACCAGTGCCGGCGCCCGTCGTCGCTCCGGCGGCACCACCCGGATCTGCGGAGCTGGTCCCGGTTCCGAAGGACATCGCCGACCGGGTCAGTCTGGTCGAGGTCGCGAAGGGATTGGCGCGGCCGGTGGCGCTGGTGGTCGCGCCGGGCGATGCGCGCAAGCGCTGGTTCGTGGTCGAGCAGCACGCGGGGCGCATCCGCATCATCGAGGCCGGCAAGCTCGCGTCGAAGCCGTTCTTGACCGTCGGAGGGATCTCCGACGGCAACGAGCAAGGCCTGCTCGGACTCGCGTTCCATCCGAAGTTTCCGACCAACGGAAAGCTCTACGTCAACTACACCGACAACACGGACGGCGCGACGCACATCGTCGAGTACACGGTGAGCAAGGACCCCGACGTCGTCGATCCGGCATCCAGGCGCGACTTGATCGCGATCCACCAGCCGTTCTCGAACCACAACGGAGGCCACCTCGTG
>JBBRED010000269.1:0-11772 GCA_038203335.1 Haliangiales bacterium | reverse complement strand
CTCTTGGGGTCCGGGGTGTAGGTGCTCGTGAACAGCGTCTCGCCCATATGGGCACCCTCACACCCACCGATCGACACGGCAAATTTTCGGCGGTCCGGGCGTGCAGACTCCTGCACCAATCGCGCATAGCGCCCGGATAGGAGCCCAATCCTCGGGGATCGATCGGAACTCCGTCGAGGAGGTGGCGGAAGCACGGTGACCACGGTCGGCGCCACCGGCACGAACGCGACGGCGACCAACAATACCGCGGGCGGTGGTTCGCCCGTACCGTGCGGCGGGCAGGGTGGGAACGGCGCGGCGGCGGCCACGCTCGCGGGCGAGACGCCGGTCGGCCAAGGTGGGCCGGGCCAGGTGTCGTGCGGCGGCGGCGGTGGTGGCGGCGGCGCGGGTGTGATCAGCGTCCGCGGCGCAGCGTCCGCCCCGGGCAGCGGGTTCTCGCCGGCACCGACGATCGATCCGAGCTGAGGCATGTCAGGATGCGGGCCATGGCTCGCTCCAAGGTCGCGGTGATCCGGGTCCGCCCCGATCACATCCTCGACGACATCGAACGGCTCCACGTCCTGGGCGACGTCGAACGCGCCTTCCCGAAGGGCGTGCCGACGATCCTCAAGGACAACATCTCGTGGCACTTCCCGTTTCCCGGCGCGAACACCACGCCGTGGCAGCTCGAGGGTGTGATTCGCTCGCTGCGCGCGCGCGGCTACGACGATCTGGTCTGCGTGCAGAACAAGACC
Source organism: Haliangiales bacterium (assembly GCA_038203335.1). GTDB lineage: Bacteria > Myxococcota_A > Polyangia > Haliangiales > Haliangiaceae > JABFXX01. The sequence goes on along the minus strand of JBBRED010000269.1, from coordinate 11,038 downwards.
GTGGTCACCGATGCGTTCAAGGGCGAGGATCTGAACGGCTACCTCCCGATCTTCAAGACCTACGAGATTCCGGTCCGCTACAACTTCAAGCCCGAGGACATGACGTGGTCGGTCTATCGCCCGAAGGCGAAGATGAACGTCCTCGATACGATCTTCCCCGAGGGCATCCTGATCCCGGATGCGTTCCACGGCACGAACATCGTCCAGCTCCCCACGCAGAAGTGCCACATCTACACGACCACCACCGGCGCGATGAAGAACGCGTTCGGCGGACTGCTCAACACGAAGCGCCACTACACACACTCGTGGATCCACGAGACGCTCGTCGACCTGCTCGCGATCCAGAAGGAGATCCACTCCGGTCTGTTCGCGGTGATGGACGGCACGACCGCGGGTGATGGTCCAGGGCCGCGCACGATGCGGCCGGTGATCAAGGACGTGATGCTCGCCTCCGAGGATCAGGTCGCGATCGACGCCGTGGCGGCGCAGATGATGGGCTTCGATCCGATGTCGCTCAAGTACATCTCGATGGCCGACGAGCAGGGGCTCGGCAACGGGCGTCGCGAGAACATCGACGTGGTCGGCGATGTCGAGCTCGCCGACGAGCGCTGGGGCTTCTCGGTCGGCGACAACGGCGCGTCGATGATCGGCGACGTGATGTGGTTCGGCCCGCTCAAGCGGTTCCAGAAGCTGTTCTTCCACACGCCGCTGGTCAACCTGTTCGTGCTCGGCTCCGAGGCCTATCACGACTACTACCGGTGGCCGCTGCGCGACCGGAAGGTGTTCGAGCAGTGGCGCGAGCAGACCCACTGGGGCCAGCTCTTCGACCACTACCAGTCACACGGCACGCTCGCGATGCCGGCCACCAAGGCCGAGTCAGCGTAGCGCGACGCGGAACTGCTCGCGGTCGAGGTCGAACACGGTCGCGTCGAGGCGCAGGCTCCACGCCGTCTCGACGAGGCACGCGGCAAACGGGCTCTTCTCGTCGGTGGAGACGTCGACCACCTCCTCGCGCGTGGTCTCCACGGCGAGCTCCACTTCCCAGCCGTCGCGCTGCGGGAACTTCGCGAGGCACGGCCGCGTGTCGATCATCGTGGCGAGGTTTGGCTTCTGGCGACCGCGGCCCAACCCGAAGCCGCCGTTGATCTCTCCGGCCTCGTTCCCGATCAGGCCGTCCCCCAGGATGCTGTCGATCAGGCCCTCGGTCGACGGGCGCGTGCCCGGCTCGGCGGCGACGTACGACGTCATCGGCGACACGGCGCGCGCGTAGAGCGCGACGCTCATCTGCTCGCGCGGCGACAGCTCGTCGTGCTTGTCCTCGCCGAACACGAACGCGGCGGCGGCGCGGGAGAACGGCTCGGTGGCGAGCACCTCGCGGCGCACCGGGTCGCTCCACAGCTTGCCGGTCACCACCACGCGCGCTGGCGCGGTCTGGGCGAGCCGGAACATGCGCAGCCCTTCGCCCTCGCGCAGCGACGTGGTCTCGAGCTCGAAGCCCTTCACCGCGAGCTGCTCGATGCGCGTGGGGCGCACCAGCTCGAGGGCGAGCGGGACCAGTGCCTTCTCGGTCTTCGCCGGGAATCCGCCGAAGCTGACCTCGATGCCATGGTGATGCGTGGCGAGCATTGCGAGCTCGCCGCTGTCGTGGCGATCGAGGTGCGGGCGGTCGTCGTTGTCGACCTTCGGGACCACCACGTGGACCACGGTGTCCTTCGACAGCGCGGCCAGCGAGGCGAGCATCGCTTCCGGGGTCAGCGAGCTGCGCGTCAGCTCGTCGGTCATGATCACCACGCGGCGCGGGCCCTTGCGATCGGCGAGCGCCTCGGCGGCGAGCCGGCCCGCGCTGTCGAGCGAGCTACCGTTGCCGAGCGTGAACCCGTTCGCCTCGACCTTCGCGCCGAGCATCTCGAGCGCATCGGCGGCCGGCGCGAACCGGGCGAACACGCGCGTCGCGCTGCGGTTGTACGCGATGATCTCGACCTCGGCGTCGGGCACGTGCCGGAGGTACGCTCGGATCACGGCGAGCTGGGCGGCGAGGCCGTCCTCGCCGATCGAGCGCGAGCGATCCACGAGGAACACCACCTGCGCGCGCTTCGGCAGCTCGGAGACGTGCGGCGCCACATCGATCTCGAGCCGCGCGAAGCCATGCTCGTACGACGCGAACACACGGCCGAGGCGCGCGGTCCACGTGGCGATCGCCGGCGAGCCCACGGAGATCGAGGCCACGCCCGCATCGTTCTCGCTCTCCGGCGCATCGGGGATCCACAGCGGCACGTCGGTCGGCGTGGCGGTGGTGGCATCGGCGCCGGCACCGAACGCGAGCGTCCAGCCATCGAGCGAGCCGGTGTCGAGCGCGGTGTGATCGCTGACGACCAGGCGCCAGGTGCCTGCGCCGGTCGTGCCCGCGGGGAGCTTCACCGTCACCGAACCCTTGAGGTCGTTGTCGCCGCCGCCGGTCTGCTCGCGCACGGGCACGCGTTTGCCCTGCGGCGTGATCAGATCGACGCGAAGGTCGCTCTGGTACGTGTGCGCGATATCGAGCGTGAGCATCGCCGTCGTGATCGGCTTCGTGGTGTGGCTCGAGACGGGCACGTCGAGCGAGCTCGCGACATAGCTCGCCGCCTCGTCGTCCTCGCCGACGATCTCCATCCACAGCGGATGCGGCGGTGCGAGGAGGATCGCCGGTGCGTTGACGGCGATGCGGCGTCCATCGAGCTCGACCGGCGTCTGCGCATCGCCCCAGGCCGGCGTCACGGTGATCACCGGCGTGGCGAGCGCGTGCGCCATCGTCGCGGTCGCATCCATGCGTGGATACGAGAGCCAGTAGCGGCCGTTCGCGTAGCGCGTCGGCGCGGTGAGCGTGTACTCCACGGTGGAGACCTGGTGCGGGAGTACGGGAAACACCTGAAGGACGAGCTTGTCGGCCCACGCCCAGCTCAGCAGCGCCGGATCCTTGGCCTTGTCGGGGCCGATGCCGGTGAGCTCCTGGTACATCGCGGCCGCCTTCTCGCGCTCCATCAGCTCGCCGCTGTACCAGCGGTCGCGCGCGCGGATCCGCAGGCCGGTGGCGGCGGCGCCGTAGGGAAGATCGATCTCGAGGATCGCCTGCTCGGCGCGGGCCCCCGGGTTCACGAACGTGCGGCGCACCGTGTACGTGGCGATGCCCTCGATGACGCGAACGTCGACGGTGTGGCTCGCCTCGTAGACGGGCTGCTCGAGCGAGGTGGTGAGGGTATCGGCCCGGGCGGAGGTCGCCCAAAGCGCGGCTACCACTCCGGCGAAGAGCGTGCGCTGCATGCGAGATGGACACCGCCAGCGAGGGGAGGTTTCGCGAAATTCGCGCGAGACCGCGAGCACCGCGATGGTCGCGACGCGCTGGCCGTTCCAGGTCGCCGCCGCGCCCCACGACGTGGGCGGCTCGCGCACACGGTCACCCGGAAGGTGCGCGTTCGTCGTCGAGAAACCCGCGCAATCGGTCCACCGCCTGCGCGTGCATCCGGCTCGCCCACGACTTCGAGATCCCGAGCTCGGCGCCGGCCTCGAGGAGGTTCTTGCCCTCCCAGTAGTGCTTCCGCATGAGGTCGCGCTCCTTCTTTGGCAGCGTCTTGAACGCGGCCGCGAGGCGCTTCGAGAACGTCGCGGTATCGAGCGTATCGGCGACGGAGACCTCCTGCTCGTTCGCGGGATCGAAGCCGCCGTCCTGCATCGCCTCGAGCGACGTCATGTACATCGTCTTGATCGCGGACATCGCGTGCTTCACCGCGGCGAGGGCATCGGCGCCCTTCGGAGGCTCCGCTCCGCGCTGCGCCGCTCCCGCATCGCGCTCGCCGCGGTGCTCCAAGTAGTCGCTGGCCGCCCGCAGTGCGACGAGCTTCGCCCACTCCCGCCGGGGCAGGTTGCTCGCCTTGCGGAGCCCGTCGATCACGGCGCCCTGAACTCGGTACCAGGCGAACGTATTGAACGATGCACCTCGATCGGGCTCATACCGCTGCGCGGCCTCGACAAGGCCACTGTTCGCCAGCGCGACGAGCTCGTCGAACTCCACGTGGGCGCGGACCCGCGGATAGATCATCTTCGCCGCCCGCAGCGCGAGGTCGAGATGGCGCTCTACCAACCTCGCGCGCTCGGTCGCATCCACGCGCCGAACCTACCGCATTGCTGATAGGTTCGGTGCGTGGGCGTGTTCACGCAGCTCGGAGGCGCCGAGTTGGGAGAGGTGGCGGCGGCGTTCGATCTCGGCGCCGTGCAGCGGTTCGCCGCGATCGCCGCGGGAACGATCAACACGAACTTCGAGCTCGTCACGGATCGTGGCCGGTACTTCGCGCGCGTGAACGAAGGAAAAGCCGAGGTCGATGTCGCGTGGGAAGCGCGCCTCATCTCGGCGCTCGCCGCCGGTGGAGTGGTCACGCCGCCTCCGGTGATCGCGCGCGATGGTCGCCCGTATGCGCCGCTGCTCAACGCGCACAGCAAGTGGGTCAGCGTGTTTCCGTGGCGCAGCGGCAAGCACCTCGCGCCGACGGAGGTCACGCCGGAGCGCGCCGCGCAGCTCGGGGCCGCCCTCGCGCAGCTCCATCTCGTGGGCCTCGAGCTCCCGCTGGGCTGGCGGCGCGGGAGCATCTACGACCACGATCACCTCGTTCATCGCTACGCGAAGTTCTCGTGTCAGTCGGATCCCGCGCTCGCCAAGGCGACCGCGATCCTCGGTGACGAGCTCGCCGCCGCGGGCGATGCGGCCGCTGTTCGCCGCCGCGCCACGCAGGGGATCATCCACGGCGACCTGTTCCGCGACAACGTCCTCTGGGAAGCCGGCGAGGTCACCGCGATCCTCGACTTCGAGCAGGCCTCGGGCGGGAGCCTCGCGTACGACCTGGCCGTTTGCATCAACGACTGGTGCTGGACCGGCGCGCCCGACCTCGCCCTCATCCGCGCGCTCCTCGACGGCTACCAGCGCGTCCGATCTCTCCCCGCGGCCGATCGCGCGGCGCTACCTATAGAAGTCCGCGCCGCCGCCGCCCGGTTCACCATCACGCGCATCACGGATGTCTATTTGGCAAGGGTCCCAAACCCCGAGAAGGACTTCCGTGCCTTTCTGGCGCGGGTCGAAGCTTGGCGAGGTCCTGCACTTGGCCAACTTTCCTCGGTGTTGTAGCGTCCCCGCCGCTGGCGTGGTTCTTGATACAACCCCGCTCGCCTGCACATGAACCGGTTGTCTCTCATCGCTGTTGCGCTCGTGGCGACCGTCGCCGCGTGCGCCCCCAAGAAGGTCTACATCACCGGGACGAAGGTCCCGAGCACGGACAATAACAAGTCCGCGATCCAGGCCGTCGAGGAGTACCGGCTTGCGGTCGAGCGCGGCGACGCGGAGACGCTGATGCTGATGGCGCACAAGCAGTACTGGGAGGACAGCGGAACGCCCTCCGGTAGCGACGACTATGGCTACGAAGGTCTTCGCAACGTGCTGATGAACCGGCTCGCGAAGGCGACCGACATTCGCTACACGGTCCGCTACCTCGCGGTCGCGCAGCAGTGCGTCGGCTCGCTGCAGCCCGGCTGCCGCGCCACCGTCGATGTGATGATCGACGCGAGCTTCACGATCCCGAACGTGCAGGGCAAGCCCAGCCGTCCCGACAAGCGCGATCAGAACCAGCTCTTGCTCGAGTGGGACGGCAAGCGCTGGATGTTCCTCGCGGGCATGTAGATCACCGACTCGCGTCGAACGCGAGCCGCTCGGCCCAGTCCTTCGCGAGCAGGCGATCCGATTCGGTCATCTCCGACCGCGACAGCACCTCGATCGCCGCCTTCACGCCGGCGAGATCCTTTGCGCGATACGCCGCCACCGCGAGCCGTCGCGCGCCGTTCTTCACGAACCCGAGCCCCGGCAGCTCGAGCACGAGCGCCTTCTGCAGCTCCGCCGACGCCTCCGCGAGCTGACTCGTGGTGAGCCGCTGCAGCCCGAGCAGGTAGTGCCCGAACCCGAGCTGCGGCTCCGCGAGCACGGCGAGTAACGCCCACGTCGGCGCATCGATGCGCGAGGCACCCGGGAAGAAGTAGCCGCGCAGGGCAGGGCCCGCGGGTCCCGGATACGCGAGCGCGAACGCGAGCGCCTCCTGCTGCCGGCGCTCGTTCGCGTCGACGGGCAAGGTCATCGCCTCCGCGACCAGCGCGCGGGTCTTCGCGAAGTCCCCCTTCGCCGCTGCCAGCCGCGCGAGCTTCTCGAGCGCATCGGCGCGCAGGCTCGACGTGACCCCCTCGACATCGCGCGCCACCGACGTCCACCGGCCGATCGCCTCGGCGTGCTCCATCGCATCGCCGCCGATCAGCATGTCGCCGAGGTCGAGCTGATAGCGCGGCTCCTCGGGCGCATCGCCACACACGTCGCGCATCAGCGCCACCGCGCGCCGTTGATCGCCCTGGCCGGCGGCGACCTGCGCTTGCTCGCGGCGCTTCGCGATCGCGTGCGGGCACGGGCGATCGAACACGCTCGTGCCGCGGAACCGCTCGCGCGACGCCTCCACCACCCCCGGCGGCAGCTGGATCTTCGCGATCATCTGCAGCCACTCCGCCTCGAGCACCGACAGTGGCTTGCCGTACGCCTCGTAAAACTCGCCGCCGCTGCGGTACATCGCGCGAAATCGCTCGGCCCCGTACGTCTCCAGCAGGAAGCGCAGGAAGCTGCCTGCCGTGGTGTAGCCGGTCGCCGACGAGAACGTGAAGAACTGCAGCGACAGCAGCTGCTCGATCGACGGCCGCTTGCCCATCGTGACCAGCGCGCGCACCGCCTCGTGCGGCGTCAGGCGATCGTAGCCACCGGGCCAGTCGATCGCGGTGGCGAGCCCTTCGATCAAGCCCGGGCTCGCGAACGGGATGCCGTAGATCTTCCGCATCGCGACCCCGAACACCGGATCACCGAACTCGCTCGCCACCGCGTGCGCGATCTCGTGGCGCAGCGATCCGTGCGGGAACGACCGGTGATCGAGATAGATCTCGCGGCGCCACGGCTTCGCCATCTCCACGTCGCGCGCGCCCATCCATCGCGCCTTCTGATCTCGATCGGAGAAGTAGAACGAACGCAGCTTGCCGCTCGATTGAACGCCGAGTTGCCGCGTCACCTGCGCGTACCGCAGCTCGTGGTCCTCGGCGATGACCGCGATCTGCTCCTCGATCTCGGGCGTCTTCGCGTAGTGGATGATGAAGTGCTCGGTCTCGATCCGTCCTCCGAGCGCGACCTCGATGTCCTCCGGATCGATCGCATAGCCGAGCTGGCCGCTCTCGATCCGCATCACCGTTCCCGCGCCCGCCGCCACGAGCGCGATCACCCACGCGCCGATCCGCCGCCCGCTCGGCCGCGACGCGCGCGTGACCCGGAACGAGGGCACGTCGAGCACGATCGCGACCAGCGCCAGCACACACACCACCCACGCGAGCTGCTCGAGGCGCGACCACAACAGCGCCATCTCGAGCTGCACGTTCTCGTCGTACAGGTTCCCCGGGAAGTAGCCGAGGATCGCGTTGTACGTGAACACGGGCGGCGCCGCATAGAACCGCCACAGCGCCGCGCCGGCGACGAAGAACACGGGGAACTGCGCGAGCGCCGCCCCCGCGAACCGCCGCGGTCCCGCGAGCACCCCGAGCCCGTGCCCGAGCGCGCCGCCGAGCACCGCGGTGGCCACCGGCAGCGCGACATACGCCTCGATGCCGAACCTCCAGTCGCACGTGGGCACCACGATCCCGCGCAGCGCGCAGATCAGTGCCGGAATCAAGATCACCGCGGTCACGAGTCCAACAGAAACCATCGTCGATCCCGCGAGCGATCGGCCCGCGTACCCCGCACGCGCGACGCCTACCTCGGGCGTTCGTTGCATCTCACGCGCGACCGCGGCGCCGATATCCAGGCTCATCGGCGCCGCGAACAGCGCCGCCGCGAGCGACAGCTCGAACCCGAGCGTGCCGAACAGCGGTAGCCGCCCGAATCCGAGCCCCATCACCGTCGCAATCAGCACCCACGTCCACACCCGGCCGATCCATCGCGGCACGAAGGCGAGTGTCGGGATCGCGAGTACCCACTGCCACCGTGCCCACGGGCGCACCGGGCGCGGGAGCCTCAGTAGCGAGCGGATGGCATTCGTGGCGTGATGAGCGCTCATGCGGCGGACCTGATAGAGTGGGCCGTGGTCGATGAGCCCCCGCAGGAGCGACGCGCCGAGGCGCGGCGTCCAATCGAGCTCAAGGTCGAATACAAGCGGCTCAACACGTTCTTCGCCGACTACACCAAGAACATCTCGCGTGGCGGCACGTTCATCAAGACGAGTCGCCCACTGCCGATCGGAACCGAGTTTCTGTTCAAGTTATTCGTTCCGAAGCGCGAGGAACCGCTGACCATCCACGGCGAGGTCCAGCGCATCATCGCCGAGTCTGCCGACGAAGAGGCGGGCATGGCCATCCGGTTTGTCTATCGTGAGGGTGATCCTCAGCTGGAAATCGCTCGCATCGTGGAGGGCCTGATGACCGAGAGCCTGGGGCCGCGCCTCTACTCTCGTCTGATGGACCACGCGCACAAGCGGAAAGGCTAGTCATGGCATCCGCACGCTTCCTTCGCTACCTCGCGCCGAACGTCATCACCCTGTCGTCGATGATCTTCGGCCTGGTCTCCCTCTACGCCTCCGCAGACCAAAACTTCTCGCTCGCCGCCTGGATGATCATCTACGCGGTCCTCACCGATCGCCTCGATGGTCTCGTCGCGCGCGCCGTGAAAGGTACGAGCGAGCTCGGCATGCAGCTCGATTCGTTCGCCGACTTCCTCAACTTCGGCGTCGCCCCCGCATACCTCGTCCTCAAGTTCCTCAACTGGTATCCCGACCTGCCGTTCGCCACTGGCTGGCAACACACCGCCCTGTGGATCGTGTGCGGCGGTTACATGCTGTGCGCGGTGTTCCGGCTCGCTCGCTACAACATCCTCACCGACGACCAGGTCGCCACGAAGATGTTCTTCGGGTTCCCGACCACGCTGTCGGGTGGCCTGATCGCGATCTGGATGCTGCTCCTCATGAAGTACGATCCGCGGATCGGCGACCACGCCCACTTCGGTGGCGCGAGGCTGTTCGGCGATTCGCTCGAGACCCCGCTCGCGGTCTGGCGCTACTTCCCGATCTTCGTCGGCGTGATGGGCTACCTCATGGCCTCGCGCCTCCCGATGCCGAAGGTCGGCATGACCAAGAACAAGGTCGTGTTCGTCGGCCTGATGATCCTCGTCGTCTCGGGCTACATCTGCGGCTTCGCGATGCACTACCCCGAAATCTGCTTCGGAATGCCCACCGGCTGGAGCCTGATCTTCCTCGTCTGGGGCCAGGCTTCGGCAAAGGCCCGCGCGATGTATCCGCCTCCGCTGTTCCCGAAGAAGGAGCCCATCAATCCCCTCGTGCGTCCGCAGGCCGATCTCGAGGATCTCGTCCTCGACGAAGCGCCACCCGACGACAAGTAGTTTCGCGCCAGTAGAAAAAGATCGCGCGCGCTGTCGATCCGGGGCCTCCCCGGAAGTCGTGGTTGTATGACCACCACGAAGCTCGCGCTCCTCCTCGCCCTCGCAACCTCGACCGCCGCGTCGGCCGCGCCCACCGCTACCGGCTACGCGCCCGCCAAAGGCGTCTCGGTCTACTACGAGGTCCACGGCACCGGCGATCCGCTCGTGCTCCTCCACGGCGGGCTGACCTCGCTCGAGGTGTTTGGCGACAACCTCACCGAGCTCGCGAAGCACCACAAGGTCATCGCGATCGACCTCCAGGGCCACGGTCGCACGAGCCTCGGCACGCGGCCGATGAGCCTCGAGGCGATGGCCGACGATGTCGTCGCCGTGCTCGACAAGCTCCAGATCGACAAGGCCGACGTGATGGGCTACTCGCTCGGCGGCGAGGTCTCCATCGCCTTCGCCGCTCGGCACCCGAAGCGGGCGAAGCGCCTCGTCATCGTGTCAGCGCCGTTCAAGCGCGACGGCTGGCACAAGGAGATGCTCGATGGGATGAACCAGATCACGTCCGCCTCCGCCAAGCCGATGAAGCAATCGCCCCTCTACGCGATGTTCTACGCGAAGCTCGCGCCGAAGGTCGACGAGTGGCCGAGGTTCGTCGGTGCCGTCGGCGACCTTCTCCGCAAGCCGTACGACTTCTCGGCGCAGGTGCCGAGCTTCCCGCCGACCCTGATTGTCGTCGGCGACGCCGATGGCGTGCAGCTCACTCACGCCGTCGCCTTCTTCCGCCTCCTCGGCGGCGGCAAGACCGACGCGGGCTGGGACGGCAAGGCGCGCCCCGCCTCGCAGCTCGCCATCCTGCCGAACCACACCCACTACGTGATGGGCGGATCGCCGGTCCTCGTTCAGACCGTGGAGCCGTTTCTAGGTCGTTGATTCGGGCGACTCGTCGGCAGCGTCGACCCACTCGTTCTCCGCCGACGGCTTCTCGACGCTCTCGAAACCGAGCGTCCAGTACACGTCCGTCTTGCCCTGCTTCTCCGTCGCCGAGATCCGGTACGCCGCATCCTCGCTGACGATGATACCGACCCACGCGAGCCCGAGCTCCGGGGCCGCCACCGGCGCGCCCTTCTTGCCCTTCGGCCCCTTCGGCTTCTCGACCGCATCCAAGGTGCCCTTGAAGACATCCGGCGGGTACGTGTTCTTGTCGCCGCGGGGCGGGGCGAGGTGCACCATCAGCTCTTCGCCGCGGCGGAATCCGCGGATCTCGTAGGCGACCTGGTCGATGACACAGTCGCCCTGGACGTCAGGCTGGCTCGGCTTCTTCTTCTCCGGGTTCGCGAACATCTTGCCGCGGTCACGGGTGGCTTCGCTCGACATGGGACAGCACATAGAACACATGCCGAGCCGGGCGGCACCTGGTCGTTCGGTGAATTCGGTGCGGCGGAGCGTCGCCGGGTCCTTGACGAGGCCGCAGGCGGCGCGTTACCCAAGCGGTCCCCGGGGGATTAGCTCAGTGGGAGAGCATCGGCTTTGCAAGCCGAGGGTCAAGGGTTCGATCCCCTTATCCTCCACGTA
>JBBRED010000268.1:0-11822 GCA_038203335.1 Haliangiales bacterium | reverse complement strand
CCTGGCGTGCGGTGCGGTCGGCCGCGCTCGCCACGCGCGGGCTGTGGCCGCCGCACGCCCATGACCACGCCGCGGCGAACGCGGCGATCGCCGAGATCGCCTCGCGCGATCCGGAAGGTGCGCACGCCGGCGGCGCGGATGCGGCGGCGCGCAAGGCGTTTCACCCCGAGCGCCTCGCGCGCGATCTCGGGCCCAGCCGTGGCACCGTGCTGCTGTTCACGCTCGGCATCGCGTGCTTCTTGACCGGTGTGGGTCTGCTCGTGCGCCGCACCGGGCCGAGCCTCGTCGCCGCCGGCGTCACCGTGCTCGGCGTGGTTGGCTGGCTGATTGCCGCCTCCATGGCCTAGATCCTGACTTTACTGTCGCCGTGGGGGTGAGTACGGTCCCTCGCGATGGCCAGGAACCTAGGTGGAGCGATCATCGAGCTGCTCGAGTCCGAGCGGGTCGCCTTGCGCGCGGCGGCGGCAACCGTGCTCGCCGCGGTCGGTAAGGGGGACAAGGCCGTCGAGTCGGCGCTGACCGATCGTCTCGCGGATGACGATGGCGAGGTCCGTCGCATCGCGCTCGAAGGCCTGGCCGACATGGGCGCCGGAGGCATCTCCGCGAAGCTCGTGCCGCTGCTCCACGGCGATGACGAGGCCCTCGCCGAGCGCGCCGCGCAGGTGCTCGCCCAGCAGGGCGCCGCCGCGGAAGGCACGCTGCGCAAGGAGATCGCGAGCGGTCCGATCGCGGCGCGTCGTGTGATGGCGCAGCTCCTCCTGCGCCGCGGCACGCAGCCCGCGATCGACGCCGTACTCGACCAGCTCTCCGACCACGAGTTCGGCGAGCAGGCGCTCCAGCTCGTGCGCGCGGAGCTCGATAGCGGCAACGACAAGCTCGGCAACCAGGTCGAGAAGTCCGCCGTCGAGCGCGCGAGCGAGGCCAACCGCGAGCTCGGCAAGGCGTGGACGCGCGCGCAGCACGCCGCCGTCGCCGCCGAGAAGCTCGCGGCCAAGGACGCGAAGAAGGCCAAGGCCAAGAAGGGCGCGAAGCCCAACGGCACCAGCGGCCACACCAACGGTCACAGCGCCGATCCGCTGCGCGATCCCGATGTCGTGAAGGGCATGGCCGAGCTCGGCGCCCTGCTCCGCCTGATCGGATACCTCGCCCGCCCCGCCACACAGTCGCTGCTCCTCAAGTACGCCGATCCCGACGAGCCGCGCCCGATCCGCCTCGCCGCGATCGCCGGCCTGCGCCGCATCGTCGCCACCAGCGAGGCCAAGGGCACCGAGAAGGTGATCGAGGCGCTGATCGACTTCGCCGATGGTGACGACGTCGCCGTCGCCCAGTCCGCGGTCGACACCCTGCGCGGCGCGCGCATCCCCGAGTCCCTCGAGAAGACGTTCGCCGGCCTCGCGAAGTCCAAGAACGTCGCGGCGCAGAAGCTCGCGATGGAGCGCATGCCCGCCGGCGGCGGCGCCTCCGCGGTGAAGGCCCTCGTCGAGGCCCTCGGCGGCGACGAGCCCACCTCGCGCGACGCCGCGGCCCGCGGCCTGTCGAAGGCCCCCGAGTCCGTGCTCCCGGTGACCCGCGCCCTCCTCGCCACCAAGGACGAGCAGGCCGCGCGCCGGTACGCCGGCGTGCTCCGCTCGCACCGCGGCAACATCTCGAACCAGGCCGTCGAGGAGCTCGCCGAGCGCGTGCGCGGGTACATGGACGTCCATTTCAAGGGCAAGGCGACCGCCGACCAGATCGTCCTCGAGCGCGTCCTCGCGGAGCTGATCGCGGACATCGCGCCGAGCGTCCACGTCGAGCTGCTGTTCGAGCGGGCGAAGCGCCTCCGCAAGCAAGGCAAGTCCGTCGAGGCGTTCGGGAGCCTCAAGCCCTTGCTCCGCTCGCGCGCCGACATCGACACTGCGATCGACGACGAGCACCGGTTCTTCCTCGCCCTGCTCTCCCTCGAAGCCGCCGGCGAGGGCCTGATCCGGACCACGCGCACCGACGATCCCGTGTTCGAGCAGTTCAGCCGTCTCGCGGCCAAAGGCTTTCCCGTCGCGAAGCAGCTCGCGCGCGAGAAGGACGTCTCCGACGAGGCTATCTACGCACTCGGCTTCCGCCTCCTCGAGTCTGGCGACGGCTCCAACGAAGAGCTCGGTGCAGAGCTTCTGCAAGGCATCATCGACGAGCGCCCGCGCAGCAAGCTGGCCAAGGCGGCGAAGAACAAGCTCAAGCTGACCGGCCACAGCGACGACGATTGAGCCGATACCGTCGGCCTTCGTGAGCGACGCTTACTGAGAATTCCACCACACCTACATCGAGCCACCCGAGGATCGAGCGAGACACCGCCGCACGAATTCGGCATGCTCCTCGGCATGCGCCAGTTCGCTGTTCTGCTCGCCGTGTTTGCCGTTGGCTGCGGAAGTGATGGAAGTAGCAACTCGGGGGACGATGGTCCGCCGATCGATGCGCCCGCCGGAACGCCCGATGCTCCGCCGCTACCCGCAGGCTACACGAAGCTCGTCGGTCGAACGTGGTCGCTGCCCGCCGGCGCGACGGACACGTACCGCTGCATTCGCTACACCGTCCCCGCCGACACATACATCACGAACATCACGGCGCAGGCGCCGAGTGGAACGCACCACACCGTGCTCTCGATCTCGGCGAGCAACGTGGCGGGGCCCGACGGCGAGTACGACTGCTCGGTCGGTACGATCGGTCGTCCGATGATCTACGCCAGCGGCGTCGGCACTGACCCGCTCGACTTCCCGACCAACGTCGGCCTCAAGATCCCGGCCGGCACCCAGATCCACCTGAACCTTCACCTGTTCAACGCGACCGACAATGTTCTCGCGGGCGACTCGGCGATCCTGGTCAAGACCTCGTCGACCCCGCCACCGATGCTCGCGGAGATGGTGTTCGCGGGAAAGATCCTGTTCAGCATTCCGCCGGGCATGCAGACCATTTCGAACTTCTGCACGGTCAACACCCCATACACGCTGTTCGCGTACTGGCCGCACATGCACAAGACCGCGAGGCACTCGAAGCTGGAGCTGATCCGCGGCACGACGACGACCGTCCTGCATGACTTGGCCTACGACTTCAACGAGCAGAAGTACTACAAGCCGCCCGCCGAGGTCTCGGTGCTACAGGGCGACAAGATCCAGGTGACCTGCAGCTACGATAACGAGACCGGCCAAACGCTCCGCTTCGGCGACAGCACGAACGACGAGATGTGTTTCACGGGCCTGTACCGCTACCCGTCACAGAACGCGAGCATCACGCAGTGCACCGACGTCCCGGGCGGCATCCCGGGCGGCTGAACGTTAGCTGCGTTTGCGCCCCGCGCGCGCAGCCGGTGGCGATGGCGCGAACACGCGCTCCTCGAGCTTCGCGACTCGACGGGGCAACGTCTGGAGCTCGGCGGTGGAACCGGGCTCGACGTCACGGAGCGCACGGATGTCCGAGCGCAGCTGCTCCGAGATGGCGTTCGCATGTCGTGCGAGGTCCACCGGAAGCTGCGCGACGTCGCGACGTAGTGCTGCCAGCTCGGTCTTGACCTCCACGAACTGCTCGCGGACCTCCGCGAACTGCTGTTCGACCTTCTCGAACTGCTGGTCGACCTTCTCGAACCGCTGCTCGACCTTCTCGAGCCGCAGGTCGACCTTCTGCTCGAAGGCGCGAACCGTACGGAGTGTGACGGGGGCATCCATATCGTCGTGGTTGGGCATCGTAACGAACCTCGCGCGGGAGCAACAGCACGGCGTGTGCCGCGCTAACCGCCCGAGACTCCGAACGCACCTGTCCGCGGCGGACCATCATCCGGACGCGCGTCCGTGATCCGGCCGGACACGAATGTAGTTGCTCGTGAGGCGTGGATCGCTAGACTGCGCAAATGAGAACCGTCATTCTTGTTCTGGCGCTCGCGGCATGCCGCGCGTCCGAGCCCGCGGTGCCGGATGGCCCTGCGCTCGATGCGACGGGTGATGCAGCGGTCGCGCCGAGCTATGGCGAGCGGTGCGGCAACGGGATCGACGACGACGGCGACGGGCTCGCCGACGAGGACTGCACGCCGCGGCTATTTGCTGGTGTCTATGCGCCCGGCGTGGCGGCGGATCGGGCGCCCGGCGCGATCGAGGCCGCGACCGGCAGGCCGCTCGCGGTGCTGCAGACGTATCACTCGCTGTCGGCGCAGGGCATCGCGCGAACGGCGCCGGATCTCGCCGCGATCTTCGCGCGCGGTCAGGTCGCGCACCTCAACGTGGAGCCGAGCGGATACACGGCGCAGCAGTACGCGGATCCCGCGACGCTCGGGGCGGGACTGAGCGCGATGGCGGATGCGATCGCGGGCGCGCTCGCCGCGGCGCCGCACGGTCGCGTGTTGCTCACGTTCGGCGCCGAGATGAACGGCGCCTGGACCGACTGGGGTTGCTTGCCGGCGGCGCAGTACATCGCGCTGTACCGCGCGTTCCATGACCGCGTCGGCGCGGCGCTCGATGCGCGCGCGCTCGATCGACGGCGCGTGCGCTGGGCGTATGGACCGAACGCCACGTCGAGCGCGAGCTGCGGCTCGGCGGCCGGGTACTACCCGGGCCACGCGTACGTGGATCTGCTCGGGATGAGCGCGTACCGCCCGGGCACCGACAGCGTCGCGGCGAGCGTGATCGCGCCGATGGCGGCGCTGTTCGATGCGCTTGGCTATCCCGCGGCGTGGCAGCGCGATCGGTTCGTCGTTCTGCAGACCGGCACGCGCGCGGTGCCGGGCGACGATCGCGATGCGTGGATCTCCGGCCTCGTGCACGCTCTCACCGCCGACGCTCGCGTCGCCGGGCTCGTGTACTTCGACGCCGCGGACTGGGGCGTTCCGACCGCCGGCGCCGGGTGGACCGGGCTCACGACCGCGCTCGCCGAAGCGCCGCTCGCCGATCGCGGGCTCGACGCGACGTTCCTCCCGCAGTTCTGGGACGTCGCCTATGGAGATCCGGGGTTCGCCGAGATCCAGGCGCTGCGCGACGCCGGCGTGACGAGCGGTTGCGCGGCCGCGCCCGCGCAGTTCTGCCCCGACGACCTGCTCGATGCCGCCGCCGCCCAGGCGCTCCTCGCGCGCGCGTTCCCCGCGGGCGCGCCCGCCGGAATGATCGATGCGCTCGCCACGCCGATGACACGCGCGCAGGCCGCGATCGTGATCGCGCACGGCGCGGGTCTCGTGCCGAACCCGCTCTAGTAGTCCGGGGTCGTCGAGTAACCGGGCACGGTCGCGTAGACGGCGACGAACGTCTCGTCGATGTACGGCCACTCCATGTACCAGGTCATGTGGTCGGCGAGCATCGTGGTCATGTCGAGCGGGTTGTCGGCGACGATCACGCGATCGCGATCTTCGTCGGACGGTTCGGTCGTCGTGTCTGGGTCGACGTCGCCGCTGGAGCGCGGCTCGATCGACCACACCGGGATCGGAGCGTGGAGCGTCCGGGGCGAGGCGAGCATCGAGCTCAGCGCGGCGGCGCGCGCCGCGGGCATCGCCGTCGCGCGCGCGGCGCAGTCCTCGGGCTTCGGGTTGTTGGTCGCGTCGTCCCAGACCTGGCGCGCGATCAGGTGATAGAGCGCGCCGGTATCGCTGGCCGCGGCCGCGCGACGCTGCTTCGCATCCCACACGCACGCGCGCATCGTCCACGCGTCGCCGGTCCTCTCGAGCTTGTTCCCGGCGCCGTCGTACATCTCGGTCTGCGTGACGAACAGCTTCTCCTTGCCCAGGTAGAACGCATCGAGCCGGCGAGCGTTTGCCGGCTCGCCTTGCGTGATCTCGTGACGGACGCGATCCGCGCCCGGCTGGATGATCAAGGTCAGGCCGTGGTCGGCCCACGCGCGACCAATCGCGGTGGCCACGAGCCCACCCGCGGCGTTGTAGTGCTTCCAGTCGCCCACGACCTCGCCGTCGGCGAACCGCCCGGTGGCGAGCTTCACCTTGCCCTTGTCGTCGTAGAAGAACGTCCAGGTGCCGGCGCGCTTGCCGCGCTTCATCGGCCCGGTCGCCGCGACACGGCCGCTCGGGTGAAAGAACGTCCACGTGCCGGTCGCGCGGCTGTTCACGAACCGGCCCTGCGCCATCACGCTGCCATCAGCGCGCAGGCTCTTCCACGTGCCGCTGCCCTTCGTGAACGTACCGGTGCCGAGGAGCACGCCGGTCTCCGACGTGCGCTTCCACGCGCCGGTCATCTGCCCCTTCTTGAACGTGCCGTCGATCGACGAGCCGTCGGCGGTCTGGTGGTACGCGCCGTCGGGCTGGGCGTCCTTGCCCCAGCCGTTGCGGTGCTGGACCTCCGGTCCCATGTATCCGGGCTGGATCGACGCGAGCTCCTCGAGCGTGAGCCCCGACGACGCGACCCATGCGGCGACCTCGGGCATCGAGGCCGCGATGTCCTCGAGGTACGCGAGGCGATGCGTTGCGGCGACGAGCTCGGGCAGCGCGCGCCCGACCGAGCGCTCGATCAGATATCCGACGGCGCAGATCCGGCCGTCGGCATCGATGAACACGGGGCTGCGCCACGGCACGAACGTGTTCTGCGGTGTGGTCCCGGCCGCGATGTATTCGTCGAGGTAGCCGAGCAGCTCGGCGCGCCGTGCCGCGAGCGCCGGTGAGGTCGCCGCGCGCGCACCGAGCAGCTCGCGCACGTAGGCGAGGTGCACGTGCATGCGCACGGTCTCGGAGTCGCTCGCATCGGGAACGCGCCCGTAGGCCGCGACGAAGCTGTCATCGCCGAGGTGGTGGTTCGCGCCATCGCGGATGCCATCCGCCGCGCCGACCGACGACACCACACCGACGACCAGGAGCGCGAGAATCAATCGCATCAGGGTGGAACGATCCTACCCCGCGCGTCATTCCCGGATCAGGCCGTCAGGGGACGAGCTTGTAGCCGAGGCCGTAGACCGTGAGGATGTGCCGCGGGCTCTTCTGATCTTCCTCGAGCTTGCGGCGGAGCTTGACGATGAAGTTGTCGACGGTGCGGCTGGTCGGCGAGGCCTGGATCCCCCACACCTTCTCGAGCAGCTCGTCGCGCGACACGGTCTCCTCGGACCGCTCCCGCAGTAGCTTCAGCACTTCGAGCTCGTAGAACGTCAGCCGCTTGTTCGTGCGGCCCTTCGACATCACGTGCTTGCGCGCGTTGATCGTCCAGGTGCCGATCGTGAACGTCTCGTCGGAGTGCGAGACCAGCCGCGCCTGGCGCCGGAAGATCGCGTTGATCCGCGCGATCAGCTCGGCGACGGAGAACGGCTTCGTGACGTAGTCATCGGCGCCGGCGTCGAGGCCGCGGATCTTGTCGGTCTCCTGCGCCTTCGCGGTGAGGATGATGATCGGCACGGTCTCGTCCCGCTGACGCAGCGTCTCGCACACGCGATAGCCGTTGTCGTCGGGCAACATCAGGTCGAGCAGCACGCAATCGGGCGCCCAGTCCATCGCGGCGACGAGGCCCTCGGCGCCGGTGCCGCGCGCCTCCACATCGAAACCCTCGAACTGCAGCGCATCGCGCAGGCCACGGACGATATCCGGCTCGTCCTCGATCACGAGGATCCGCTTGCGGGCCTCCTCGTCGTCGGTCTCGCCGGCGGTCTGGGTCACCGGTCGTTCTTACCAGAAATGGGCAGGGAGAGGCGGAACGTGGCCCCCTTGCCCGGCTCGCTGACGACCGTCACCTCGCCGTGATGGGCGTGGGCGATGTGCTGGACGAGCGCGAGGCCGATTCCGGAGCCGCGGATCGGCTTCAGGCGCACGTTCTTCGCCCGGTAGAACCGCTCGAAGATCCGCTCGTGCTCCTCGGGATCGATGCCCGGGCCCCAGTCGCGCACGGCGAGCACCACGCGATCGCCCTCGCGCTTCAGCGAGACCTCGATCTTCTTGCCGTCGGGCGCGTACTTGATCGCGTTGTCGACGAGGTTCAGCACGGCGAGCGTGTACGCGTTCGCGTCGAGGTTGACCGGCGGTAGATCGGGCTCGATGTCGTCGGAGAGCTGCATGTTCGCGCTCTGCACGCGCCGTCCCGACAGCTCGATCGCGCGCCCCACGACGTCGCCGATGTCGGACTCGGAGAACTCGTAGACGCCCATGCCGCGCTCGATCTTCGCGAAGTCGAGCACGTTGTCGATCAGCCGCCCGAGCCGCACGCTCTCGCGCCAGATGATCTCGGCGTACTCGTGCTGTTGCTCGGGGCTCTTCGTCCTGCCCTCCGCGAGCATCTCGCCGAACATCGAGATGATCGAGAGCGGCGTCTTCAGCTCGTGCGAGACATTCGAGATGAACTCGCTCTTCAGCTCGTTGAGGCGCCGCTCGCGGCGGATCGCGTAGGCGAGAAACGCGAGGCCGGCGAGGATCACGGTCATCGCGCCGCCGATCAGGATCGAGTCGATGAGCTTCTTGCGCTTGATCGCGCGCTCGTCGGCGATGTCCTTCTGGGTGACGCGCAGCTTCCAGCCCTCGACCGTGTACTGGAACCGCCGCTCGACGACGCGCTCGCCCTCGGCATCGAACGGCGTGCCGTAGACGACCTGATCGAGCTCGTCGACGACCTGGTAGAGGCGCTTATTGTTCGGCCCCGGAAAGAACTGAGGGAGCAGGCCGTAGACGAAGTGGATCGGGTCGTCCTCGATCACGACGTAGAACGTCTTGTCGCCGGTCTGCCGGCGCATGAACGAGAACAGGTACCAGCGGCCCGGTGGCTGCCCCGGCTTGCTCGCCTCGCGGAGATACCGGCTGCGGCGCAGGCCGTCGAGCGGGAGCTTCTTGAGCTGCAGCTCGGGAAGGATCCGGCTCTTGAAGTACTCGGTGAAGCCGCGGTCATCGTTGATCCGGGTCGACTGGGCGCCGCCCACGAAGATCTCGAGCTGCTCGTCCAGCACGAAGATGTGGGCCACCGCGGCGCCGGTCGGGCGGAGCAGATTGGCGAGGTCCGAGATCGGTTCGATCTCGACGGCGCGCATCAGCTTGGTGTCGGCGTCATCGATGACCGTCTCGATGTTCTGGAGCTTCTCTTCCGCCAGGTCTCCCATCAGCGCGAGCTCGCGCTCCCGGGAAGTCGCCTCGGAGGTGTAGCTGTACCCATAATAGGCCAACGCGACCGCCGCGGCCAACACCGCGAAGATCAAGGCATTAAGGAGAAGGACGCGACGCATCGACTAGAATGTGGAGGGTTTGATAACACTAGTAAGTCCGTCAGGTTGCTAGCGTACTGGAAGATGTGTTAGACGGCTGACTAATGCACATTCTAATCCGGATTACCGGAATGGATGTGGTTTCGGTACGTTAGCTCGTCCAGAAGAGGACTTCGATGGATTCCATCTTCGAAGAAGACGCAGATGAGGTGGGGGGAGAGATCGAGGCGTATTGCCCGTCCCCACGGTGCAAGGCGGACACGACGCACACCATCATCAGCATGTACGAGGACGAGGTTCGCCGGGTCCAGTGCGTGGTGTGTGGTGAGGTTCATGCCTTCCGTAAACCGCGTGGCGATGGCACCGAGGAAGGCGGCGCAGAGGGGGGCAAGAAGGCCACCGCGAAGCGCGCCACCTGGGACGACGCCATGGCACGGGCCACGGAGGGAGACCTCGCGAATTGCCGGCCTTACTCGATCCGGGATGCGTACGAGGAAGGCGACGTCGTTCACCACCCGGTGTTCGACATCGGCTTCGTGATCGAGCTGCTCCCCGACAACAAGGTCGAGGTCATCTTCCGCGACGGCGGTTCCCGGATCCTGGTCCACAACCGCGGCGATCTCGCCTCGCGGATGCCGGACATCAGCGAGATCCCGGTCCCGCGCGAGGCCAAGAAGAAGAAGCGCGCGAAGAAGCCGGATGCCGTCGCGGCGCCGCTCGCCACGCGCTCCAAGGCCGAGGTCGAGGCGGCGGTGCTACGTGCTCGGGGCGCTGCCCAGGCGCGGATGGACGAGTCGTCGAAGACCGCTGACGAGCGCAACAAGAAGCTCAAGGCGGAGGCCGGAAAGAACAAGAAGACGAGCAAGGCACCGCCCGCTCCTCCGAAAGCGGCTCCAGCAGCTCCTGTGAAGGCGGCAGCCCCCGTGAAGGCGGCAGCTCCGGCGAAGGCCGCTGCCAAGCCTGCGAAGGTTGCTGCCAAGCCGGTGAAGGCCGCTGCCAAGCCTGCGAAGGCCGCTGCCAAGCCTGCTGCGAAGAAGCCGGCGGCCAAGCCTGCGAAGAAGCCGGCTCCGGCGAAGAAGCCGGCGGCCAAGAAGGCCGCCCCGGCGAAGAAGCCGGCGGCCAAGAAGAAGAAGTAGCGGGCAGGCTCAGCGCGCCAGCGGTTCGGGGGCGCGCGGGACCTGGTGGTGCTTGAACGGCAGGAGCACCGTGAACTCGGTGAACACCGCCGGCTGCGAGTCGACGGTGATCAGACCGCCGTGCAGCTCGATCAGGCCGCGCGCGATGTACAGGCCCAACCCCGCCGAGTCGGGCGCCGACGAGGTGTGGTGCTTGACCGGCTGGGCGTGGACGAATGGATCGAAGATCCGCTGGCGGTCCTCCTCGGCAATGCCAACCCCGTTGTCGCGGACCCGCAGGCGCGCCCAGCCGCCGGGATAGCGATCGCGTGGCGCCTCGTCGACGTCGATCGTGATCTGCCCGTCCTCGGGCGTGTAGCGGATCGCGTTGGAGACGAGGTTCACGACGATCTGGTGCAGCTTGTCGGCGTCGGCATCGATCCGCTCGATCCCGGCGATCCTGGTCTCCACCGTCTGCTGGCGAGCGCTGGCGAGCGGCAACAGCTCGGTGACGACCGCGCGGACGATCTCGCCGAGCTCCACCGGCTCGCGGCGCAGCACGACCTTGCCGTCCTCGATCCGACCGACCGTCAGCATGTCGTCGACCAGCCGCTTCAGGCGGTGCGCGTTGCGGCGGACCGAGCTCAGCGGCCGCTCGAGCATCGGCGGTAGCTCGCCGAACCGGCCCTCCGAGAACAGATCGAGGTAGCCGACGATGCTGGTCAGCGGCGTGCGCAGCTCGTGCGCCGCGATCTGGATGAACTCGGCCTTGCTCTTCCACTGCCGCTCGAGCTCGGCGTTCTTCGCGCGGAGCTGCGCCTCGACCTCGGCGAGCGCACGCGTACGCTGGCGGACGATCTGATCCAGGTTGGCCCGCAGAGCGCGGAACTCGGCGCGTGCGTCCTCGACCTCGCGGGTCCGATCCTCGAGCACGTTGCCGAGGCGGACGGCGGCATCGAACAGCTCGGCCTTGGTCGACGACCCCGTGCCGGTGCGCTCGAGCCGCGCGACCAGGACGTCGATCGTGCGCTGGGCCGCGGCGAGCTCGCCCTCGAGCTCGTGGATCCGCGCCTCGGGTGTGACCGGAGGCGTCACGACGCACCGCCGTTGCGCCGCTGCCCGATCGCGAGCCCGGTCAGCGAGTGATTGACGAGCAGCATCCCGGATTGCTCGCCGAAGCTCTGGAACCCGACCGTGGGGTACGCCGCGTAGGCACCGGCGAGCGCTCGGTCGAGGCTGCGCGAGCGCGCCTCCAAGTGGCGGCCGATGCAGGAGAACGCGAGGAACGCCGCCATGCTGCCGCCGACCTTCTCTGCCGCGTTCGCGAGGTCGCGGGTCGTGGTCCCGATCAGATCGCCGGGCCGCATCACGCGCAGCACGTGACCGACCTCGACGGCGCACGCGAGGTGCAACCGCTCGCCCTCGATATGCGTCATCGATCGCACGTAGGGGAGACCATCGACGTAGCGCGCGAACGAGTGGGCCGGTAGCGGCTCGTCGAGCGTGTCGCCGAGCGCCGCCACCAGCTCGCGGAGCCGGGTCCCTGCCGGACGGCCGTCGAGCCCATCGATCACTCGGTCGGATGCGGCG
>JBBRED010000267.1:0-11879 GCA_038203335.1 Haliangiales bacterium | reverse complement strand
CGACCAAAGGCATCGCGGTCACCTTGCCGCGCCCGGTCGAGGTCTGGATCCTCGTCAGCCATTCCGGGAACTATAAGGTGACCAACGCTTGGACAACAGATATCCAGCGAGCTTTGGGTCCGGTCGCAACCTGTCGCATTGATACGCGCTACCTGCGACGGTCCGCTTCGAACAGCTTGGGGGTCAGCGTGGCCGCCAGCTCGGCCAGGCGGGCCAGGGAGCGGGCCGCCTCGGCCTGACTGCCGAGCTTTTCCCGCACGCGGAGGGCGCCGGAGGTGGCGGTGTCGGAGGCGCGCTGGCGGGGGGCGAGATCCAGCACGTTGAGCGGATCGGCACCGCCGAGCGCGGTGCGGAGCGCGGCGATGCGGGCGCGAGTCTCCTTGAGGGCATCGGCGACGTCATCGGCGAACGCGCCGATCAGGAGCTGCGCGTCGTGCGAGCCAACGGTCAGCGCATCGAGGTCGACGAGCGCCAGATCGCGCAGGCGCGTGGACAGCGCCTCGTCGGGATCGGGCGCGCTGACGGGGGGACCCGGCAGGGTCGTCGTGGTGACGATCACGCCTTCTCGCCCTCGGGCTTCGCGTCGGGCTCCGGCTTCGGCGCCTCGAGCGACTTCTGCTTCGCCGCCTTGTCGGAGACCATCTTCGCCTTGAGGATCGCGAGCGCGTCCTCGGGGCCATTCGGCACCGCGAGCTGATCGTCCTTCTTCGACGCGGCCAGGATCTTCGCTTCGAGCTCGTACCCGCCGTCCTCGCCGCGCATCGCGGAATCGACCTCGGACTCGATGACCTCGGCGTCGATCCGGTCCTCGGCCGACCTGAACTTGTCCCACACGCTCGTGTCGTTGCCGAACGCGTCGCCGCCCGGCGAGCGGTTCGCGGCGATCTGGGTGGCCAGCGTGCCCTTGCGCATCTTCAGGAGCTGGAGCTTGGTCTCGAACTCCTTGCGGCTCTTGTTGAGCTGCACGGCGTACGAGGTCGCCTCGTTCTTGTCGCGCAGGACCTTCACGTACTCGGTCTCGGCGGCCTTCTTCTCGCGCAGGGCGGTCTTCGCCGCGTCGTCATCGCCGGCCTTGACCGCGACCATCGCGCGGCGCTCCCACTCGGTAGCCTTCGACTTGTACTTCTCGAGGTCGTTATCCATGTTCTTCGCGGTGGCCTTGTACGAGATCAGCTCCGCGAGAGCCTTCTTCTTCCCGTCCTCGAGCTCGAGGATGGCCATGTCGAGCTCCTTCGCGGGGTCGATCGCCTTGTCGAGCGCGCTGTTCGCTTTGCTCGAGATCGTGCTCTTGATCTTGCCGAAGATGCCCATCGCCGGGACAGCTTAGCTCAATCCTTGCCGAGGCCGTACTTGCGATAGCGCTGGCGGAACTGGTCGTAGGTGATGCCGAGCAAGGCCGCGGCTTCTTTCTGCTTGAACCGGGTCCGCTCGAGGGCGTCCTGGCACAGCCACTTCTCGAAGGCGTCGACGCGCTCGTCGAGTGGCCGCTTCGCATCGTCCGAGAACGCGAGCCCCGAGGACGGTGCGGCGCCCTGGGCCTCGGGCGGCAGCGCCGCATCGATGTCGGCCTCGCTCAGCACCTCACCGGTCGACATGTACGCCGCGCGCTCGACGATATTCTTCAGCTCGCGGACGTTGCCAGGGTAGTCGTACGAGGCGAACCGATCGAGCGCACCCGCGCTGATCTCCTTCGGGACGATGCCGGCGACGTCCTGGCGAAAGCGCGCGAGGAAGTGCATCGCGAGCACCGGGATGTCCTCGATCCGGCTCTTCAGCGACGGGAGGAAGATGGTCTCGAACGCCAGCCGGTCGTAGAGGTCCGCACGGAACCTGCCGTCGATCATCGCCTGCTTGAGATCCAGGTTCGTCGCGGCGATCACGCGCACGTTGACCTGGATCGATTCGCTGCCGGCCACGCGCTCGAACCGCTGGTACTCGAGGACGCGCAGGATCTTGGCCTGGAACTCGAGCGACATGTTTCCGATCTCGTCCAGGAACAGCGTGCCGCCATCGGCGAGCTCGAACTTGCCTTCCTTCTGCTTCGTCGCACCGGTGAACGCACCCTCCTCGTGCCCGAACAGCTCGGACTCGAGCAGGCTCTCCGCCACGGCGGCGCAGTTGATCGTGATGTACGGCTCGCTCGCGCGCGGCGACAGCGTGTGGATCGCACGGGCCACCAGCTCCTTGCCGGTGCCGCGCGGACCGAGGACGAGCACCGGGCGCGGGACCGGCGCGACGCGCTCGATCTTCGTCATCACCATGCGCATCTCCTTCGAGTCGCCGACGATCTGCCAGCGCCGGCCCGCCGCCTTGCGGAGCCGCTCGTTGGTGGCGCGCAGCTCGCGGTTCTCCTCCTCGAGCCGCTTGCGATCGAGCGCGTGCTGGAGGATCCGCTCGACCTTCTCGACGGAGATCTCGAGCTTGTCCTCGAGGTACGGGTCCTTGGTGATGAAGTCGACCGCGCCCGCCTTCACCGCCGTGACCGCATCGTCGATCGTGCCGTGGCCGGTCAGGATGATGATCGGAAGATCCGGCAGTCGCGCGCGGATCGCCTTGCAGATCTCGATGCCGCTGCGGCGGTTCGGGCCGAGGTCGAGGTCGAGCACCGCGAGGTCGGCCTCGTTGGTCTCGAGCCAGCGGATCGCGTCCTCGCCGTTGTCGAACGGCATCACGTTCGAGCCGCGCTGCTTGAAGACATCGCCGAGCAACCGGCGCACCTCTGCTTGGTCGTCGACGCAGATGATCGTGCCGATCGTCATTCGGAACCGCGCTCGGCCACGGTCCACAGCGGCAGCGCGGCGAGGCCGCTCTTGTCGGTGGGCAGCGTGATCGTGATCGTGGTGCCTCTGCCCTCCTCGGAGTCCACGGTGATCCGCCCGTGGTGCGCGCTGACCACGCGCTCGGCGATGGCGAGCCCGACGCCGGAGCCCGTCTCCTTCGTCGTGAACCCGGGCACGAACAGCCGGCCGAGGTGGGCGCGCGGGATGCCCGGCCCGTTGTCGGTGACCACCACCTCGACGAGCGGCGCCGTGCTCGAGCCCGGCGAGTTCAGCGCGCGGACCCGAACGGTGACCTCACCGCCGGCCGGTGCGCACGCCTCGGCCGCGTTCGACACCACGTTCAGCAGCGCCTCGCGCAGGAGCATGCGATCGCCGCGCACGTCGGGGAGCCCCGCGACCGTCTCGAGGGAGATCGGAACTTGTTGCGTGCGCGCCTGCGCGGACATCACCACCTCGTGGAGCAGCGGCGCGAACGTGACCAGCTCCACCGTCGGCGTGGGCGCCTGCATCGAGCGCAGGTACTGCGCCCACTCCTCGTACAACGCGGTGACATCCGCCTCGAGATCCTTCAGGCGATCATGGACGTCGCCCTCGGCCGCGAGCTTGCGCGCGCTGCGCGTGCGCGCCCCGATGATGCCCAGGAGATTTTTCACGCGATGCCCGTGCGCGTAGACGCCGGCGATCACGTCCTGCCGCACCACCTCCGCCGTCGCGGTGACGAGGCGAGGCGCCACGCCTCCCGCCGCGCTACCCGCGCCCGGATTCGCCGCGTCGAGCAGCCGGCCGACGATCACGCCGAGGCTCGGCGACTGCGCGTCGAGCATGCGCGCGGCGTTGCGCCACGCGAGCCCGTGGTTCGCATCGATGCGCAGCGCGCGCTCGATCTCGGCGAGCGCCCCCGCCTGATCGCCGCGGTCGAACATCAGCAGCGCGAGCCGGCACGCCGCCGCCGTGTGACCGGGCTGGAACGCGAGCCCCTTGCGGTACGCCTCTTCGGCGCGATCGCGCGTGGCCAGGTCATCGGCGCAGACCGCTCCATAGAGGAACCACAGCCGCGCGCGATCCACCGGCGGCAGGGCCTCACCGGCCGATGCGTGGATCAGGCCATCCAGCTCGCCGAGTAGCGCGTCGCGCTCCGACGTCGCCAGCTTGCGCGTCCGGCGCTCGAGCCTCCGCAGCTTGAGCGCCGCGCTCGGCGCGATCGCCTCGAGCGCCGCCAGCTCGGCATCGATCATCGTGTCCGTGACCCCCTTGTCCCCTGCCGCATGCCGCGCCGAGAGCAACGCCGCCGCGCACATCCGCCGGCCCGCCGTCTCGGCCGCCACCTCGAGGCTCTGCGTCGCATCCTCGGCGCGCCCGTGCGCGACCACCGCCGCCGCCAGCTCCTCGAGCAGCTGCAACGCATCCGGCGCCGCGCCACCGAGCGCCGCCGTGAGCGCCGCCTCGAACCCCGCCGCGGCCTGCGCTGCCGCGCCTTGCGGATCGCTCTGCACCGCCGCCGCCCGCGACAGCTCGAGGTGCGCGCGTGCCCGGTCCCACGGCATCGCCTTCGGTGCATCGAGCGCGGCGCCGAAGCTCATCCGCGCCGCCGCCAGCTCGCCGCTCGCGAGCTGCGCGCGCCCGAGCAGAATCTTCGTCGCCGGCCCGGGCTGCCGCTTCGCCGCTTCGGTCGCGAACCGGCGCGCTCCCGCCGCGTCGCCCTGCGCGAGCGCGAGATCGGCGAGCCGCAGCGCGGGCGCCACGTCGTCGGTGGATGCCATCGCGCGCGCGAGTGCGCTTCGCGCGGCGGCGGGCAAGCCGAGCGCCCAGTACCGGTCACCCAGCTCGAGCAACGCATCCGCGTGTGCCATTCCGCGCGATGATATCCGATGGCGCGGCGCGCGGCGCTTACCGGTGCCCGTTCTGCTCGTTCACCTGCAGTCCCTCGCGAGCGGATTCTCGAGCCACGTGAAACCGCGCGAACGCGGAGATTGCGCGCCACGCTGGGGTACCTTCGGGTCGTGCGAATCTGCTTGCTCGCGTTGCTGCTGATCGGGTGTGCGAACCGTGCGCCCTGCCAGACCCTGAAGGCCGAGAACAAGCGGCTCCACGACGAGCTCGCAGACTCGCGGCGGCATCAGACCGAGACCGACGACACGCTGAAGGCGCTGCAGGCCCAGGTCGCGCGGCTCGATCAGTCGACGAAGGCGAAGGACGCCGAGCTCGCGAAGGTCCGGACCGAGAGCTCGGCAACCTCGCGCGAGCTCGCCGACACCCGGAGCCGGGTAGCCGAGAAGCCGCTCCCCACCGTGCAATGCCCGCAGGGCACCGCGCTCGACACCGCCCAGAACAAGTGCGTCCCCGTCGCGCCGCCGCCGGCGCCCGTCGTCACGCCCGCGCCGCCCCCGCCTCCGCAGCCCGTCACGGCGCGCGTGATCAAGCTCGACTTCGCTACTGACGGCGTGGTGTGCACGGTTGCCGCGGGGAGCGACAACGGCGTCCAGAAGACCTGGCGCGCGCGGTTCCTGCGCGGGTCGACGACCCTCCCCCTCGTGGGCGGCAAGGCGACCATCATCCGTGTCGATCGGCGGACGACGACCGTGCGCGTGAACATGACCACCGACGCGATCACGCAGAACCCGAACGTCGAGCTCAGCCCCTGAGCTGATTCACATGCCGCCTTTGGCGAGTACGTTCCGGCAATAACATCCTCCGCCGGCGATTTGCGATTTCAGTACGACCCGCAGTGAAAGCCGCGCCGCGCGGCCTGAGGTCGGCGAGTCGCCGCTGCTTCACCCGCATCTCGGCGTGCAGCTTCGCGATCCGCCATGTACGCAGCGCGGGCAGCACGACATCGAACGCGTCCTCGACCAGCGTATCCGCCACGATCGCGAGCCGCTCCATCGCACCGAAGGTTGCGATCAGGCGAGCTGCTTCTTGCGCTCGGTCAGATGCTTGTCGAGATCGTCGAGCGCCTCGTCCATCTTGGCGCGCGCCTCACCGCGATAGTCGGCCTGGTTCTTCGAATCGCGCAGCGACTCGAGAGCCTTCTCCAGGGCCGACGCGTCGGCCTGCGCGCGGGCTCTCACCGCATCGTGCATGTCTTTGAAGTTCAGGTAGAAGTCCTGGAGCATGTCGCCCTCACGCAGGGGTGTGACGACACCGAGCCTTCCGACGGCCATTCGATCGAAGTACATCGAGACCTTGTAGAGAGGGCCGGCGACCTTGTGGGTCATGATGAGGAGATACAGCGAGAGGATCACGACGAGGCCCACGCCGACGCCCGCCATCTTGTAGACGAGCGCGCGGTCCTCGGACTCGAGGCCCGAAGCGACGTGCTCCTGGAAGTCCTCCTGCGACGCATCGGCCTGCGTCAGCGACGCGAGGTCCTTCTCGATCGACTCGGAGGCGAGTCGCTTCTGCTGGTAGATGAGGTAGCCGAGCGCGCCCGCGATCACCCCCGAGAGGATCGTGACGAGCAGGACGTAGCGAAGCTGCAGCTTCTTGTCGAGCAGGTAGTTCGAGAGCTTGCGCTTGTAGCGCGGACGCGTCACCGGCGGAGGATTCCCACTCGACGGTGCGCCGGTGGCGGCGGTGGGGTCACTCAATGGCCTTCTCCTTGCGCGCGACGATGTCCCGCAGCTCGACGATGGTCGCGTGCTCGCCCGCACCGGCCTGCTCTGCCGCGGCGATCACGGCCTTGAGCTTCACGATGTCGCCCTTCTCCATGTTCACGACGCCAGCGTGCGCGAGCTTGAAGTGGTCGTAGAAGTCGACGAGCTGATCCCCCTTGCGGAGGTTCCACACCTTGTCGAACCTGCCCTGCTGCATCTTGCCGAGGTACAGCGAGACCTTGAACAGCGGGCCCGCGACCTTGTGAGTCATCTTGATGCCGTAGACCGCGAGGCCGACCACGAGCAGGAGGCCGGTGCCGATGAGGACGTAGAGGATGAGGAGCCGACCGCGCTCGAGCGCGGTGATCTCCGAGCCGAGGCGCAGCTCGCACGTCCAGTGGCCCACGACCTTCGCGCCGAAATCGTCGGGCACCTTGATCACCGACGGGAGCATCGTCATCGAGCTCTCGTCCATCACGACCTTCGCGCGCGGGCGCTCCTCGGCGCTCCCACTGCCCGCGGCGGGCGCCGGATCGTCGGCGGGCGCCGGCGTGGGATCATCCGGCGTCGCGGAGTCCTCGGGGAGCTTCATCGGCACCGGCGGAACGTCGTCTTCCTGACCGTTGCTCTCGACGAGCGCGGGCACCTTCGGGCACGGCGTGCCCCGCACGCTCGCCATCGAGACGGTGGTGGTCACGTTCGCGACCTTCATGACCCAGATGCCGAGGCCCGCCATGAGCAAGGTCGCGAGGCCGACCATGAACAGCGTGAACTGCAGCTGGTAGCGCTTGTTGATGAGGAGGTTCTTCCAGCTCCGCTTGTAGCCGCGGTCGCCGGGCTTCGGCCCGCCACCGCCGCCACCCGCCGGCTTGGGGGCCGGCGCGACAGAGGGTGTTTTGGTCGGTTCGCTCACGGGATTCCAGCCTTCGTCTTGATCGTCGGAACTATTTTGGTCGCGATCAAGCTTTCAACAACGGCGCTGACGCAGTCGTCACTCGAGAGTGCGATGTCCTTGGCCGAAGAACCACCCTGAACCTTTGCACCGCCGTTCAAGAAGCCAAAGACGCTCTTGTCCGGGAAGCTCGCGAGCAACATGCTGATCTTACAGGAAACGGTGGTCGAGGAACCGGCCGTCGCGACCTTGAGCTCGTTGAGGGTTCCATCGACGTAGAACCCCTGAAAACCCTTCTGGTTGAGCTGCGCCGAGGTCGGGATGCCCCCCGCCCACGCGGTGGTCATCGAGCTCGCGACCTTGCCGAGGGTCTCGGTGGAGACCTTCACCATCGCCGGCCGCATCTTCGCATCCGCGGATGCGTCGCCGGTCTTCGAGGACATCGGGCCGATGTTGACGTAGATGCCGTTCTTGCCGCTGGTCGGCGGCGGCGTGCCGCTACCACCACCGCCGGCGCCGAGCGCGGCGAGCGACTTCGTGGCCTGGCTCTTCACCAGCGAGCTCGCGTCGTTCGCCTCCGCTTTCTTCAGCGCGTTGATCACGAGGTTCTTGATGCTCGACTTCGTGCTCGCATCGACGAGCTTCGCCACCGCGATCGCCGCGGCGCTGCGAACGTCCGCGGAGCCGTCGTTGCTCAGCACCTTCACGAGCGGGAGGATCGCCTTCTGATCGCCGAGCTTCGTCAAGTTGACGGCGGCGGCGAGGCGGATCTTGTCGGAGTCCGCATCGAGCTGCTTGATCAGCTCGCTCGTGTTGTCGGCGCGCGCGGGCGAACCACGAAACAGGATCACCAGCACCGCCGTGATCGTCACCACACGCGCGAGCACCGCGCGAGCGAAGCCGACAGTCCTGGTGCGCGTCCGCGTCATCGTCATCGAGTAGACGTCTCAACCCTCAGACGCTTCATCCTCGACGATCAAAGGTACCGGCGAAAAGCCTTGTTCTGCAAGGTAGCGAGCGGTTAGCTCGACATAGTGAGCCGCGCCGAACAGGATCTGCTCCCGCTCGCGATCGTTTATCGGGCGCTTCACCCGCGCGGGAGATCCGAGGACGAGGCTACCCGGCGGGATGTCGGTGCCCGGTGTCACGAGCGCACCTGCACCCACGAGGCTGCCGCGACCAACGCGGGCGCCATCGAGGATGATCGATCCCATCCCGATCAAGCACATGTCCTCGATCACGCACGCATGGATGATCGCGCTGTGGCCGATCGTGCAGTCGCTCCCGATCGATGTGCCGTAGCGCCCGGCGGTGACATGAACGACCGCGCCGTCCTGGACGCTGGTCCGTGCGCCGATCCGGATCGGCATCACGTCGCCGCGGATGACCGTCGAGTACCAGATGCTCGACGCATCGCCGATCTCCACGTCGCCGATCACCGCGGCGGTCTCCGCCACGAACACGCCCGTGCCCAGCACGGGTCTCTTGCCGAGGAGCGGTCGGATCACTTCATCGACCGGCGCGACGCCTGCTCGGCGGCCGCGAACAGCTCGTCGATCGCGGCATCCGTATCGTCGCCGTTCGGAAAGATCGGCGCGACGTACTGCACGACACCGCGGCAATCGATCACCATGAAGCTGATGCGCTCGCTATCGGGCACGGTCAGCTCCTCGAACATCGCGCGGTCCGCGAGCGCGAGTGGCACGTCGAGGCCGATCGGCTTCGTGACCTTGGTCTGACCGAGCGGCGCGACGCTGACCGCGAGCGACATCGGAACCGCGCCACCCTTGTCGGCCTGCGCCCGCGTCCACGTGGCGAGCTTGCCGAACACCGCGTTGCAGTCGGTGCAGCGACCGAGATCGAACAGGCCGACGATCGCGGTCTTGCCGTGCAGCGAGCTCAGATCGACGGTGCGATTGTCATCGACACCCATCAGCTCGGTGGCCATCATCGTCTGACCGACGAGGCGGCGCCGCATGATCTCGTCGCGCGACACGAGGTCGGCGCTGATGTTGACCGCGCGGCCGTTGCGCATGATCTGGAGCTCGACGCGATCGCCCGCGGTGTGGCCCTGCACGCTCGCGAGGATCACGTTGCAGTTCGGCGTGGGGACCTTGTCGATCGCCACGATGATGTCAGAGCTCCGCAACCCCGCCGCCTTCGCGCCGCTGCCGCGCGTCACGTTGTCGACGTGACACCCGCTCGGCTCGTCGTGCATGCCGATACCGAGGAACGCCGGGTTCGATGGCTTCGCCCCGGCGACCGAGGCGGTCGCGAGCACCATCATCAGACCGAGGGCGAACCGCACGCGTGGAGACTAGCGAGTCGAGGAGGGCCGAGCCAGATCCATCGTTCATGTAGGATAAGGTGAGTTTTTTGCCTTCATCACCTCAACCGCGCGATCATTATCGGGTGAAGCGCCGTGAACCGATGGATCTCGCCCATGTCCTCGAGGACAGCCGACCGAACCCCCAGCGCGCGATCCCGGCCGAGCCGCTCGATACGGGCACCCGTGAGAAGCGCCTCCATATGCGCTTCGATAAGGCGTTCCTCGTGGTCATCGGCTCCGAGCTGTACGGGGAGGCGGTCGCGATCGCCCGCAACGTCTCCGCCGGCGGAATCCTCGTCGAGATGAGCTACGCGCCGCCGCTCGGAACCGTCGTCACCGTGCACTTCCAGCACGCCCGCGGCGACGATCTGATCGACGAGATCGTGGCCCGCGCCGAGGTCAAGCATCACCACTACCTGAACTTCTCGGGGTCCGGCGAGGCCGCTGCGAGCCGCGCCATCGGGCTCCGATTCCTCGAGTTCATCGACGTCGGCGATTCGATCGCTCCCGAGCGGCTGCATTGACGGAATCACGGACGCCCTCCGAGCGTCTGATCCCCGACTTGCGTGCTCCCCGCCGATTGGCTACGTCTCCCCGGATGCGACGTGCGCTCGTGCTTCTGCTCCTCGCGACCACGGTCGCGGCGGTGGCGCCGCGCGAGGCGGCCGCCGACAAGAAGGATCGCAAGGCCGACACGGCCGAGAAGAAGGCCGAGCCGGCGCCTCCCCCGCCGCGCACGCCGGGTCCCGACGACGCGAAGGTGAAGGCCGCGCTCGAGAAGATCGTCGCCGGCCCGGATCGCGCCGCGCGCGAGGCCGCGATCAAGGACCTGACCGCACTCGCACCGCACGCGATCGACGAGATCGGCGCGTGGCTCGCGCGCACGCACACCGCTTCGGTCGAGGATCGGCGCGCGGTGCTGAAGGAGATCAGGGCACAGGTCCCCGACAAGACCGGCAAGTTCAACGTGCCGGAGCGGCAGACCGCAAAGGAGAAGAAGGCCGACGACGAGCTCGACTGGCAGGCGTCGCTGCTCGGTCTCGATCCCGCGATGCCCGGCGTCGGCGAGGTGATCGCCGATGATGCCGCGATCCGCGCGCTCGCCGCGTCGAAGGAGTTCCTCGCGGCGCAGCCGATCTTCAACACCGCGTTCTACGACGAGACGATGATGTATCGCGACGAGTGTGGTCGCTACCTCCGCAAGATGGAGCCGCAGTCGATTCCCGTGCTGACGAAGGAGTCGCAGCACCGGAACTACGACCGCAAGCGCTACGCGACGTGGCAGCTCGAGCGGCTCGATCGCCAGGAAGCCGGCAAGGCGCTGTCGTCGGCGGCCGGCAACGAGGTGCTCACGATCGCGATCCTCGACACGTTCCGCACCACGAAGCTGCGCGAGGCCGTGCACGCCGTGTGGACGAAGGTCAACGACGACGCCCCGCGCGTCCGCGCCGCCGCGCGCGCGGCGTGGATGGATTACATCACCGGCCCTCCCCCGCCGCCCGCCCCGAAGAAGAAGCTGCAGCTCACCGGAGGCAAGCTGACGAAGAAGGAGAAGCCGCTGTGGCTGACCTATCGCGAGCTCGCCGATAACGAGCTGCGCACCGCCGCCAACGAGCTGCTTCACGAGGATTATCCTCTCGATGATCCGTCGATCGACGACTACGAGACGAAGTCGAAGACCGTGAAGGTCGATCTCGAGGAGCTGACGAAGCGCCTGTTCGAGTACTACGACGGCGAGCGCACGAAGCAGGACAACACGCAGTGGACCGCGGCAAAGGCGAAGGCCGACGCGGGCGACCTGGCGGGCGCGACGGCGATGCTCGATCGCCTGCTCGCGCAGAACCCGCAGCGTGGGCAGCGCGAGAACATGGCGACGATCTACGCCGCGTGGGGCAAGAAGCTCGAGGCCGACAAGAAGTGGCCCGAGGCCTCGGCGGCGTACTCGAAGGCGCACGGTGTGGATCCGAAGGGCAAGGAAGCGACGCATGCGCTCGCCGCGCATCACTACGCGCTCGGCAAATCGCTCGAGGCGCAGGGCAAGGACGGCGGCCCCGACTATCGCAAGGCGGTCGCGCTCGAGCCCGACTACGCGCCGGCCCGGAACGCCGCCGCGGACTCGCCGGGTGGCAGCGGTCGTCGCCCGGTGTGGATGCTGTACGCGGCGTTGATCGCCGGTGGCCTCGCGGCGCTGCTGTTCGCCGCCGCCATGGTTCGCCGCCGCGCGTGAGTCGTTGACCTCCGCACCGCTTCGCGTTGCTGCGCACCCCACGTTCGTGGGGCTTGCA
>JBBRED010000266.1:0-11938 GCA_038203335.1 Haliangiales bacterium | reverse complement strand
CAAGGCATTCACCTTTACGAGGCCATCCCGTACATGGATGACGGGAAGCTCGCGCCGCTCATGAAAGCGTTCGACCACATCGTTCGGCAGCACGAGATTTTTCGCGCTGTGTTCGGCGTGATTTGAGGGGATGTCTCAGGTCTAGCGCTCCACCACTGCTCAGGCGCAGAACCTCTGCGCCCCACTTAGATCGTCGCCCTAGCGCGTCACTCACAGTACCGCATTGAAGGTCGTACTTCGCACCATCAAGACCGGCGACTACCAGATCCCCGATTTCGCACTGGCGTCCATCGCACAGACACGGCTGGCTGACCTCTTCACACACCGCGCATGCTAATTCGAGTCCAATGTTTCTGAGAGCGGACTCGTCCGAACGAAGCAGGTCGTATGCGGTCGCTCCCAGACGAAAATCTGGTCGAGGAACTGGAGAGGAGACCTTGCAATCGCGGTTCACACAAGCGTAGCTCTCGAGGCCCGCTACCGCACGTCCAACGTGATGAGTATCGTGGGTCGAGGCGTAGATCCTCAATTCAGCGAGGATTCTGACATTGTTGTCAGACTCTGTCACGTCTACCGTACTTTCGGGTGCCGTCCGGCTGCACGACACAACGCCGACGGCACAGAATGCAATTATGGTTACTTGCACAGGTCGCACTTCTCGATATTGCCTCGATCTGGGCCACTACCGAGCGTATTTCGTATCTCCTGTTCTTGTCTGGTGTAATTCTGCGAGCCCCAACTGCACGACTGCAGCAAAACGCTGCACCTGTGTAGTCGCGGACTACGTTTCTGGTTCGTGACGGCTACAGACAGGAGCAGCAGAGCTTCTGCGATTGCGTGCAGCTCTCGGAGCCCTTCACGCACTTCTCGTTCGCCCACGCATCGTTGTCGAGCTGCTTCGCGATCGTGCAGATCCGCTCCGCGTTCTTGCAGATCGAGTCCGACATGGTGCAGCTGTCCTTGCACGTGTCGTTGACCGGCGCCTTGCAGCTCGGACCCTCGACGCGCGTGAACGTGCTCATCTGGATCGACGATGCCGTGGCCGCGCAGCTCATGCCGGAGCACGACGGCGGCGAGGCCGCGGGCAGCGAGCGCCCCGTCAGCTCGGCGTCGATCTCCGCCTCGAGGCGCGTGATCTCGTCATGCGATGGTGACGCCGTACCGGGCGCCATCGCGCCGGCATCCGACGCCGTCGGCGGCATCACCGCGCGCTGGCCACCCGCCGCGCACGCGAGCAGAGCGGCGCAGCACGCGCCGGCGAGAACTCCCAGGCCAGTACCGCGCATCATTGATCCTTGTCGGAGCAGCCACAGCAGCGCTGCTTCGCCTCGCGGCACGAGGCCTTCGCGCTCGTGCACTTGCCCTGTGCGAACTCGTCCTGCTTGCCGAGCTGATCCGCGAGATCGCAGATCGCCTCGGCGTTGTCGCAGATCGCATCGGCGATGCTGCAGATGTCGCCGCACGACCTCGGGACCTGGTGGTTATCGGGACACACGCGCTTCGCATCCGAGACCGTCTTCGGCGGCTGCGAGATCAGGATCGGCGAGGGCTCGAGATCCATCCCGGCCTCGTGCCGGAACTGACGGATCTGCGCCCAGAGCACGGTGATCTGGTTCTGCTGCTGCATGCGGACCTCCGACGCCGACGGGCCCTTGTTCGGGCCCGGGCACGCGGAGAGCAGCACGAGCATGCCGGCGAGCGCGGCCTTCATTTCTCGTCCACCAGCTGCTTCTGCAGCTTCTCGTTGATCTGGATCGAGCGGTCGTACGAAGCGATCGCCGCACGGCGCTCCTCGGCGACCTTCGCCTTGCCCGGCTCGCCCTCGCCCTCGGCGATCGTCGCCCGCGCCTCGTGGATCTCGCCCTGCACCGTGTAGAGGTTCGCCACGAAGAAGCTCTCGCGCTGGCTGGACGCCAGGCCCTCGTCGACGGTCCTCATCGCTTCCTCGATCTGGTTCTGGCTGACGAGGAGCTTCGCGAGCAGCGCGCGCGCATCGAGCCGCACGTCATCCGCCTCGGGCGCGCCCTTGGGGAACTGCAGCGACAGGATCTGCCGGACCGAGGCCGTTGCCGCCGCGAGGTTGCCATCGCTCATGTAGACCTTCGCCTTGCGATGAAAATTCTTCGCCTGGGCGAGAGAGACCATCAGCGCCTCGTCGATCACGTCGCCCGGGTCCGCGGTCTTGGTCTGCGATGGCGGGCTCGGCTCGCGGTCACCGGTCGAGCACGCGCTGACTCCCAGCACCGTGATCGCGATCAACATCAACCAGGTCTTCATGGCTTGCCTCCCCGCGCACTCAGGCGACGATCACGGTACCCGTCGAGGCGATCCGCGAAGATGTAATCGATCCGCGAGCTGGCATCGCCCGCGGACTCGCGAGCGATAGGTCCGATCAACGGATCCACCGGGCGCGAGCGCCAGGTCTCCGGCAGCTTCGCCACCGCGGGCTTGTCGACGTACTGCGTGCGCGGTGCGCGCAGCCACAGCACGAGCACCGCCGCCGCCGCGATCGCGGTGGTCACCGCCGTCACCGCCCACGGCACCCAGCGCTTGCTGCGCGCACGGCCGATCGGCGTCACCGCTCCGCTCGTGCTCGCCCCCGCGCCGCCGATCGCCTGGCGCAGCGCATCCTCCACGATCGAGCGCTGCTTCGCCGGCGCGAGCTCCATCTGCCCGTTCGCCGCGCGGATCACGGTGGCCACCTCGACGAGCGCGCGGTCGTCGGCCGACATCGCCGCCGGCGTCTTGTTGGTCAGCGTCTTGTCGATGATGTCCGCGAACGTCCTCGCGTGCATCCGCTCCGAGGGCGTGGCCTCGGTATCGGGCTCGGGGATCGCGGCGGTCAGGAAGTCGTCGTCGTTACTGGGCATCAGGATGCTCCTGCTCGCCGAAGTGCTTGCGAAAGGCGCGGACTGCGCGGAACAGCAACACGTCGAAGGTTCCGATCGTCACTCCCAGGCGTTTCGCGCACTCCTCGCGCGACAGCTCCTGGATCAAGCGTAGCTCGATCGCCGTTCGGTACCTCTCGGCAAGTTGCTGCATGGTGTCGTCGATCCGGTCCCGATGTGCGCGGCGCTCCTGGTCGGCCATGAGCTGCGCATCCGCGTGGCTCTCGGCGTCGGTCTCGTGCTTGACCTCGTGGGCCATGGCCTCGGCCAGCCGGCGCGAGCGCTTGGACTGGCGATGAACGTCGAACACCTTGTTGATCGCGATCTGGCGAAGCCACGGATAGATCGACTTTCCTTGCCACGTGAACCGCTTGATCTTCTCGACCGCCGTCGCGAGCGTGTCGCGCAGGACGTCCTCCGCGGACACCGTGTTGCCGAGACGCGGCAAGATCACGGTGCCGTAGAGCGGCTGCGCGTAGCGTTCGAGGATCGGTCTCATGGCGTCGAGGTTGCCCTGCTGGGCCTCCTCCACGAGCCTTTGCTCTTCTTCGAGCTCGACTGCTGTGGCGGGTTCGGAGGCCACGGACACCTGGTTAACGCCTGTGAAGCCCGGAGCTTACACGCGAGCCGTCGTAGTAGACCT
Source organism: Haliangiales bacterium (assembly GCA_038203335.1). Classification (GTDB taxonomy): domain Bacteria; phylum Myxococcota_A; class Polyangia; order Haliangiales; family Haliangiaceae; genus JABFXX01. The sequence goes on along the minus strand of JBBRED010000266.1, from coordinate 8,407 downwards.
CGACCAGCTCCAGGCCATGGGCGGGAGCGGTGCGGCCTCCCCGCGTCCGGTCCTTGCCGGCAACGATCTCGGCCACTTGCGGCACGGTCAGCCGGCCGACGCCGACGTCGACCAGGGTCCCGACGATGATGCGGACCATGTTCCGGAGGAACGCGTTCCCCCGGACGTCCACGTGGAGGAGCTCATCGGGCGCCTCGGTCACATCGATGCTCGCGATCCGGCGGACCGTGGTCTTGGCGCCGCACCCGGCCGCACGAAACGCGGCGAAGTCGTGCTCGCCGACCAGGGCCGGGACGGCGGCGCGCAGGGCCTCGAGGTCGAGGGTCTCGATCAGGTGCCACGCGCGAAAGCGCCAGCGCGGCGATCGATTTCGGCCGCGGTGGATCGTGTAACGGTAGTGCTTGCCGGTCGCGCTGAACCGCGGATGAAACTCGTCGGCGACCTCGGTCACGTCCTGCACCGCGATCGAATCGGGCAGCAGCGAGTTGAGCCCGCGACGAATGCCGAGCAGCGGGATCGGTCGTTCGGTGTGGAACAGCGCGACCTGGGCGCGCGCGTGAACGCCCGCATCGGTGCGCGATGCACCGGTGACCTTCACCTCGTGCGTGAGGAGCTTCGCGAGCGCCTCCTCGAGGTGCTGCTGCACGGTGGGCGCGTTGTCCTGCCGCTGCCACCCCGAGAGGGTGGTCCCGTCGTACTCGACGACCAGGCGGATGTTGCGCACGCGCGGTTTGTACACCGGCCTGTGCGCCCGCGCGCAGGAGCACTGCGCGGAACGCCGCGACCTCCGAACAACGCGGACTTGGCCCCCGGTACGAGCACCGCGAAGTGGTGAGCGCTCAGAAGCCCCACTCGAGGCCCGTGGTCGCGGCGTTCTGACCGTCGCGCGATCCATCGGGCTGCGCGAGGAACGCGCCGTCGTAACGCAGATACGCGGCCACCCACGGTGCGGGCGGAAGGTGCAGCCGCAGCGCGAGGGAGCCAGCCGGTCCCACGCCGGATCCGAAATGGATCCCGAAGCCGACGCCGAGCTCGAGCCACCGCGCAACGCCGACGCGCGCGAAGCTCGCGAGCACGCGGCCTTGCGCGTGGAGGCCATCGACCATCCACAGCGAGCCCTCGGCGCCGATCAGCGAGCGGCCACGACGCGCCTCGAGGCGGAGGTTCAGCGCCGCCGCCGGAGCGCGCGTGTCGTTCTGGAACACCAGGCCACCGCCGAGCGCGACCGTCGCGCGGAAGCCGCGACCGAGCACGCTCCGGCGCGACATCGTGAGCGCGGTCGTCGAGCCGCTGACCGAGATGGTCTCGCCGCCGTAGTCGGCGGACTCGGGAGCCGCGGCGACGTTCCTGGTGGCCTTCTGGGCCCGGGGCGAGCCCTCTTCCTCGTCGGCGTCGAACACACCGTCGCCGTCGTCCTTGCTGCGGCGATCGGTACCGGTGGTGGTCGCGCCTCCGATCGGCGGAGGTGACGTCGGCTGGGCCGGAGCGGTCGGCGTCGGGCGGTAGTCGCCCTTCGTGGCGACGTCGGGCTTCTTCTTCTCGGCCTGCTGGACCCTGCGGACGTCGCCATCGAAGTCGAGCGCGGTCTCGCGCTTGACGTCGGTCCAGTCCATGCCCGCTGGCACCGAGACCGGCACCGCGACCGAGTGCTTCGTTCCGCCCTGCACCACCACGTCGGTGCCGATGGCGACGAACGACGTGTAGGGCGACACCAGGCCGTACTCGAGCGCGTGCTTCGTGACCGCGCCTTCGTCGCGTGCGCCGACGAGCATCTCGTCGAGCCGGAGCCGCGCCCATCGCCGCGCGAGCGCGCCGGAGCCACTCGTCGCGCCGCCGAGCGCCGGGCTCGCGGGCAACGCTTCGATCGCGAACAGCTCGCCGCGCGCCCGCACGTTCGCGGTCTGCGCGCGCTTGACGCGTGCGAGCACGAGGATCGCCTGGCCCGCACCGAGGCGCGGCAGGATCGCGGGCACCACGTCGCTCGCGGAGAGCGTGCCCCAGTTGACCGTGAGCACCTGCGCCGGGCTCGCGACATCGAGCACCGCGCTCTTCGCGATCACCGCGAGGTCATCCGCCGGCACGACGAAGCGGACCGTGCCGCCGGTCGTCGCGGCGAGCTGCGTGAGCAACGCGCGCGCGGGGGCCGGTCCCACGCCGATCACGTGGATCGGCACGCCGAGCTTCTTGCCGGCGGCGAGCACCGCGGCGTCGTCGGCGACCAGACCGTCGCTGACCACCATGATCGGCGCGCCGTCGGGCTTCGCCGTCTCGAGCACGCGAGAGAGATCGAGCGCGCCACCACTGCGCTGCCACGCGGTCTCCACGCCGCGCAGCGCATCGGCCGGCGCCGACCACGAGGAGCGCTCGACGCCGAGCACCGCGATCCGATCCGCGGGCGTCAGCGCACCGAACAGCGCGCGCACGATCGGCTGCGCGGTGACGTTCGCGTCGCCCTGCATCGTCGCCGCGCGATCGAGCACCAGCACCATGCGCAGTGGACCCTTGCGCGCGATCGCGGTCGCCGGCGCTTCGACGATCACCGCCGCATAGCCGCCGCGCGTGTCCTGCTCGACCCAGCCGGCGGCCGGGACGGTGGCCTTCCAGCGGATCACCGCATCGTGATCCGAGTGCGGATCGGTGAACGCCACATCGGGGGCCTTGGCATCACTCAGCTCGTGCGTGGAGCTCGTCACGCTGGTGACCGGCTCCGCGAAGTGAATCGCGACGCGCGTGGCGCCGCCGGCCTGCGGTCCCGTCGCCGGGGTCACGCGTGACGCATCGGGCGCGCGGTCGGTATCCGGCGAGCGACCGGTGCCCGTGGTGGGGCGTCCGCTGATCTGGCCCGGCACGAAGCGCGGCGCCACGACCATCGGCAACACGAGCTGCCACGTGCCGCTCGCATAGCGCGCGAGCGCGTCGTAGCGCAGCACGATCTCCACGGTTCCCTTCGGCGGGATCGCGGCCACCGTCTGCGTGAACACGTCGGGACGCTCCTGATCGAGCACCGCCGCCGAGACGCCTGCGCTCACCGCCGCCTCGTAGCGGCGCTGCGCTTCGTCGCGTTTCTCGATCGCGGCCTTGATCGTGCGCGTGCCCGACTTGATCGTCATCGCCGTGACGGCGGCATCGAGCGGCAACGGGAAGATGTACGTGGCCTCGATCGCCTTGTCGCCGCGGTTCGTGAACGTCTGGGTCACCACGGTCTCGACGATCGGCCCGCGCACGGTGACCGCGAGCTTGCTCTCGACCATCGGCAGCGGCGACGCGACGGCCGCCCCGGCGGTGACCGGATACATCCCCATCAGCCGCGAGTCGCTGCTCGCGCGCGCTCTCCCCGGCAGACCCACGATGGCCAGCACGAGGGCAAGCGCTGCGAATGGACGCACCATGCCGTCCCACCTTACACGCACCGCCCGGCGGTTCGATCTGCCCGGGTTCGGTCAGGGAACCGGGCGCGCGGCCAGGGTCTTCGCCTTCGCGTAACCCTCTGCATTCACGAAGGCAACGGTGACCACGTAGTCCATCGCCCGGGCCGCCGGGGCGCCCATCGACTGGATGAGGAACGTCATCGGCGAGTAGTTCGGCGGCATGTTCGCATCGAGCATCTCGGCCGCCGATGCGGTGGCCTCGACGGGCGCCCCACCGGCGCGCGCGCCGTAGAACTGCGACAGCGGGCCCATCCGCCGGCATGCGGACCGTTCGCGGGGTCAACGCACCCGACCGACGGCGATCAGTGCGCGAACAGCGAGTGCTGGATCGGCGACTTGCCGTCCACCGCCGCCGCACGTCCGCGGTGGTTCACGCGCATCGGCACTTGCCGGGCCGGCCGCAGCTTCGCGCGCAGCGTGCGAGCGGGCGCGCGACGCACGGCGGCTGCCACCGGCGCACGCTCGTTGACGGTGACCTCGCGATGCGAGGGCAGCACGTCTCGTTCGAGCATTCCGCCGATCAGGCCGAGTGCGAACAGCAGATCGTCCGGACGGACGTGCGCGGGATCTCCGACGATCCGGCGATGCATGAAGCTGCGAACACGCTCGAGCGTTGCGACTTCCGCGGGGTAGTTGCGGGCGAGATCCGCCGCGCGGTCGAGTGCCCAATCGAGGGCTTCGGAGAAGGCTTGAAACAGCGGCGTCCAGGATTTCGAATCGTTCAAATGTGCAGATCTCTGTTGTTGAAGAAGGATCATACCAGGGGGGTCTGACAGTTCTCGGCGACCGAAACCCGGCCATTCCTCGTCGGGAGTGGCCGAAATTCCGCAACGACGACACGCACCTACGGAGGGCCGCTGTATACGAGACAGATGCGAACGATCGTGATGGTCTGCCTCGTGATCGCCGCGGCCTGCCAAAGCAAGTCCGAGGACCCGAAGGCCATCGGATCGGGCCTGCGCATCACGTACGACATCGATCTCGACAGAGCCGTGGACGACAAGGCCATCGAGATCAAACGCGAGCTCGAGGACTCGCCCGGCACCACCGTGAACGTCGCGATGTCGGGCGTGATCACCGTCGTGCCGAGCGATCCGAGTACGACCGCCGCGCTCCGATCCCGCATCGAGACGGACTATCGCGAGGTCGTGGAACCGCGGCCGTGTGCGCCCGATGCCGCGCCCGGCGCGGTGTGCATCGGGATCCGCGCCGCGTATGCCGCCTCCGTGAAGTCGGCCGCGCTCGCAAGGGCCGCGAAGACCGTGGCGCGCCGCCTCGACGAGCTGAAGGTCACCGGTGCGTCCGCGGCGCCAAAGGGCGACCAGATCGTGGTCGAGATCCACGGCGCGAGCGAGGCGGTGCTGTCGACCATGCGAAACCTCCTCGGACGATCGGGCGTCCTCGAGCTCAAGGTCGTGGACGACGGCTCGCCGTTCATGAAGCGCGTGTTCCAGAAGGTCGGGAGCGACGGCATGGAAGGCAGGGCGACGGATCCCGAGGCCGCCGCCGCGGGCATCAGCGCGGGCATCGATCAGTGGCGCGCCGAGATCGACAGCGTGGAGCACTCGGACTTCTATCTGCGCGGCCCGGAGCGCGAGAGCCTCCGGCGCTACTTCGCACGGCTCGCGGTGGCCGATCCCACGTTCGCGTTGCCGGAGGATCGCATGCTCGGCTTCGAGCTCGTCGAACCGGATACCAAGAGCGAGCGGCCGCTATGGCGTAGCTACCTGCTCGAGCGCAGGACGGATCTCACGGGCGCGGCGCTCTCGAACGCAGAGACCACGAGCGATCCCAACGTGAACCGCCCGATCGTGCTGCTCGACTTCAACCGCGAGGGCGGCCGCGTGTTCGGCGAGCTCACGGGCCGGATCGGCGGCAAGAAGCTCGCGATCGTGCTCGACGGCACGGTCAAGAGTGCACCGATCATCAACGGCCCGATCCGCGGAGGCCGCGCATCGATCACGATGGCCGGCGCGGATCCAGCGCAGCAGATGCAGGACGCGAACGACCTCGCGATCGTGCTGCGCTCCGGCGCACTCCCCGCGCCGATGCGCGAGGCTTCGGTCGACGTGATTCCATAGGCACGCGCGCTGCTGGATCGACGCTCGTACCACGTCTGCCCTGCCCGCGGATCAGCCTGGTACGACGATGACGGAGATCTCCACGATCCGACGCGCGCGCTGGGGCGGCGCCGGCAACCCGACTAGCCACCACTGCGACGACAACGACGCAGATCGCGCACCTGACACACGATGAAACACTGCGTTGCGTCACCGCCTCCGCGGAACGATTGTTGCTCCAGGCGCGCGTACATACTTATGTTGAAGCACTGCCTAGTTGTATTCACCGTCCTCGGCGCCGCGTGCGCGACGGACAAGGAAGACGCCAAGGGCGTCGTCGATGAGAGCTCGCCGCCGTCGGTCCCCTCCGAGATCGGGAAGGCCGATGCCTCCAGCAAGGAGATCGCGGTCAACGTCCAGTCGGCGCACCCCTACACGAACAACCTGAACAAGGTGTTCTCGGTTCCGTATACGAACCTCCCGTCGTGTGCGAGCCAGGTCCGCGTTCACTTCAAGGTGCTGCGCACCGAGGCGACCTACGACTTCCTCACCGTCGAGCCGACCGGCGCCGCGGCGCAGAGCTTCGATGGCGACAAGGACAACACGTGGACCGCGTGGTTCCCGAAGTCCGGCACGGGCGTCAACGTCCGCCTCGACACCGATGCGAGCGTCACGCGCCACGGCTTCGAGGTCGACAAGTACGAGTGGAGCGGCTCGCCGCTCTGCCCGACGATCGCGTACCCCGCGTGTGGCGCCGGCACCGTCGACGTCACTCCGCCGACCGCGGTCTGCGGTTGCCCCGTCGCGCGCGTCTGCGCGGCGAACACCACGGTTCAGATCGATCACCGCCGCGCGCAGGGGCACAACCGCACCGCGCATACGGTGACCGGCAACGTCGCGAGCGAGACCCACCCCGGCCCGACTGACGCCCCGGTCACCACCGAGATCGGTACGCTCGATCAGGTGAAGGTCAACGCGCTCGTCAAGCGCGCCTCGGACCTCGGCCTGCTCCACGGCCCGGGCTACACGCGCAGCAACCCGGCGACCATCGCGACCGAGACGCTCGTCATCAAGGCCGGCACGAAGACCGTCACGTTCGTCTCGGGCGAGGGCTCGCACGACGCGGCCGTCGCGCAGCTGATCTCGGACTTCGAGGCGCTGTTCATGTGCGGCACCCCGACGGGTGGTCTGACCTGCGGCGATAACTTCTCGTGCGACGCGGACAGCGCGACGTGCATCGAGGTTCAGAGCTGCGTGTGCCCGGCGATCTACCAGCCGGTGTGCAGCGAGAGCAGCACCACGTTCGGCAACGCGTGCGAAGCGGCGTGCGCCGGCGTCACCGTCGTCCACGCGGGCGAGTGCGGCGAGCCCGGCGATGCGTGCGGCACCATCCGCGGCCTGTCGTGCCTCGAGAACAACAAGTGCCGGTTCGGCGCCTCGCAGTGGAGCTACCCGTTCCCCGACGCCGGCGGTCGCTGCGTCGCCCCGACCTACTGCGATGCTCCGTCGGACTGCACCGCCCTCCCCCACGCCGCCGTGCTCGGCGCGTGGGCGTGCAACGCGAACGCGTGCGCGTGGGCCGCGGGCGTGCCGTGGAAGGCCGTGACGAACGGCGTGTTCGAGACGGCGCACCCGTACGCGAGCTCGACCAGCGTGTGGAAGGAGCTCTCGCTCCCCACCGGCGCGCAGTCGCTCCGCTTGACGGCCGCCGCGGGCTTCGCGCTCGAGGCGAACTACGACTTCCTCGAGGTGTGGAGCTGGGTCAACGGCGCGTGGAAGATGGACAAGCGCTTCACGGGCACCACCGGCCCGGCGGCGACCGAGGAGTTCGCGGGTCAGTACCACTACCTGCGGTTCGTCTCGGATAGCTCGGTCAACAAGACCGGCTTCCGCGTCGACGCGCAGTACCGCTAGGTCGTAGCGTCGGCAGCCTGGACCTCGACGCCGCGTGGCGACTGCGGACGCGATGCGGCGAGCACCCCATCGGTGATCGCGAGCGCGGTCGCGGTGAGGTCCGCGAACGCATCGGGTCCGACGACGTCGCGCGACGCCGGGTAGACCAGGATCAGCGTGTCGAGCAGCTCGATCACGAGGTCGCGGCGTCCGGCCTGGACCAGCGTCGCTGCGAAGCCACCCGAGAGCAGCTCGCCGAGGACCGTCGCGTCGCCGTAGGCGCGCCAGTGCTCGGGCAAGCTGGGCGCGAGGGCGTTCGGCGTCAGCGTGGTCGGCAGCTCCGCGGGAGACGACTGCGGCATCCCGAGGCCGAGGCGCGCAGCCTTTGCGACGTGGCTACCGCGATCGATCGCGCTGTCGCTCTTGAGATCATCGCCGCCGCCTGCGCGCTTGAGGAGCAGGTGCGGGAACGAGCGATCGACCTCGCACGCGACGATGCTGACGACCGAGCCGATCCGGAACGGACGGTCGAGCGGCAGGTACGCCCACTCACCTCGGCGATCGCGCAGCGTCTCGAGATCAAACGCCGTGACGTCGATATCGTGCGCATTGCGCGACAGCACGCCGTGGACGACGCGCTCCTCGAAGCCGCCATCGGACAGCGTCCACAGCGCGGTCCGCTGCAGCGCTCCCGTGAGGTGGGTGAGATCCGGAGCCGGCGACAGGCCCGCCGCATTGGCCGCGGCGCTCTGACCGGACTTGCGAAACACCCCGCGTGTGGCGAGGAACGCGATGCCGGCGCCGATCAGAGCGAGGAAGGACCAGGTCGCCACGAAGGCAAGCTAGCACGCGCCATCCTCGTCGCATGCGCTGGCTCGCCGTCGCCGGGGACGGTGCCCTGGCCACGCTCGTGATCGTGGAGCCAGCGCTTCGCGGCCATGCCGCATGCATAGCCCGTGAGCTCTCCGCTCGCGCCGATCACGCGATGGCACGGGACGATGTTCGACAGCGGATTCTTGCTGTTCG
>JBBRED010000265.1:0-11940 GCA_038203335.1 Haliangiales bacterium | reverse complement strand
CGGGGTGCTTCTCGTCGGCCATCTTGCAGTCCACGCAGATGCGGCGCGCGAGCCGCTGGGCGACGACGAGGTTCACCGAGGCGGTCACGAGGAACGGCTCGATGCCCATGTTGAGGAGACGAGACACCGTCGACGGCGCATCGTTGGTGTGCAGCGTGGACAGCACGAGGTGGCCCGTGAGCGCGGCCTTGACGCCGATCTCGGCGGTCTCGAAGTCACGAATCTCGCCGACCATGATGATGTTCGGGTCCTGCCGGAGGAACGCGCGCAGCGCCGTCGCGAAGTTGAGCCCGATGTCCTCGTGCATCTGGACCTGGTTGATCCCGTGCAGGTTGAACTCGACCGGATCCTCCGCGGTGGAGATGTTGCGATCCATCGTGTTGAGCTCGGACAGCGCCGAGTACAGCGTGGTGGTCTTGCCGGATCCGGTGGGACCCGTGACGAGCACCATGCCGTACGGCTTCTTGATCGCGTACTTGAAGTCCTCGAGTGGCTTGATGTCGAAGCCGAGCTTCGTCATGTCGAGCTGCAGCGTGCTCTTGTCGAGGAGACGCATGACGATCTTCTCGCCGTACAGCGTCGGCAGCACGCTGACGCGGAAGTCCATCTCCTTGTTCGCGCCGATCTTCAGCTTGATGCGTCCGTCCTGCGGGAGCCGGCGCTCGGCGATATCGAGCGACGCCATGATCTTGAGGCGGCTCGTGATCGCGTTGCGGAGCTTGAGCGGCGGCCGCATCTCCTCCTGGAGAATGCCGTCGATCCGGAACCGCACGCGGAAGCTCTTCTCGTAGGGCTCGACGTGGATATCCGATGCCTTCTTCTTGATCGCCGAGAGCATCACGGCGTTCACGAGCTTCACGACCGGCGCCTCGCCGGCCTGGTTCTCGAGATCGACGATGTTGACCGCATCCTCGCTGACCGAGGCGTAGTCGACGTTGTCGACATCGAGCTCGCCCATCATCTGGTCGAGGTCGGGGCCCTTGTCGTAGTAGCGGGACAGCGCGGCCTCGAGCTGGCTCTCGCTCGCGACGACCGGCTCGATGTTGTACTGCGTGAGGAACTTCAGCTCGTCGATCGCGTAGATGTTCGCGGGGTCGGCCATCGCGACGATCAGCGTCGGGCCATTCCGGCGGACCGGGATGACCTGATGCTTCTCGCAGATCTCCCGCGGGACCAGCTTCAGGACGGCCGCCTCGATCTCGATCTCCGCCAGGTTGATCGAGGGCAGGCTGTACTGCTTCGCGACGAACTGGGTGAGCTCCTGATCCTTGACGTAGCCCAGGCGCGACAGGGTGGCGCCTAGGCGCTTCCCCGTCCGCTTGGCCTCTTCTTGCGCCTGCTGAAGCTGCTGGAGCGAGAGCATCTTCTCGCGAACGAGCAGCTCACCAATACGACTCATTCACGTGTCTCCCCGGAAAACACTACGAGTTTGGAAAGGTTACCGTGCAATTGTTCCCACGGTCAAATATGCCGCATCCCCGTGCGTCTGAACAGGGACCGCACACTTCAGGCCTCGCAAGCTCGGCCAAAATCTTGCCGGTCGGAGACACCACGATGAAGCTGACGCTGGGGGTTCACATGAGCTACGCCGAGGCCAAAGAGATCGCTCTCTTGCGTCAGGAGCTACGCACGTGCTGGGACAGGGGCGACAACGCCGGAGCCAATGTGGCCCTCCAGCGCCTGTGGCAGGTCGTCGGGACCGACGACGAGCTGTCCGCAGAGGCGCGGCGCTGGGCGATCAAGCTGGCGGCTTAGCCCGTGTAGGCAAAGCGCCCCACGCTCACTTGGGCGTGACTTTGAGCGAGATCTTGTAGTTGTTCTTCGTGGTCGCCGACGCGTACGCCTGTGCGTAGTACGTCCCCGCGGACAGGTTCGCCGCGAACGCCTTGAGCGACTTCTCCCCGCTCGAGGTGCCGTTGACGAGCGTCGCGCCACCCGCGCCGAGGATCGACACGCTCACCGGCATGCCGCTCTCCCACGTGGTGATGACCTCGACATCGGAGACCACAGACACGTCCATCTTGTACGTGTCCTTGTCGCCCTCGGGGCAGATCGCGAGGCCCGCGAACGTGATGTCGGGCTTGGTGCTCGCGACCGGCGTCGAGTACGCGGTGGCGATCGTGTCGTTCTTCGTGGCGCCTTCCAGGATCCCGTCGTCGGCGCACTGGAAGCCGCTGATTGACGCGTCGACCACGACGCCGGAGGTCGTCGTGCAGACCTGACGACCCGCGGTGTCCGCGACGCACTCGTAGCCGTTCGGGCACTTCGGCTCTTCGGCCGCGCACAGGAACGGCGTGCCGCCAAGATCGGGGTTGTAGTTGCACGCGCCGCCGAGGAGGGACGACACAGAAGCGATGAGCAGGGTGTAGCGCATGACTGACCTCTTGACCTAGAACGTGCCCACGGCCGCAGCGCCGGCAAACCCATCGCCGACCGACGGGGTGATGATCCACGACGACCGCGGCGGAGGCTCGTCCTCGCCGGCGGGCGCGGGGGTGGGCGCGGCGCCGTCGGGCCGCTTGGTCGCCGTGTACTCCCCGCGCTTCTTCGCGGTGAGCGTCTTGTACCAGTAGTAACCGGCGACCGCGGCGGCGCTGACGCCGATGAAGATCGACACGCCGGTCAGCGTCTCGTAGCGCTTACCCGCGGACTGCAGATCGTTGTCGTACGGATCGTAGGTGCGGCATGGCGGAGCGCCACACATCAGCGAGTCATCTTCGAGAGCGCGCGCCTGCTTTCCGGCCTGCAGGTAGAACACGACGCCGAGGCCGATGCCGACGGCGGCGAGACCCGTCGAGCCCCACTTCATGCCGTTGAACTTGCCCGAGCCGACATCGCGGAAGCCGTTGCCGCTGCCGGGCGTCTGCGGCTGGATCTCGATGCCGCCCTCCGAGCCGTTCGGCTGCGCGACGATCTTCTTCTTCTTGTTGCGGTTCAGCGGATCCTCGTCCTCGTCGGACGCCTTGACCTCGGCGGGCGTCGCCGTGGTGCCCGCGCTGTCGTTCCAATCGGGATAGAACCGCTCGGCCGCGCCGACCTCGAGCGTGACGAGGTTCGGGCTCGTCGACTTCGCCGAGCGCGTGACCACAGCCTTCGCCTGGTCCTTGACCTCGATGTAGTACTGGATCGATTCGCCGAGCATCTTCTCGGGCGGAACGCGCGCGACGAGCTCCTTGTAGCGCCAGCGCATGACCTTGCTCTGGAACTTGCCCTCGCCGGCGGTGCGGTAATACAGCGTGACCTCGAAGCCCGAGTCCTCGGGGACGAACGCGGTGATGTCGAGCGGCTTCTTCGGCGGCGCGGTGTCGACGACCTGGTGCTGGAAGTCCGCGGCGGAGTACGTGCCGGCGGGCTTGATCGTCTTCGGCTCGTGGTGCGTCTCGGCCGGCGGCACCGTGGTGGTGTTGTTCGGCGGCGTGACGGTGGTGGTGTTGTTCGGCGGCGTGACGGTGTTACCGCCGCCGAACTTCTTCTCGAGCGCCTTCACGCGCTCGGTCACATCGGGGCGCTGCGCATCATCGGCGGGCGCATCGACGAGGTACTTGCGATAGTAGAACAACGCGATGTCGTCCTGACCGCCCGACTCGTTCGCGAGGCCGACGTTGTAGAGCAACGTCGGCTTCTTCGAGAGGTTGTACGAGGTCTTGAAGTGCGATGCCGCCTCGGGGAAATCCCCGGCGTCGAACGCCTTCTTGCCGGCGAGGAACTCTTTCTTCGCCTTGTCGAGATCGCCAGGTGAAGGCTGCGCGAACACCGCGGTGGGTGCGACGACCGCGAGAGCGATCGCAATGGACAGGATAAAACGCGTCAACGTGACCTCCGGGTAGCGACGGCCCCCGCGACGGGGAACGAAGCAACAGCGGGTACTTATCCCACGAGGGACCATGGATGCAACGACTGATTGCCACAGCCGTTACCCGGCAGTTACCTCCGTAAACGCTTCGCGTGTCCGGCGCGCGTCTCGTCCCTGAGCCTTGCGATTTCCGTCGGTTGCGCCGGGACAATTCGCGCATCACCCGAAACGGCAACCGGCGCCACGTGGCGCCGGTGGGATCAGCCGATGGTCGTGGGTCTCAGAACGGGTCGACGACGCCGCCGCTGGCCGGCTTGGTCGCCTTCTTGACGGGAGCCGTCTTCTTCGGCGCCGGGGTCTCGGCGAACGGGTCCGCGATCGTGCCCTTGCTGGCGGGCGCGATCTTGGTCGCCTTCGGGGTCGTCTTCGCCGGGGTCGCCTTCGGGGTCGACTTGGTCACCTTCGCGGGCGCCTTGACCTCGGTCTTCACCGGCGCGGTCTTCACGGGCTCCGGCTCGGTCTTCGCGGGCTCGATCTTCACGGGCTCGGTCGCGACCGGTTCGGTCTTCGCCGGTTCTTCCTCGATCGGCGTGACGATCGGCTTGCTCGGCGCGACGGGTGCCGTGGCGGCAGCGGCCGGAGCCGTTGCGGGCGCGGTCGCCGGAGCGACGGGCGTCGGGTCCGGCTGAGCCGCCGCGGGCTGCGCGGCGGTCGGCGACGGAGCGGTCGGCGGCTGCGCGGCCGCCGGCTTCGCCTCGTCGTTCTTGTTGAGCACGAACTTCCAGAGCACCAGCATCAGGCCGAGGCCACCAACGAACGCGATCGCGATCGCGGCCCACGGCGAACCCTTCGCCGGCTCCATGTTGGTGACGACCAGGCCGCTCTCGATCGCGGCGATATCCGCCGGCGACACGGTGAGCCCGGCCTGCGCGGCCTTCGCGGCGGCGATCGCCTTCGTGGCCTTCGCCTCGGCGATGCGGACGCGCTCGGCGGCCTCGCCGTCGTCGAACGTCGACGTCGGTACGGAGATCGCGGGAGCCGAGGCACGCGCGATCGCGACCTCGTTCTTCGCGTCCGAGAGTGCCGTCGAGAGCTGCGAGTTCTTCAGCTCGGCGGCCTTGCGCTGCTGCTCGGCAGATTCGATCTGCGCGCGGAGCTGCGCGAGCGTCTGGTCATGAGCGGCGGAGCCCATGACCCCTCCGCGGCCTTCGGCCGCGGAAGATGCTGCGACCGCGGCGCGAGCCTCGGCCTCGGCGAGCTTGCCCTGCAGACCATCGAGCTGGCGGCGCAGCGATTGCTCGCGCGCCTCGCCTTCCTTCATCTGCGTCTCGGCGGCGCGCATGCGGAGCGCATCCTGCTCGCGCCGCGCGACGTCTTCGGCCTTCGCCTCGGCATCCGCCGCGCCCCAGTTGGAGACATCGACGAGCGTCTGGTTCGCCTTCGCGATGAACTCGTCGAGCGAATGCTCGACCTTCGGAAGCGACGACGCCTGCGCCATCAACGACGACGGACGCTTGCGGCCCGCCTTCGACAGCTTGCCGTTCGCCGAACCGTTAACACCCTGCTTCGAATCAACAGCCATCATGCATCTCCCGATGGGGAAGGGGACTCTAGCAGCGATCGGGGCCCACGCGCCCGCGAAAAACTGTTTGCCGAGCGTGCGAGGCGATACGCAAAAATGGCGCTACGCGCGAATCGTCATCTGAACGGGCACGACCGGCAGGGTCGTCTTCTCGGACCGCGGCGTCACCTCGACGACCTCGAGGTCATCGTGAAACACGCGCGCCTCGGCCTCCACGACCTCGGCCGGCAGGTAGCCCCTCTCGATGATCGTGGTTCCGATCATCCGGCGTCGGCCGCCGAGCGGCTGGCTCCAGTGGTCCGCAAGCGCTGCTAACTACTGCTCATCACTGATCATATTGCGATCCCGGAGGAACTCTCCGAACCGGACCGGCTCGAGCGTGGCGACAGGACGATGCGTGTTCATAAGGAGTAGTGCCGCGGACATACCGCGGCAGATCTGAAGCTGTCCACCTGAAACTGAAGGGCGCTCCGCTTGGAGATCCTCTCGGGTTGCGTGATAAGAGCCGGCCCATGGCACAGCCGCGACGTCCTACCGGTCGCCGTCCCGCACTTCGCGGCGCCCCGATCGTGCGGAGAAACACCGTCCGGCTCGCCGGCGACATCGCGCATCGCGTTCGCACGGGTCATCCCTGGGTGTATCGCGAGGCGCTCGGCCCGCGCCCGATGAGCCCCGAGGTCGGCACGCCGATCGACATCGTCGACGACGAAGGCGAGTTCGTCGGCCGCGGCCTCTACGACTCCGACAGCGCGATCGCTCTCCGCGTGTTCACGCGCAACCCCGACACGCAGATCGATGATCGACTCGTCGCCGATCGCGTGAAGAAGGCGATCGCGCTACGCGGTCGCCTCCTCGATCTCGACAAGCTGCAGTGCGTGCGGTTCGTCAACGCCGAGTCCGATGGCCTGCCGGGCATCGTCGTCGAGCGCTACGCGGACTACCTCGTGGTGCAGCTGTTCACCGCCGCGGTGACCGGCCTCCGCGAGGGTCTCTACAACGCGCTCGAGGCCGAGCTGAAGCCGAAGGCGATCTACGAGCAGCGGCGCTATCGCTCGCTCGCCGGCGATGCGCCGCGCCAGGTCGCCGCCGAGCTGGTTCGCGGCAACGCGGCACCGGTCGAGCTCGAGGTGAAGGAAGACGATCTGACGTTCGTCGTCGACGTCACGTCGCCGCTATCGACCGGTCTGTTCGCGGATCTCCGCGAGGGCCGGCGCGCGGTGCGGCACTGGGCGAAGAGCCGCCGCGTGCTCAACCTGTTTTCGTATACTGGTGCGATCACCGTCTACGCGCAGGCCGGCGATGCCGCCGAGGTGTGCGCCGTCGATGTGGCCGCGAAGGCGCACGCTCGCGCGCGCAAGAACTTCGCGGCGTGCGGCCTCGATCCGGAGAAGCCCGAGCACATCGTTGGCGACGTGTTCAAGGTGCTGGCCCGGTTCGTCGAGCGCGCGCGCACGTTCGACATGGTGGTGCTGGATCCCCCGGCGTTTGCGAGTGCTGCGGCGCGCGGCGGCAAGCCCTGGAGCGCCGTGCGGGATTACTCGGAGCTGATCAGCGCCGCGCTCGAGGTGCTCGTCCCGGGCGGCATCCTGATCGCCGCCTCGTCGACGCACAAGATGTCGCTCGCGGACTTCGAGCTCGCGCTCGCCGACGGCGCCGAGCGCGCCGGCACGCAGCTGCAGATCGTGGATCGCCGCCCGCTACCGCCGGACTTTCCGACGGTGCCGGGGTTCCCCGAAGCGAGCTATCTGAAGTTCGCCGTCTGTGTTCGCACCTAGCGCCGCTTGAGCGAGGTCAGCGGCACGTCGGGCGGCGTGAGCAGCGGCGCGGTCTTCGGCATCGGCAGCAGGGTATCGATCTCGTAGCGCGCGGCCTCGTGCTCGGGCGTGCCCATGCGCGGATCGCACAGCGTTCCGCACGCCATCGCGAGCGCCGGCAGCGAGATCGCCTGATCGATCGCACCGGCGGCGACCAGCTCGATCACGTTCGCGATCGACAGCGCGAGCGGCCGGCCGTTCGCGCGCAGCTCGCCGCACAGCTCGGCGATGACGCCCGCATCGAGCACCGGCGCCTCCTGCACGAGGCGGGTAACCAGCGCCTCGATCACGGGAGCTCGTCGGCCGGATCGTCGTCGAGGATCGCCTGGTCGGCCTTGGACAGCGATTCGGTGGACCGCTGCTTCAAGAACTCGAGGAACGCGATCGCGGTGGGCAGCTCGATCGCGGCGATGGTCTCGATCAGATCGCGCGCCTGGCGGCGCAGTGCCTCGCCGGGAGCCTCGGTACCGTGCACGAGAGGGCGACCGATGGTGGGCAGCTCCTGCGGTGCTTCGACGGCGCCCCACGGCGGCTCGTTGGTCGGCGAGATCTCGTGCGACTCGAGCCAGGTCTGGATGTGCCAGTGGAGGAGGTCCGCGCGGTACGAGAACCAGCGCTCGCGCTCGGCGGGATACGCCAGCAGCACGTCCTTGAACCGGCGGAACGCGCCCTTGCCATCGATCGAGATGATCAGCCGCTCGCGCAGCGGCTCGTCGACGACGGAGCCGACGAACTTCTCCATCCATCGGTACTGCTCGCGCGAGCTCGCAGGCTCGACGCGGAGGAAGTTGCGGATGTTCTCCGAGACCGCCTGCCGGTTGAGCGCGGCCTCTGGATCCCCCGTCGTGATCGTCAGGACGCGTCCGGTGGTGAGGTCGAGGTAGCTATCGGTGTCGGGGGAGTTCCGCTCCACGGCGATCTCGAGGGCATCCCAATCGAGATCGATCCGCGCAGGGCTCCGTGCCGAGCTTGCCGACGCCAGTGAGCTGGAAACCGTGGGACGAACGACCATAAGTTAAGTCGCTCCGCCTACTTGCCGGTAGAACGGGGCGCCCACTGAGCCTACGGGGTCAGCGACGCTCTGGCAAGGTGCCCTTGACACCGGTGGGCAATCGAGTAGGTTCCGCGGTCCATGGCCCGCGTTACCGTCGAAGACTGTCTCGACAAGATTCCCAATCGGTTCGCGTTGGTCGTGCTCGCTGCAGAGCGCGCGCGCCAGCTGTCTCGTGGCGCCTCCGCGGGAGTCGACTGCGATAACAAGCCCGCCGTCACTGCTCTCCGCGAGATCGCTGCCGGTCTCGTGACGTTCCGCGAGGACGTCCGCAACACCGTCATCGAGTTCATCGTCGAGCGTCGTAAAGCCGGGTTCATGTGACCTCGCCGGGGGCTCGCACGGAATGAGCCCCGGGGGCTGAAAAATTGCCCCGATCGCCGCGAGCGCCAAGTATGGCGCTGTGTCTCCGGCTCACGGAAATCTGCGGCGTCGGCTCGCGCGTGGCGAGCTGGTCAGGCTGCTCTATCGGCTCGGTCACCAGAATGCCAGCGGCGTCCTGACGCTGACCGCGCGCGCGGCGCGTGCCGAGGTGTTCGTGCTGCGCCGCGGCCACCTGGTGGTCGCCGACGGCGACGTCGCGAAGAAGGCGCTGGTGGCGCGGCTCGCTCGGCTGTGCTCGGTCGACGAGCTGGTCGTCGTGTTCGAGGGCGGCGTGACGGCGTATCCGCCGGGCGCGACGAACCAGGTCTCGCTGACTGGATGGACGCGGGCCCACCTCGAGAGCCAGCTCGACGGCGTGCTCGCCGAGATGATGGTGCGCGAGCTCGCGGGCGTGCGGCTGTCGCTGAAGACCGAGCTCGCACCGACCGCGATCGATGAAGCCGACCGCCGGATGCTCGCGGCGATGGCGATCCCTCGGCGGCTCGATCAGATCTGGCCGCTCGCGCGCACGCCGCGGTTCCGGCTGCTCGCGTTTCTCCACTTCCTGCGCGGCGTCGATGCGCTCGATGGCCTCGGCGTCGTCGCCGACCGCAGCGCGCCGCATCGCATCGTGGATCGCCGCCGTCAGGCCGCGCTCGAGATGCTCGGGATCGAAGAGGGCAGCGATCTCGAGACCGTGAAGCGCGCGTATCGCCGGCTCGCGCGCACGCTGCATCCCGATCTGCAGCCCGAGGCGGATCTCCCGCTGCGGAAGACGCTCGAGCGCCAGTTCGCCGAGGTCACGGCGGCGTACGAAGTGCTGATCTAAGGCGGGGCGACGATGAAGCCGTCGTCCGCGAAGATGCCGTCGGCGCCCTGCCAGCCCTCGACCGTCCAGCGATAGGCGGTGTACGCGCTGATCACGGCGTCGAAGCAGTGGTCGTTGCCGAGCACCTCCTCGCGCGCCATACACGACTGCGGTGCGAACGTCAGGTCGGTGAGCTGCTCGAGGATCATCGCGCGCGTGCGCCACGGATCCGCATCGCGCTTGTAGTTGCGCGCGACCCGCGGCCCGCAGAGCGCCGCGATGGTGGCGGCGGGCGAGACCTCGATCAGGCTGTCGTGGAGCTGGTAGCCCGCCCCGTGCAACCGGCGGCGAAGCTGGTTCGCGCGCGCGGCGACGGCGCCGCTGGGGGCGCCGAGGGCGGTCGGCGGCAGGAGCCCGCGCTCGTAGGTCATCACCACGTCGGTCGCGCGGTGCGCGTAGGGAGCGAGGCGGGCCTGGGCCATCGGTGCGCTGCGCGGACCCGCGTTCACCGTCTGCACGGCGACCTTGCGGACCAGCGCGCGCCCCGAGGTCCGGAGCCAGACCACGGCCGGCACGGCGCAGTCCTCCATGCCCGGACACACCGGAAGCTCGCATCGGCCACACGCAGTTCGGGTCAGCGGCGCGTCGATCGCGATGACCAGGGCCGGGTCACGGCGCTCCACCAGCCGGGCCATGAGGGTGTCGTCATTCCACGGCTGGCGATTGGAGCGGGTCGCGACCTCCATGACCTCGGCCCCGCCGGCGGCCGCAATCCGGAGCTCGGCCACCGCGGTCGTCTTGCCCCGACCGCCCCCGAGATCGACCCCGATGAACCGTGTAAATGAGCGCTGCACCCCGCCTGAATCCCTTTGTAGCACGTCGCAGGCGCCTGAAATCGCCTTCCTGAACTGGCATTTGGACCAAATCCACGCGTAATGTCCGCGCGCTGTAAGTACTGCCGACCGGCCGCGTTATAGGCCGGGGCCAATCGCTTCGCTTTTCGTTTTTTGGCTATGGACCGCGTCAGCACCTTCAAAACGTTCATCACTCGCTCGCCGGAAGATCCGTTTCCCCGGTACGGGCTGGCGATGGAGTACAAAGGCGCCGGCTCGTTGAGTGAGGCGTGGGTCACGTTCGAGGAACTTCTTACGAAGTTTCCTGACTACGTCCCGACGTACCTCATGGCGGGCGGAACCTTGATCGCGCTCGGCCGGAGCGCCGAGGCCGCGGAGACGTTTCGCAAGGGCATCGAGGTCTCCGGGCGCCGCGGTGATCTGCACGCGAAGAAGGAGCTCGAGGCCGCGCTGGCCGAGCTCGAAGTCTCCTGACTCCAACCCACGACCCAAGAAGATCAAAGACCATGAAGAAGTTCCTCGCGACGATCGTGATCACGGCAGCGCTGGCGGCGTGCGGCGGCAAGAAGCCGGCGACCACCACCACCCCGACGCCCGACACCAAGGCGTCCGAGACCACTACCGCGCCGACCGGCGGCGCGAGCTACGGCGGCGCGGCCTACGGGACGCCCGCGAAGTAGCCCACCTAGTTTCGTGTTTGAGTTCGGGTTTGCAAACCAATCAATCGAGTAGAGAAGGGATTACGCACATGAAGAAGATGATCATCGTTGTGGCCACTGTTGCGATGGCGTTCGCCGCTTGCGGCAAGAAGAAGGACGCCGCGAAGCCGACGACCGACATGGGTTCGGCGACGGCCCCGGCCGGTTCGGACGCCGCGGGCTCGGACGCCGCGGGCTCGGACGCCACGCCCGCCCCGGGCATGTGATTCAGACACCTGTCTGATCGTTGGAACGCGTCGCGCTCACGGTGAGCCGGCGCGTTTCTGCGTTGGGCCTGCTAGAGTGCGTGCCCATTCGCCGGAGTGGAGAAATGGTAGACTCAGGGGTCTCAAAAGCCCTTGCCCTCACGGGCGTGTCGGTTCGAGTCCGACCTCCGGCACCAAGTCATCGATCTACCTGCGCACCGCTTCGCGGTGCTGCGCGCCCCACGTTCGGGGGGCTCGCTCGCATGCTCTACTGAGCGGTGGTGGAGAACAGCGGAGTCTTCTGCTGCGTGCAGTGTCGGCTCCTTCAGCCGCCGACGACGACGTGCATCGAGTGCGCGGCGCCGATGACCGCACCGGTCGAGCTCGTGCGCGAGCTCCTCTACTACCGCGACATGCGGTTCAACAATCACCGCGACTGGGGAATGCTCACGGCGTTCCTCGCCGGATCATCGCTCGCGCTTCCGATCCTGGCGCCGTTCGCGATCGGCAGCGTCCTCGCGTTCGGGCTGTACAAGCTGCGCGGCCGGCAGCGCAAGCAGACCATGGTCGGCGTGCAGCTCCCGATGGTCGTGGCGGCGCCGGGCGCGGTGACCCTGCACGGGACCGCGCGCCGGTTTCGCGGCATCGTGACGTCGATCGTCGATGATGCGCCGGTGCTCGTGGAGCACGCGGTCGTCAAGGACGCCAAGGGCGCGGTGCTGCTCCGGCGCTCCGAGGCCGCGCCGTTCCTGCTCGATGTCGAAGGCCAAG
>JBBRED010000264.1:0-11947 GCA_038203335.1 Haliangiales bacterium | reverse complement strand
TCGAGCACCGCGGCGTTGGACTTGTCGTCCATCGTGAAGCGCTCGCGCGGCCAGTCGAGCGAGAAGCCCATCAGCTTCTCCTGCTCGGAGATGCGGTTGCCGCTCTTCTCCTTCCACGCCCACGCCCGCTTCATGAACTCCTCGCGGCCGAGGTCGAAGCGGGTCTTCTGCTCGCGGCGCTTGAGATCCTTCTCGAGGAGCACGTGCACGGCGATCGACGCGTGGTCGATGCCCGGCATCCACATCGCGTTGAACCCCTGCATCCGCTTCCAGCGGACCAGGATGTCCTGCATCGTCGAGCCGAGCGCGTGCCCGATGTGCAGCGATCCCGTCACGTTCGGGGGCGGCAGCGTGATCGCGTACGGTACCGTCGGGCTGGTCTCGTCGGCGTGGAAGAAGCCGTTCTCCAGCCAGAACCTGAGCCAGCGGGGCTCGACCTCGGATGGGTCGTACTGTTTAGGTAGTGCCGACGACGTTGTCACGGCGCGAAAACTAGCACACCGTCGGTGTCGCGTAACGCGGCGCGGCGGCCGCCGATGTCAGATCGACATCACGACGACTGCTTGCGCGCCGTCAGTTCCTGCAAGTTCTCGCGGATGATCTGCTCCGCGAGCTCCGGCACGACCTCCCACACGATCCGCTCCACCACCTCGGTCGACAGCTTGAGCAACGCGAGGAGCTCGGGGCTACCCGCTTCGAGGCCACTGGCCTCCGCGAGCCGCGCCGCCATCTTCGCGAGGGTACGCTCGACGAGCGCAGAACGCTTGGTGGGGGTACCGCTGACCATGGGGGCTCGACTTGCTCCTGGATTGAAGGACGGTGCGGGGGCAGCGGCCGCGGCGGGCGCGGCGGCCATGGGGGCAGCGACGACCGGGGCAGGCGCGCGCATCGGCGCGGCCGGGGCCTTCATGTTCCCGTCGGGCGCGACGGTGGGCACGGCCATCATCGTGGTCTTGGTCGCGGCCGGGACCGGCGCGGCCGTCGGAGCGACGCCACCCGGCAGCTTGATCGTGGGCATGCCCATGATCGTCGCCGAGCGTGGAGGCTGGTTCGCAGCGCCTGCCGCCATCGGAGGAGCAGCGGCCTTCGCCGCCGCCGCCGCCGCGACGACCGGAGCCGCCGACGCCGACTGCGCCGGCGCCGCACCCTGACCGGGCTTGGCGACGCCGCTCGCCGCCTTCGCGACGATCTCGAGAACCTTCTCGAGCATGGTCTGCGTGTCCCACGGCTTCGGGAGGTTGGCATCCGCGCCGACCTGCACGCCCTTGGCGGCGTCGTACGGGGCACCGTTACCGATCAGGATCACCACCGGAACGTCGGCGGTCTTCGCATCGGACTTGAGGGTGAGGCACAGGTCGTACCCCGTCTTGCCCGTCATCACGGAGTCGGCGAGCACGACCGTGGGCTTCTGCCCCTTGGCCTTCTCGACGGCTTCGTCGTAATTACGCGCACCGACGTAGGTGAACTCCGTGCCGCGGAACGTGATGTCCGCCACCTGCTGCATCGTTACGCTGTCATCGACGCACAAGACGATCTTGCTCACGCGGTTCCTCCAGGAAGCTTTCCCACGAGCTTCTATGTTGGTAACACGCACCTCGCGCGGGGGTCAAACCAACTGCCGGGAATCCGTGGGTCTTTTGCCGATTCGCGGTGATCGGTGCTAGCTTGCCGCGGCCATGCCGACCCACCACACTCCGATCCACCTGGCCGCGGCCGAGGCGGTCGCTGCGCGTGCAGGCGTGGCGGCCACCGACCTCAAGGTCGAGGCGCCGCCCCGCGCGGAGCTCGGCGACCTCGCCGTGGGCTGCTTCGCGATCGCCAAGGCGCGGGGCAAGAACCCCGCCGAGGTGGCCAAGGAGCTCGCCGAGGGCTTCGCGCCCGGCGGGTTCCTGGCGAGCGCCACCGCCGCCGGTCCGTTCGTGAACATCAAGCTCGACCGCGCCGCGACGTTCCGCTGGGTCGCCGATGCCTGCCTGCGCGCCTCGCTCGTCCCGAACGCGATCGGGACGGGCAAGACGATCTGCATCGACTTCTCGTCCCCGAACATCTCGAAGCACCTCGCGTATCACCACATCCGCGGCACCACGATCGGCCATGCGCTGGTCAAGATCTTCCGCGCGCTCGGCTACAACACCATCGGCATCAACTTCCTCGGCGACTGGGGCACCACGCACGGCATGGTGATCGCCGCGTACGAGAAGTGGGGCATCGAGGAACCACTCGACGTCAGCAAGCTGAACCAGCTGTACACGCGGTTCCGCGCCGCGATGAAGGACAACCCGGCTGTCGAGCAAGAAGGTCGCAACGCGTTCAAGCGGCTCGAGGACGGCGATCCAGTCGCGCGCGCGCTGTGGCAGCGGTTCCGCGACATTTCGTGGGCGGAGTTCGACGACGTCTACAACATCCTCGGCGTGAAGTTCGAGGAGGTCCGCGGCGAGGCAGCGTACGAGCCCGACATACCGCGCGTACTCGCCGAGCTCGCCCCGTTTATCACCGAGAGCGAAGGTGCGCAGGTCGTGGAGCTCGAGGGCGAGAAGAATCCGATCCTGCTGAAGACGAAGGATGGCACCACCCTCTACGCGACGCGCGATGTCGCCGCGGCGGAGTACCGCTGGAACACCTTCCACTTCACGCGCTCGCTCTACGTCGTCGATCGCGGCCAGGCCACGCACTTCCGCATGCTGTTCAAGCTGCTCAAGAAGGCGGGCCACGAATGGTCGGCGTCCTGCGAGCACGTTCCGTACGGACTGATCCGCGTCGATGGCGTACGCGCCGCGACGCGGCTCGGCGCGGTCCTGATGCGCGACGTGTTCAAGATCGCCGAGCAGGAGGTCCGGGCCATCATGGCGAAGGTCAGCCCTGATCTTCCGGCCGCTGTTGTCGACGAGGTCGCTCCGAAGGTCGGGCTCGGCGCGATTGTCTTTGCGAACCTCGCCACGCAGCGCGAGAAGGACATCGACTTCGACCTCGACAAGGCCGTCTCGCTGGAAGGCGATTCCGGTCCGTACGTCCAGTACAGCCACGCGCGCTGCGCCTCGATCGCGCGCAAGGCTGGCGAGACCGTGACGTCGGTCGACGGCGTCGACTTCACGCTCCTCACGCAGGACGTCGAGTGGGCAGTCGCGAGGAAGCTCCTCGAGTTCCCCGACATCGTGGTCCGCGCCGCGGACAACAGCGAGCCGCATGGCGTGGCGCACTACCTCCTCCAGCTCGCGAGCGAGTTCTCGCGCTGGTACTCGCTCGGCAACGGCGACGCATCCTTGCGCGTACTCGTCGAGGGCAACGCGCCGCTGCGGCGCGCCCGCCTCGCGCTCGTCGCCGCCGTGCAGGCCACGTTCGCGACCGGGCTCGGTCTGCTCAACATCGCCGCGCCCGATCAGATGTAGCCGCGCGGATGGCGCGGGCGGCCTCGTTCACGACCGGCCTCGGGGTTCTCCGCGCCCGAGCGGATGTAGCGGCGCCGATCAGGGCGGGTGGGCGCCGACGATCATGAAGCCGTCGCCGAAGTTCTTGCTCGCGCCCTTCTGCAGCGAGATCTGATACGTCGTTCCGACCGCGAGGCCGGTGCCAGCAACATCGCCCGCCGGCGCCGTGACCTCGGGCGCGCCCTGGCAGCGCTCGAAGTGGACCCACGGCGTCCCCTCCGCCGGCGGCGCCCCGCTGACCACGCGCTCGATGGCGATCTGGTAGCTGCGCTGCGAGCACCGGCCGTCGCCGATCGGTCCCGCGTCCGTGATCTTCGCGACCACGACGAGCGCGCCTGGCGCGGGCATCGGCGTGACCGGCGCGACGGCGGGCCCCGGCGTCGGCATCGCGAGCGGGACCGGCTGCGCCGTCATCTCCGGCTCGACCGTCGGCTTCGCCTCGGGGCCGCGATCGGGCGCGGCCGACGTCGCCGCCCCATCGCTTCGACTACCACCGCACGCCGCAAGACCTACGAGGAGAGCAACGGCGCGCATGCCCGCGATCGTTACACGGCGCGCGCGCAGGTGCCGTCCGCTAAATGGGGTCCGACCCCATTATCGGACACGCCGGACATCAGTGGTGGAACGTCTCGCCGACGGTCGCGTGCTCGCCGCAGGCGTCGGCGTCGCCGGTGTCGCACGCTCGCTGCATGAGGGCGTGGATCGTGGCGGGCTCGGCCGGGCCGAGGTCACCGAGCTCGAGATGGTACGCGTACATCCGGCAGCTCATCGCGCCGAGGTCGGTGCAGGTCTTGTCGAAGAACCGCCGAGCGGTCTCGCGGGTCTCCGGGGTCTTCGCCGCGTCGGCGACCATGCGCCCGAGCATGCCGCAGCCGAACGTCTCGCGAACGTCGCACGAGCGCTCGAACAGCTTGCGCGCACACGCGACCGCGGGCGGCGCCGCCGGCTGATGGCCGAGCCAGAGGTCCGCACCGAAGTTCGTGCAACCGATCGCGAGGCCGAGGGTGCACGCGCGCGCGAACTGCGCGTTCGCGAGGTCACCGGCGTCGGCGCGCTGGAGCGTGTAGCCGTACAGCATGCAGCCGCTCGGATCGTTCGCCTCGCACGCCGCGCGGCACGACTTGCCCTCGGCCGTGCACGCGACGTCGAGAAGCGGTGGGTTGTGCAGGGCGCCGAGCCCGTCGGCGAGGCACGGCGGAGCCGCCGCGACGACCGGCGCAGGCTTCGCTGCTGAACCGCACCCGCACACCAACGCCCCCAGGACAGCTCGGTACATCGCGCCGACGATATCAGAGCTTGCCGAGCGAGCGCGGCGGCTTGCCGTGCTTGCCGCCCGCGATCCCGAGGACAAGGAGGGTCAGGACGTAAGGCGCGAGCTGCGCGAGCTCGTGCGGGATGCCGATGGCGGACACCTGGAGCTGGATGTTGAACGCCTCGGCGAACGCGATGCCCGCGCACGCGAGCGCGGCCACCAGCGGTCGCCACCCGGCGAGGATGACCATCGCGAGCGCGATGTAGCCGCGCCCGCCGGACATGTCCGCGACGAAGCCGCCGACCGCGAGCGTGAGCTGCGCACCGCCCGCGCCCGTCAGCGCACCGCCGACCAGGCCCGCCGCGATCCTCGCGCGATCGGGCGATACGCCGACGGCGACCAGCGCATCGGGCCGATCACCCGCCGCGCGCATCCGCAGGCCCCAGCGGGTGCGCTTGATCGCGAGCGGTACGGCGATCGCGGCGACGAACGCGAGCCACACGATCGGGTTCGCGAGCACGGCGTGGCCGAAGCCGGGGACGGGCGGCGAGTTCGCGCCCTCGTGATAGACGAGCTGGAGAAGAAACCGCGTGCCGCCGAGCGCGATCACGTTGAGCGCGATGCCGACGATGACCTGGTCGGCGCGCAGGCGCAGCGCGCAGAACATCTGCACGCCGGTGACGAGCATGCCGGCGAACATCCCGCCGATCACGCCGGCGACGGCCGAGCCGGTCGCGTGCGCGAACGCTGCGGCGGTGAACGCGCCGAACAGGAGCTTCGCCTCGAGCGCCAGATCCACCACGCCCGCGCGCTCGGTGATCGCGCCGCCCATCGCGGCGAGCGCGTACGGCACGGCGATGCGGATCACCTGCGCGAGGAACGCGAGCGAGAGCAGCGACTCGATCACACGGTTCCCTTCACCGGGCCGGGCCGGCGGCGTACCCACGGGCCCGCGCACGCGACCGCGAGCACGACCACGCCCTGCAGCATCTCGATCAGCTCCTTCGGCACTTCCTGGGCGACCGACAGGCCGCCGGCCGACAGGAAGCCGAGCAGCAGCGCGGCGACGGCGACACCCACGGGGTGCGTGCGCCCGAGCAGCGCCACGCTGATCCCGAGCAGACCGGTGCCGCGCCCGAGGCCCTCCTCGAACGCGTGCTTGTGACCGAGGACGAAGTTCGCGGCGGCGAGGCCGGCGAGCGCGCCCGAGCCCGCCATCGCGAACAGCCGCACGCGCGCGACGTTGATGCCCACGCTGCGCGCCGCCTCCGGATCGCGGCCGACGGCGAGCCACGCCATGCCCCAGGTGGTGCGCGAGCGCAGCCACCACACGAGCGCGACCGCGAGCACGGAGATCACGAGGGTCACGTTCGCCGAGCTACCGGCGAGTCCGAGCAGCGGCAGCACCGCGCCCGGTGCGATCTGCCCGCCGGTGGTGGTGCCGCCCTGAAACAGCGCGACGTTGCCGATGTAGAGCGCGAGCCCGGCGACGATCGAGTTCAGCATGATCGAGGTGATGACCTCGTTCGCATCGCGCGCGACCTTGAGGTAGCCGATGACCGCGCCGACCGCGCCGCCGGCGAGCGCGGCACCGACGAGGCAGATCGGGACGGCGAGCACCGCGGGCGTGTCGGTCGGGATCGACGTTCCGAGCACCGCGCATGCGAGGACACCTGCGGTGAGCTGACTCTCGGCGCCGATGTTGAACATGCCGGCGTCGAGCGCGATCGCGACCGCGAGGCCGGTGAGCGCGAGCGCCGTCGCCTTGTAGAGCAGATAGCCGAACCAGTACGACTCGGTGAACGTGTGGATCAGCATCTGCGACCACACGTGCCCGGGCGACTTGCCGACCACGAGCATCAGCGCGCTGCCGATCGCCACCGCGACCAGGAGCGCGATCACCGCGGCCTCGATCTCCTTGCGCACGTTGTCGCTCGGGCGCAGCCAGGCGATCACGAGGCCCCCGTCATCAGCGCGCCGAGCTCGTCGCGCGTGGTTCGCTCGCCGACGAGCTTGCCGCGCAGGATCACCACGATGCGGTGGCACAGCGCGAGGAGCTCGTCGAGGTCGGCCGAGATGACGAGCACGCCCGCACCCGCGGTCGCCGCGGCGCGCAGCCGCTCGTGGATGCGCGTCACGGCGCCGAGGTCCACGCCGCGCGTGGGCTGCGCGGCGACCACCGCCACGAGGTTCGGCCGCGACAGCTCGCGCCCGACCACGACCTTCTGCTGGTTGCCGCCCGACAGCGCCTCGACCAGCATGGTCGCGACCGGCGGCCGAATATCGAGCTGCTCGATCTGTGCGGCCGCGTTCGCCGCCACGCGCGCGCGATCCACGCGGAACCGCCCGGTGAGGTCGGTGCGGCCGAGCGCGAGGTTCTCGGCTACCGACGCCACGAGGATCAGGCCACCGTGGTGCCGATCCTCGGGGACATGCGCGAGGCCCGCGGCGAGCCGCGCGGCCGGTGAGGCACGCGTGACATCGCGCCCGCCGATCTTCACGGTCCCGCCGGCACGCGTGAGGCCGGTGATCGCGAGGGCGAGCTCGCGCTGCCCGTTCCCATCGACGCCCGCGATCCCCACGATCTCGCCCGCGCGCACCGAGAGCGTCGCCGAGTGCAGCTCGCCCGCGCGCACGCCCACGAGCTCGAGCGCGATCTTCGCATCCGCCGCCGGAGCCGGCACCTTCGTCGGCGCGGGGAGCTCGGCACCGACCATCGCGTGCGCGATCGCCCCGGTGTCGAGGGGCGCGTCCACGGTGGAGAACGTGGCCACCGTCTTGCCGCCGCGCAGCACGGTCACGTCATCCGCGACCGCGCGGACCTCGTCGAGCTTGTGGGTGACGATGATGATCGTGGTGCCTTCGCCGGCGAGCCGGCGAAGCGTGGCGAGCAGCCCTTCGACCTCGATCGGCGTGAGCACCGCCGTCGGCTCGTCGAGGATCAGCAGCTTCGCACCGTGATACAGCGCCGCCACGATCTCGGCGCGCTGCGCGGCACCGAGCGAGAGATCCTCGGCCCGCGCGCGTGGATCGATCGGCAGCCCGACCTGCTCGCCCATGCGCTTCAGCGCCTCGGCAGGTGCGTCGAGCGCGAGCACCGCGCCGCCCTCGACGCCGAGCATCGCGTTCTCGACCACGCTGAGCGTCGGCGCCGATGCACCGTGCTGCTGCACGATGCCCACGCCGGCGGCGCGCGCGGCCCGGCGGTTCCAGGTCGCGAGCGGCAGGTTGCCGCCATCGAGCGCGAACGTGCCCTGATCGGCCGGGATGACACCGGCGAGGATCTTCACGAGCGTGGACTTCCCTGCCCCATTCTCGCCGACGAGCGCGTGCACGGTGCCCGGTCGCACGGTCAGCGTTGCGCCGCGCAGCACCACGCAGCCCGGATAGGCCTTGTCGAGCTCGGTGGCGATCTTCGCGGTCACTTGTCGGGCACCACGATCGTGCCCTTCACGATCTCGTCGCCGAGCCGATGGGCCTCGTTGACCACCTCGATCGGCAGCAGGGTCCGGTTGCGCTCGTCGGCGACGAAGCCAACGCCGTGCTCGGCGAGCCCCAGCTCGTGTACGCCCGGCTTGAACTTGTTCGCGATGACGTCCTTGATGATGTCGAGCACGGCGACGTCCACGCCCTTCACCATGCTGGTCACGACGCAGCACGGCGCGGCCTCGTACTGATCGCTATCGACACCGAGCGCGCGCATGCCGGTGTGGCGCGCCGCCGCGAACACGCCATCGCCGGTCTTGCCTGCGGCGTGGAAGATCACGTCGGCGCCCTTGCTGTACTGCGCGCTCGCCAGCTCCTCGCCGAGCGATGGATCCGCGAACGCCTTCGGCTCGGTGCCGGCATACGCGGACACCACGAGGCAGGTCGGGCAGACGTGGTGAACGCCCGCCTCGTAACCCGCCTCGAACTTCCGGATCAACGGGATCTTCATCCCGCCGACGAACCCGACGATCTTCGTGCGCGTGATCAGGCCCGCGATCGCGCCGACCAGGAAGCTGCCTTCCTGCTCGCGGAACCGCAGCCCGGCGAGGTTCGGCAGATCGCCCACACCGGGCGACGGGCTGTAGTCGATGCCCGCGAACTTCACGTCGGGGAATTGCTTCGCGAGCCGCTCGAGATCCGGCCCGAAAATGAAGCCGACGCCGATCACGAGATCCACGCCGCGCGCCGCGAGCGTCCGTAGCGCGCTCTCGCGATCCGCGCCCTCACTGGGCTCGATGAACTGCACGTCGACACCGAGCTCGGACTCGGCCCGCTGCAGACCGCGCCACGCCGCCTCGTTGAACGACTTGTCGTTCTTGCCGCCGACGTCGAACACCAGGCCGACGCGCAGCCCGGAGCCCGCGCGCTTGGTGGGCGGTGGCACGACGAGCGCGCCGATGATGACGAGTACGACGTTGACCGCGACGAGCGCTGCGATCAACCGGCGCGAGGTCATCCGCGCCGACGGTAACGTAAATCGCTAGAGGATGATCGGGCCGGAGCAGTCCGAGACCAGCGACGGGTCGAAGCTGATCGACCACTTGAACATGAAGCCGTTGTCGATCTCCCAGAGATCGGTCACGCGCATCGTCCAGTCACCGTTGAGCGGAACGTTCGTGAGCGTGGTCCACGGCGACATCGACTTGAAGTCGCCAGGGGTGAGCGTGGTGTGGCCACCGACGCTGGACGTCGGGCCGGCCACGCCGGAGCCGTCGATCATCGGCTTGAGGGCCGATGCGGTCCAGCAGTACTTCGCGCCGGTGCCGGGGACGGGCGCCGCGGCGGTGTCGTTGTCGTTCGCAGCGCCGAGGTAGATCTCCTGGAGGGTGGTGCGGTCGTACCACTTGTCGAGGATGAGGTTGTGCTTCACGCCGCCCGCGTCGGGAGGCGTGATCAGCTCGATCTGGAGATCGCGCAGCCAGCTGTGCTCGATCTCGACGCAGACATTGAGGAGCAGATTCGGATCGGTGAGCGTGGCGCCCGCGCCGAAGCCGATGAACTTCAGCGTCGAGTTGTACGAGGCGTGGCACTCGCTCTGGACGCAGTTCGGCGTGGTGCCGCCACACTGCGCGTCGGTCGAGCACGTGGCGCCGCTCGACAGACCGTCGGGCAGCGCGAGTGGCGTGGCCTGCGGGTTCTCGACCGAGCCGCACACCGGGCACGCCCCGATGCCGGAGCAATCCGTGTCGGCGCAATCGGCGCGACCATCGCCATCATTGTCGTAGGCGTCGTCGCAGATCTCCGGACCGCCGACGCCCATGGCGTCGACGGTGTCGTCGCCGGTGCCGTCGTCATCTGACAGTCGCCGCCCCGCAGGCCCGCAGGCGACAACGAAGGAGAGCAGGCCAGCGGCGACGGAAATGGCGGCGGATCGCATGGACCGGGACTGTATTCCCGCCAACGGAACGATCAAGCAAAATTTGGCTACACGCGCCGCGTCACGACACGAGGTCATGTCACGTCACGAGGTGGGGAAAGGTAGCAGCGCGCGCCTGTGCTACGGTCGGAGCCATGGGAATCATCAGTTTCATCAAGGGTGGAGTGAAGGAGCTGGCGATCGCTCGCCCCGACGAGTTCAAGGACCAGTGGGTCTACAAGCACCCTGATCAGACGATCCCGATGAAGGCGCAGCTGACCGTCGACTCCGACGAGGTCGCGCTGTTCTTCAAGGACGGAAAGTTCGTCGGCACGTTCTCGGCGGGCCGCCACACGCTCGACGCATCGAACATCCCGTTCCTCGGCCAGCTCATCGACAAGTTCACCGGCGGCAACGTCTTCATCTGCGAAGTCTTCTTCGTCACCACGCGCGAGCTGGCTTCGATCAAGTTCGGCACGTCGATCGGCGACGTTCAGGATCCGCAGACGCAGCTCCGCGTTCGCATCATGGTGCACGGCGAGTTCTCGGCGCGCGTCATCGATCCCGTGAAGCTCGTGATCGGGCTCGTCGGTCAGCGCGCCACCTCGAACGAGGGCTTCGTGGGCTGGTTCAAGAGCCAGGTCCAGAAGGTGATGAAGGATGACATCGCCGAGCTGATCGTGAAGCAGAACTGGCCTCTGATGAAGGTCACGTCGGGCGCGTACACCGACGAGATCGAGGCGAGCACGCTGACCAAGGTCCGCGGGCAGATCGAGTCGTACGGCGTCGAGATCATCCGCTTTGGCGACTTCTCGATCACCATGGATCAGGCCGACAAGGATCGCCTCGACAAGCTCGTCGAGCGGTTCGCGTACGTCAACGCCTCGGGCGGAATGGCGGGCTACCAGCAGCTCGCGCAGGCCGAGATGATGATGGGCGCTGCCGAGGGCATGAAGAAGGGCGGCGATGGCGGCGGTGCGTTCCAGGGCGCAGGCATCGGCATGGGCTTCGCGATGGCCGGCCAGATGGGGAACGTGATGGGCAACGCGAACGCGAACCAGGCGAAGCCGCCCGGCGAGTCTCGCGAGCAGATCATGTCGACGCTCAAGCAGCTCGGCGAGCTCAAGGCGGCAGGCATCCTCACGGAGGCCGAGTTCGACGCGAAGAAGAAAGACCTCCTCGCGAAGCTGTAGGTCTGTGGCGTCCGCCGTATCGCGGCGTCAGTCGACGAACACGTCGGCGATCGAAGTCGCCGTGACCATGCGGCGCGCGTAGCGCTCGAGCGCCGCTGGATCAGCGGCGCCGAGCAGAGCCGCATGCGCGGGCTCGAGCGCACCGAACTTCGCCACCAGGATCTCGCGCAGCAGGTCCCGGCGTCCTTCCTCGCGTCCTTCCTCGCGCCCTTCCTCGCGTCCTTCCTCGCGCTCGGCGAGGAACTCGGGGTGGCGGCGCGCCCGGAACGCTCTCACCGTGGCGTCGTCGGCCGTGGCGGCATCGAGCAGCACCGCGTGCGGCAGCGGAACCGCGAGCGCCGGATCCACGATCGCACCATCTGCCGCCAGGATCGACCACGTGCCGAGTGTGGTGGACCACTCGACGACGCGCCGCTTCGTGAGATCGATCCCGAACACGCGGCGCACACCGCGCGCGGCGAGCTGCGCGGCCTTCGTGCCGACGCGCGCGAGCGTGCTGGTCGCGAGCAGCTCGAATGCAAGCTCCTCCAGCTGCCGGCCGCCGGTCGCGGGATCGCGCGCCGTCGGGTACACGCTGGCATCCGGCGCGATGTCCGACGTCTCCGAGGTGCGCGTGAGCATGTCGATCGCGACGCTGCGATCGTCGCTGCGATGAGCGCGGAGCAGCGCGCCGAGCGCGCCGTGGCCCACGCCATGAGGTTCATCCGCGGGCGGCACCCAGACCAGCTTTCCG